>CALHZT010000083.1 GCA_938040995.1 uncultured Pirellulaceae bacterium | reverse complement strand
GGTCCTGATGGGCACGCCTATTTCTTTGATCCGGCGCCAGAGGAACTGATCCAGTCGATTCCCTCTCCAAGTGAAGCGTTTGAAGTAAGCGATGGTGTTGGCGGTGGAACTGGCGGTGGCGAGATCCAGATGATCCCCAGCGTTCCCACTCTCCACAGCAATCCTTCTGCCGCTCGGAAGATCTTCCTCGATTTTGATGGCCATGTGACTGGCAGCAACATAGCCTGGAATAGCTTTAACGGCGACAACGTGATTCATGCGCCGCCATTCTCGCTAGACAACAATCTTGATGACTTCAGCGCTGCCGAAGTCAACGTTATTCAGGAAACGTTTGAACGGGTTGCCGAAGACTTCGCCAACTTTGATGTGGATGTCACGACGGAAGATCCTGGTGCGGCGTTGTTCGCCCAGGGCAGGCAGGCGATTCGAGTGGTGATCAGTACAGATGTTGATGATGCCCGGGTTGGCGGGACCGGGGCCCGATGGTTCAGCCAGGCCGGCGGCGTCGCGTATGTGAATTCGTGGAACTGGAGTTCCGACACGCCAGTTTGGACCTTCTACAACAATCTCGGTGGTTCCGCCAAGAATATCGCCGAAGCATCATCACACGAAGCCGGCCATGCGCTGGGGCTCGTGCATGATGGCGATGATTCGGCAAGCTACTATCGCGGGCATGGAAATGGTGCCACCGGTTGGGCTCCCATTATGGGCGTTGGTTACAACCGCTCGTTGACTCAGTGGAGTCGTGGTGAATATGACAACGCGAGCAACGGCGAGAATGACATCAACATCATTCGCCAAAAGTTGCAGTATCGCGCGGATGACTTTGGGAATACCTCGTCGTCGGCTGCGGCGATCGTTCCTGTTGGTGGAACCTCAGTAGACATCGCCGGAGTCATTGAGCAGGAGAGTGACGTCGACGTTTTCCGGATTGACGCATTCGGTCAAACGACGATATCTCTTGATTTTGACGTGATTGACATTGGATCGAACCTGGACTTGCAAGTCGAACTGTTCGATGCAACGGGTACTCTGATAACGTCGAGCAACCCGTCCACGCGACTGGATGCCAGCCTCAACATGACATTGGACGCGGGCACCTACACGGTTGTGGTAGACGGCGTTGGAAAAGGAAACCTCTCAACCGGCTATTCTGACTACGGTAGTCTTGGGCAGTATTTCATCACCGGAACGGTCGAGTCGGCGGATCCCGTTGCTGGTGGACCTGTGGTCGTTTCGGCTCCGACCTCCAATTCGCTTCTCGCGCCGACTTCTGTAACGATTGATTTCAATCAGCCCGTGGATACTTCGAGTTTCTCTTTCGATGATGTTACGGCATTCCTCGATCCGGACGGAAACGATGTGAGCCCCTTGCTAACAGGACACAGTTTCCCGACGCCCAGCCAGTTGCAACTGGAGTTTGCGGCTCTCGATGTAAACGGTCTCTACTCCATGACGTTTGGACCGGAGATTTATGACGTCGAAGGTCTGGCCATGGACCAGAACGGGAATGGAGTTTCGGGCGAGGCGAATGACGACTATTCGTTTGAGTTCGCTGTTGCCGCAGACTCAAGTCCCGGTATCGCGCCGAGTGCGGGTTCCATTGTTGCGTCCGGTGAAACGGAAGCGGACTTCGTGACCATCTCGTTCGATCAGAATATGGATACATCCAGTTTTGACCCGGCCGTTGACATTCAGTTCTTCGTCGGACCAGAGGGCGATATCTGGTCGTCGGTTTCCAGCTTTGAGTGGATCTCCATGACAGATCTACAGATCAACTTCGAGCAACAGACGGCGGTGGGTGACTACACCATCGTTGTCGGTCCAAACATTCTGGACCTCGAAGGCCTGCAGATGGATCAAAACGGCGACGGGACTGTCGGAGTGCAGGGTGCCGACTGGTACGCAGGAACGTTCACGCTTGGTTCCACAGCGGTTCCAGGCGACCTTAATGGTGATGAGCAGATTAACGTCGCAGACATCGACATTCTCTGTTCGGAGATCATGTCCGGAAATTCATCGGCCGCCGAATTTGATCTCAACGGCGACGGCGTGGTCAATCATGACGATCAAAATACGATGGTCGTCGATATCATCGGTTCGTTGCCCGGCGATGGTAACCTTGACTTTAGCGTCGATGGTTCTGACTTTAACTTGTGGAATGCCAACAAGTTTACGAACACAGGTGGTTGGGGAAATGGCGATTTCAACTGCGATGGTACGACGGATGGTTCTGACTTTAATGTCTGGAACAACTTTAAATTCCAGTCGGGATCCGGTGCGATTGTAGTGGCTCCTTCCCGGTCAACCGATCTGCCCACGGCAGCGGCTTCGCCAGTGCTAACGCAGCCGGAGGCGGATTCGACTTACCAGCCGCAAGCCGCCGCCCCCGTAGTTCAGGCGGTCGCTACGTTCTCAACCGACTCGATCCGGAGTGAGGATTCAGCCGAAGAGGAGCAAGTCGCCGTAATCGACAGCATCTGGGCTGGTTTCATCGCTTAGGTGAGCGGCGGACAAAGATTTACCAACTTGCGTTCTTTAGCCGCTTCGGCCTACCGATGTCTTATTCGTAAATTCTCACTCGCCTTTCGTCATAGGCGATAACTTCATCGATCAGATCATTTCTAGAGACTTCAATAACGCCTGGCGAATTCGCCAGGCGTTGTGCTTTCTTCGTAACCGTTCACGGATATTTAAGTTTCCTCAGGTTCGAGAGGGGCGGGCACAAAATTTCCGCGTTTTGTCGGCGGCGAGCCAATGAGAGCTGCTGTTTGTTTTGCGCTGGCAACTCAGTGAAAAATGACAAGTGACAAATGAAAAAGGCAAATTGATACAGGTGACGCAAGACATTGCGAACTGTAAACGTTTTCCGTTTCTTATTCTTCCCAATCCCCGTTTGGCGGCGGCAGGTTCGAGACGGTCAGGCACAAAATTTCGGCGTTTGCCCGCAAAGCGAAAAAAGTCAGTTTGCCGCCGAAAAATTGAGCCAGACCATTGCCCGCGTGAACGGTTACCTTTTTTATTCGCCGCTCGCCTGATGACAATTTCCAGACGCAACATCCGGAGAATCCGCTGCCCAGGAATCCGGTTTCAGCCGGCTCGCCGTGAATCCGCATTATTCCTCGACAAATTTCAGGAAACTGGCGATCCGCGTGCAAGATATCGGCTTGAGATGAGAGTTAAATGGTAGAGATTCCGTTTGCTCTTAAATCACGCCTAAAATGATACGCATGAATCAAATCCCGCCAACGCGAGCCAGCTTGATCGTGCGTCTTCCGGACGCGTCAGACGCACCGGCTTGGCGGGAATTTACGGAAATCTACGAGCCATTCGTTTATCAGTACGCCCGCCGCCGTGGCCTTCAAGACTCGGACGCCCACGAGCTCGTCCAGGAAGTATTCCTTGGCGTCGCCAAAGCGGTCAAACGATTCAATCCGAATTCGGATCGAGCCAAATTTCGTACCTGGCTGTTTCGAATCGCGAGAAATCAGCTGGCAACATTGGCAAGAAAACGCCGTGGCGAAAAGCAGGTCGACACGGGAGCCTGGCAATCACTCGAAGCCGCCGCGGGTATGGACAAGGCGTCGGACAGCGAGTTCGACGAGACATTTCGCAGCGAGGTCTTTCTATGGGCTTCGCAACGAGTCAAAAAAAGCGTTCAACCGCAAACGTGGGATGCGTTCTGGCAAACGTCCGTTGAGGGGCAGGACATCAATACAGTCGCCGAGAATCTCAGTATTCCCCGCGGCGCCGTCTATGTCGCCCGCAGCCGCGTGATCCAGCGTTTGCGAAAAGAAGTGACACGATTCGAACTTGAAAACCAATAATGCACTATTCTGACAACCAACTCCGCGAGCTACTGAACGATTCGCCCATCGGCGACTTTCGCCCGGACGAGCTGGTACATCTTGAACAATGCAATTCGTGCCAACAGCGACTGGCGAAGCTTTCAGGGGCCGGCGACTGGCTGAACGATCTGACGGACCGGGTGAACGAGCCGACATCGGATTTTCACCTGAGTGCGGACGAATCACCAGCTTCGATTCCCTACTCGGTTCTGGTCGCAGTCGATTCTTCGGAACGGCAAAACCGACAGATCGAATGCGAACCGGTTCACCTCGACTTCCTCGACAGCCCGACTCATCCAGAACTACTGGGCCGGCTCGGACGCTACGATATCGAACGTCTGATTGGTGTCGGCGGTTTCGGAATTGTTTTCAAGGCACGCGACTCGGAACTAAATCGAGTCGTGGCGATCAAGGTCCTCGCGCCGCATCTTGTTCATAGCGGCCCCGCCAGGCAACGATTCGCCCGTGAAGCGCAGGCATCCGCCGCGGTCGTTCACGAACATGTCGTGCCAATTCACGACGTCGTTTCGACGGATAACATTTGCTACCTGGTTATGCAGTACATTCCCGGCAGTTCGCTGCAGGAACGAGTCGACGAGCAGGGCCCGCTTCCGACGGCAGAGGTTCTCCGGATCGGCTCGCAAGCCGCCGCCGGCCTTCACGCGGCACACAAGCAGGGAATTATCCATCGCGATGTTAAGCCCGGCAACGTGCTTCTCGAGGACTCCGTCGACCGTGTTCTGATTTCCGATTTTGGACTGGCTCGAGCCGCCGATGACGCGAGTCTGACTCGATCCGGCGTCATCACCGGCACGCCCAACTATATGTCGCCCGAGCAAGCTCGCGGAGCCGCGATTGATGTTCGCTCGGATCTGTTCAGCCTTGGCAGCGTCCTCTACTTCATGTGCAGCGGTCGATCTCCTTTCCGGGCTCCGAACATGATGGCTGTGATGAACCGCATCTGCCACGAATCGTATCGACCGCTGGATGAGATCAATCCTAACCTGCCGGGCGAGTTGATTGACCTCATTGACCGCTTGCTCGCCAAGTCGCCGGATGAGCGTTTTCAGGATGCCCAGTCGGTAAAGACGGAGTTGAGTTCGCTTCTCGGCGATTTCCAGAGCGGAAAGCTACGCCCGCGTCGCGCCGCAGAAGCCACCTGGACGGACAAGACGAAAGTCGCATTTGCAGGACTCATGAATTTCGCACCCGCGGTTTTCAGGAGCGCCATCGTAGCTGCTGCTCTTTTCCTTTGCCTGCTTGCTGGCCGCTACTGGTTCCCGAAAGTGCCTTTCTCGCAGCTTACGGACAGTGGCGACCGGATCGTCATTATTGACGACAAAGACGCTCCACGACTTCTTGAGGAAACAACGCCTTTAGAGACTTCGCCATTGAACCAGGAACTGATGCGTGCGATGGCCAAACTGCGTTTTGAATTTCGCAAAATGGAACGCGAGGAAGTAGAGTTTCAGTCGGCTTTAATGCAGTCAGACGCGCTGCTTGATCAGATGGAGTCCAATGACTGGAATGGCAACAACCTGCCTGCCGCCACCTCAGAACAGTGGCGAATTGAATTGGAATGCCAGTCGCTGGAACGGGAGCTCGAACAGGAAGACTGTCAGAACAAAAAATTTGAAGAGTTTTTGGCAAACCCAAATTTAACACACGAAACCGAATGTTCAGACTGCCCGGTCTGCACAGATCCAAAAGAAGGAGACGAGGATGAATCGCAATAAATTGAGCCTGTCCGTTTTGCTAATCAGCCTTGCAGCCCTTGCGGCCTATTGTCAGGCACAACAGACGCAGGAGAAGTGGCGGCTGACCGAAGCGGCCACCGAAGATGGTAAGTCGCGAGCGATATTCGTCCAGGTGAATGACAGGCTAGGAAAGTTCTCTGAAAAATGGGCAGACGCTGATGAGGACGAACGAGGCGAAATGACGGATGAAGCGATGGCGATCCTGAGCGAGCAATTCGATAGCGATTTTGAAAAGCGGGAGAAAGCAGTAGAACAGCTTGAAAGGCGACTGGCAAAATTGAAGTTGCAACTGGACCGGCGAGCCAGCAAGAAGGAGCAAATCGTAAAATTGCGACTTCAACAGATGACAATGAACTGGGAAGGTCTCGGATGGGGCGATGGCCGACAAGCTACGACAGGATTCCCTGCACTGTGGAGTAGTTCCAGTAACAACCAAAGCCCCTTCAACCACAACCACGAGGGAAACATCGCACTGCAACAGGCGGGAAACAACGTGTCACAAAGCATGGCACGAGAAATTGTTGTCGGACTGAAAAATAGCGATCTGGACATGGATGAAATCCGGGACGCCGCTGACGAGAAGGTCGAGCAGATTGTCGGCAAGTATCTGGACAGCGTGGGCGAACTTGAGCCGGGCTCTGCCAACCAGGCGTTATGGGATCTTGTGACCGAAGATGACCTCGAGCTCAGCAATGAATTGTGGTTAAGAGCGGCCAAAATCGCCGAGAAGGCGGCCGGCAAAATCGAGGTAACGGACGATCCGGGCGGCAAGGCGAATACGCTCGACACTGCGGCTCATCTGTTTCACAACGGTGGCGACATCGACAAGGCGCTTAAGCTTCAAGAACTTGCAGTCGAGTTGAACCCGAACTCACAGCTGCAAGAGTATCTAAGAGCCCTCAAATTCACCAAGAAGGAAATGTCGATAGACTAGATTCTGGCTCCATGATGAACATGGGTAGTGGATCTTGTTAAAGATCCTTGCAGCACAACGCTTCTCGCGGACGACTGGGTGATCTTTGACAAGATCCACTACCTGTGATTCAAATCGTTTGAGCCGTACTCGGCTTTAGCCGGTATTACGAACAGTTTTGAAACAGCTTCTAACGAGCCCTTCGGCTCAATTTGCGCGACGAAATTCATCGCTTCGCCCTCTTCGGCTCTACCTCTCCCCGAAGCACAACAAATTCGCATGCCCCAACGGCGGCGGCGAATTTTGCTATAGTTAGCTGCTCTTCATTTCTTCTCTGACGCCGCGCATATGATGCAAAAAAAGACGCTCCTGATTGGTATCGCTGGTGGTAGTGGCAGCGGCAAGACGACGATCTGTCGCCAACTCTCCGAATCGCTGGACGGCTTGGCCAATCTGATTTCGTGCGACAGCTACTACATCTCTCATTCGCATTTGAGCGAGGACGAACGGGCGCAGGTCAATTTTGATCATCCCCAGACGGTCGATTTCGATTTGCTTGATGTTCACCTGGATTCCCTCGCTCGCGGTAAGCCGATTGAGATGCCAACATACTGCTTTGCGACTCATTCGCGACTGGCGAAGACAATCACCATTCAGCCTCGCCCCATTACGATCGTCGAAGGCATTCTGCTGTACACGCATGAATCGGTGCGCAACAAGTTGAACCTCCGCGTCTTTGTGGAAGCGTCTGACGAAATTCGCTTTCAACGTCGCATGCAACGGGATGTCGCCGAACGGGGCCGAACGACAGAAAGCGTCACGCAGCAGTGGCAGTCAACGGTCGCGCCAATGTACGAGAAGTTCGTGGATGATTCCCGTGCGTGGTCTCATGTTTCAATCAACACAGAGATCAATCAGGAAGAATGCGACCTTGCGGTCCAGGAACTGGCAAACGGGCTGCGGCAGATGGTAACGTCGTAGAGGGCATTTCAAAACCTGAGTTCGTAGTGGATCTTGTTAAAGATCCTTGCAGTAGTAGCGATTTTCACGAA
This sequence comes from uncultured Pirellulaceae bacterium, assembly GCA_938040995.1. Taxonomy (GTDB): domain Bacteria; phylum Planctomycetota; class Planctomycetia; order Pirellulales; family Pirellulaceae; genus CALHZT01. The sequence continues at coordinate 17,991 of CALHZT010000083.1, read as the reverse complement.
CGAAGGATCTCTAACAAGATCCACTACCTGTGAATACACATCGATTGAACAGTAGAGGGCTATTTGCCGGAAGCCCGAAGAATTCCACCTGAAGGCGGTGCTACAAACTTTCAACACCCGCGATTACTCCGCAACTACTCGTATCTCAATGCGTCGATTGGATCGAGCTTGCTGGCTCGTCTGGCGGGATAGTATCCAAAGAACATACCGACGACTGCGGAAAAGGCGACCGCAACCAGACCTGCCTTTACTGAAATGGTGACCGGCCATTCGGACGACGAGAAGTTGTTAATCACGGACGTCACGCCAATCGAAGCGGCGCAACCCAGCGAAAATCCAATCAAGCCGCCGATCATCGACAACACGATCGATTCGACAAGAAACTGTCGCAGAATGTCCCGCCCACGGGCGCCAACTGCCATTCGGATCCCGATTTCACGAGTCCGCTCTGTCACGGAGACCAGCATGATATTCATAATGCCGACTCCCCCAACCAGCAGCGAGATTGCCGCGATGGATGCGAGAAGCATGGTCAAAATCCCGGTGACTTTGCCCAGCGCGTTGGCAAATTGCTTCGTATTCTGTACCGAAAAGTCCGCGGGCAATCCCGGGGCGATCTTGTGACGCTCGAGAAGTAGCTGATGAATTTCGTTCTCGGCTTTGTCCATTAGCTCGGGTGCTCTCGCCGACGCAAAAACAACGTGAACATTCTTGAACTTCGATTGATAAATCCGCTGACGCATTGTCGTAAACGGAACGACAACGATGTCGTCCTCGTCTTCGCCAACAATGTTGGCTCCCTTCTCTTCAAATACGCCGACGATTCGAAACGGAATGTTGCGAATCCGCACGGATTCGCCGACCGGATTCATCGTCTGGAACAGCTCCTTGGCGACTCGTCGACCGATGACGCAAACCTGAGCCGCCGAGCTAATATCGCGTTCCGAGATAAAGGACCCGAGGTCGACTGGCCAGTTTCGCACGACGGTGTAGCCCGGCCCGACTCCGAAGAGATCCCGGGGCGACCAGTTAAGGTTGCCGTAAACGATCTGCCCGGACGCTCCGAGAATGGGTGACGCATCGAGGATGGACGGGCACGAGTCGACGATGGCGGTACAATCCGCATCCGTCAGCGTCGGGTTCGCATTCGCACGACTTCGGCCGCCTCGGCGTGAGGCGCCACCGGGGAAAACGAGAACGATGTTCGTGCCCAGCGACTGAAACTCGCCCTGAATCATGTCGGTGGCGCTCTGGCCGAGCGAGACCATCGTGGTCACAGCCGCGATACCAATCACGACCCCAAGGATCGTAAGTCCGGCTCGCATCTTGTTCTTGGCGAGAGCACGGAGAGCGACGCGAAGTGTGACAAGAAAGTTCATGGCGGCGCTAGCGCGGGTTTGGGGGACAGGTTTCGGGGGACAGGTGGCAGGTACCGAGGTGCGAAAATGGAGGCGTACGCGTGCCGATCAAATGCAGTCGGCCCAATTCCGGATCTCCTCCGATACCACTACTTCTTGCTCTTCACGGAATAGACGAGTTCCTGATCATCCTCCAGTTTGCCATCGACAAGCTCGTAAAAACGGCCATCGCTAATTCCGAACTCGATCTCGACGGCGCGTAGCTTGTCATTCTCCTGCACCCAGACGTGTCGGCGGCGGCGACGGCGGGTTGCCTCAATTCTTTGCTCGGCAGAACCTTCTCCTGATTCAGCCTGACGCTCCTCCGACTCTTTTCCTTCCAGAATCTCGTGGTCCTCTTCCCGTACGTATTTCTTGTCGGGCAGAAAACGGATCGCTTCGCTCGGGATCTTCAAAACGTCGGTGCGTTTGGCGACTTCGAAGGAAAGATTCGCGGTCATACCGGGCAGAAGTTTCAGGTCTTCGTTGGTTGTTTCAACAATCACGGGATACGAAACGACATTCTGCTCGGTCGAAGGATTCTGGCGAACCTGCATAATCTTGCCGGCAAACAACTCATCTTCGTAAGCGTCGACGTAAAACTGAACCGGCCGCTCTTCTTTCTTCGCCCGAATGATATGACCAACGTCCGCCTCGACAACACTCGCGTGGACCCACATCCGCTCGTCCATTTGCGGAGCCAGAACGAAGAGCTCAGGAGCCTGAAACTGCGCGGCCAGTGTTTGCCCCGGATCAATCATTCGCTCAATGATCACGCCGGATTCCGGCGCTTCGATTTTGGTGTACTGAAGGTTTAGCGCCGAGTTATCAAGACTTGCCTGCGCCTGCTTGATCTGCAACTTGGCAACCTTCAGTTCGGCTTCTTGTGCCTGTTTACTAAAGCAGAGCTGGTCCATTTCCGATTGCGAAATGTACCCTTCGTTGATCTCCTGCAACTGCTCTGCCCGCTTCATATCGTTGATCGCCTGCTGCAACCTCGCTTTGACGCGTTCCACGTCGGCTTTGGCACGAAGTAGCGATGCGGTATCACGCTCGACGGCGGCTTTGTAGATGCGAGGATCCACTTTGGCGAGCAGCATGCCTTTTTCAACCTTGTCGTTGAAGTCGGCATTCAGTTCCACAATCGGGCCGGAAACAAACGAGCCGATTTGAACTTTCAAAACTGGTTCGATCGTTCCAGTCGTCTGAACGTGCCACTTGATCTCGCCACGCTCCACTTTCACCGTTTCGAATTCCGGCTTGTTGCGTTCGGCCATCCACTTTTTCCATTGCGGTCGCGCAGCAACGCCCGCCGCGCCGAGGGCGCCAACGACCAACAGAAAAATGAGGAGCTTCTTCATGAATTCGTGCGATCTGTCAGGACAGGCGGTTCACTAAAGAGAGCTATTCGCCGTGGACACCATGGTATTTGCGAATATCCCGGGTGTCGAGCGAATCGGGCAAGTGAATCGGGCGAGTTAATCGAATGAATCGGCTGCCGAGTATCCCCTGACCGTCATTTTAGGCGAGCGGCGGAAAAAAAATTTACCAACTTGCGTTCTTGAGCCGCTACGGCCACCGATGTCTTATTGGTAAATTCCCACTCGCCTTTCGCCTTTCGCCTTTCGCCTTTCGCCTTTCGCCTTATCGTTTTATCGCCGGGCGACGTAGATCCACCAGTAGTCAGCACCAAGAACCATGGTGGAGATCACTAGCGTACCAATGGTGGCACCCAGGCAGACCCCGATCGCAGCCCCGCGGCTGGTACGAGTGCGATCATACGCCCAACTGCCGCTCGGAATTGCAAAAGAAAGGACAAGGATCGTGTGGTACATCAAGACGCTGGACGCACCACTGATGCATAGCTTGAGAAACATTGCACAGCCGAGCGTCGACAACATGATTGTGCGGATGCTGAAATGATTCATACCGACACGTTATCAGTCACAGTCCGGAATTGCGAAGAAATCGCAGAAACTCGCAAAAGAGCCGAGCGGATTTGAAAGGATCCGCAAAATCAGTTCGCCGCCTGCCCCCCGGCAAAAAGACGGAGGCTGCCTATCCGCCGAAGTAAAGTTCGCCGCTCGAATATTCTTCGCCGAATGTGACTTTGGCCATCGCGACTTGTCGAATGGCAGACCGAAGCAGGCGTTCGGTCATCTCTTCCAGCGGATGAATAAACGCCGCCCAGACGGTATCGTTCGAGATTGCATAACGAGCGTCGAGCGCCGAATGAAAGTTCGCCTCCATGGCTTTTTGAAGTTCACCAGGCTTGAGGTTTTCAACGTCGCAAACCACGCTGATGATTCGCATTCGATCTGCATTCACATCATAGACAAGCACCAGCTGCACACCGCGAAATGTAAATTCCACAACGTTTTTGTCTTCTTTGACTTCGTCGCATTCGTCGACGATGATTCGCATCATCCGTTCCGGAGTCATCGGCCCTTCCTTGTCCTGAGATCGAATAGTCGAGATCATTTTTTTCGCCTGAGATTCTTTTAGTTACCGCGAACGATTGAGTTTTCCAGACACCCAATTCCGTCAATAGATATAGAGACCCAATCATCCGGTTGTAAAGTAAAGTCGCTGTCGGGAACAATGCCTGTGCCCGTCAACAGGAACGCACCGCCTGGAAACAGGTTATCCCGCATCAGCCATTCAACAAGCTCTTCAAATCCACGAGCCATCTGGCTTACCGAAGTTTCCCCGGAGAACACTTCGCTGTCATCCCGCCTGATCGACATACGAATACCAGTTTCTTCGCGGGGCGGCATGGCTTCGGCAAGCGTGATCCACGGCCCCAGCCCACATGATTCGGCATAACACTTGGCTTGCGGCAAATAGAGCGGATTGTCGCCTTCGATATCACGGCTGCTCATATCGTTGCCGATGGTATATCCCACAATTCGACCATCAGTCGACAACACCAAGGTGACTTCTGGTTCAGGTACGTTCCATTCTGAATCGACTCGGATGCGAAGCTGTTCGCCATGCCCGCGAACGCGGTGTGGATTGCCTTTGAAGAAGATCTCCGGCCTTGGCGACTGGTAAACCCGGTCATAGCACGAAGCCGCCGCCTCTGACTCTTCCATCCGGGCCGTCTTGCTTCGCTTGTAGGTAACGCCCGCCGCCCAGACTTCCTGGCTGTCGATTGGGCTTAGCAAAGTCACATCAGCCAGCGCAACCGGATCAGATGTCTCAAGTGAATTCAGGTACTCAGCGGGATAGGTATTCTCGAACACGTCAAACAAAGACACATCATCAACTATCGGCGCAACCGTCGTCTCTGAATCGACGATACCGATTTTCGCGACTTCGCCGATATTGAATTTTGCAACTTTCATTCGCGGATTGTAGCCCGCCACGAGAGGGAGTTCTATCGCCCTACTTTTCCCGGCAAAGCGAATATCCCCATTGGGAGCTACCCGTTCGTGGGGCAGCCAAGTCGCGTTTTGGCATCATCGAACGGGTGTGGCGTTTCTGCAACGGATGGGAAGTACAGCAAAACCCCTGTTTCATGCAAAGTCTGACTTGGTGCGACCTATCTTTGCACTCCGACAACTGCGCCGTCGGTGCGTGAAGAAAATCTACAGAAGATGCGTCGAGAATCGAAATGCTTGAAACAATTAATCGCCTGGAATCCGAAGTCCGTGGATATGTCCGCAGTTTTCCGACTGTGTTCGAGAGTGCGGAAAATGCAAAACTGACAGATGCCAACGGAAAGACATTTGTCGACTTTTTTGCCGGAGCCGGCACGCTCAACTATGGCCACAACAATCCAAAGGCAAAAGAAGCACTACTCGAGTACGTGTCCCGCAACGGAATCTGGCATGGCCTCGACAAAGCCACCGGTGCCAAGATCGAGTTTCTGAATACGTTTGAGACCGCAATCCTCAAACCCAGAAAGATGGACTACAAGATCCAGTTCACCGGACCCACGGGCACAAACTGTGTCGAAGCCGCCATCAAGCTGGCTCGTAAGGTAAAAAAACGGTCACACGTCGTCGCTTTCACCAACGCGTATCACGGTCACAGCCTTGGATCACTCGCACTAACCGGCAACGACTATTACCACAGTGAGTTCTATGGTTCGCGGAATAACGTCACGCACCTGCCTTTCGACGGCTATATGGGCTACTCGGACACATCGGTCCTGCTCCAGAAAATGCTCGATGACAAAAGCAGCGGCTTGCCAACCCCGGCGGCTGTGATCCTCGAGACGGTGCAGGGCGAAGGCGGAGTCAACGTCGCCAGCCGTGCGTGGTTGCAGGAAGTCGCGAAGGTTTGCCGAAAGCGGGACATCCTTCTGATCATTGATGATATCCAGGTCGGAAATGGACGCACCGGGCGGTTCTTCAGTTTCGAATCCAGTGATATTCAACCGGACATGGTCTGCCTTTCCAAATCGATTGGTGGCGGTTTGCCGATGGCAATCCTGTTGATGAAGCGCGAACTCGATGAATGGAAACCTGGCCAGCACACGGGTACGTTCCGGGGCAATAACCTCGCGTTTGTTGCAGGCAATGCAGTTCTCGATTACTGGCGAACTCCAGATTTTGTGCAGGAAGTCAAGCGCAAGGGCGAGATGATTCGAAACGCGCTCACGACGATGGCTGACGGACGCGGCTTCAAGGTTCGTGGACGTGGCATGATCTGGGGGCTGGATGTCAATAATGGCGACTTGGCCACCCGAATCACAGACAAGTGCTTTCGCAACGGCCTGGTCATCGAGTCAGCTGGTGCGGAAGGAAACGTCGTCAAGCTTCTTCCGCCACTCACCATCGAAACGGAAACCCTGAATGCCGGTTTGACCATCCTCAAAGATGCGATCAATGAAGAGGCCGCCTACGCGGCACCATGCGGGTTCTGCCCGGTTGACCTGGCCCTTCCGACTCCGGCGCGAGCGGGAGCCGCCACCGAATGATTCCGGCACCAAACAACAATATGCCAGATGCGCTGGTTTCACACGTTCCGGGTTTTGTCGGTGCGGCGCGCAATCATTGTGACAGCAATGAGCAACTCGTTGACTGGCCGACGCTCTTTGAACGTCAGTGTGAGCTTACGCCAGCGCAGACCGCGATTGTCTTCGAAGACGAATCCGTTACGTACGATGAATTGAATCAGCTGTCGAATCGCATTGCGCATTACCTGCTGGATTCCGAAGTCGTCCCCGAACAGCGAATCGGCATTTGCCTCGATCGCTCCATCGCGGCTATTGCGGCCATGTTCGGCATCCTCAAAGCAGGTGCTGCCTTTGTGCCACTCGACCCGGAATTCCCGGCGGATCGTCTGGAGTACATGATTGACGACGCGGATATCAGCCATGTGATCTGCGACGAAACATACAAGTCGATTTTGCCCTCGTCCGTCTCGATCGTGACTCCCGGCGAAGACAAATGGTCACGTGACATCGCCAATCCTGACATCTCGATCGCACCCGACCAGTTGGCGTACATCATGTACACGTCCGGATCGACGGGACGACCAAAGGGTGTGCAAATTGAGCATCGTGCACTCGCTGCCTATAGCTACGCCGATGCGAGTGAATACGAGCTTCAATCCACTGATCGCACGCTCCAGTTCTCGACGCTGAATTTTGATATCGCGATCGAAGAAATCTACCCGCCGCTTCTGACCGGTAGCACGGTCGTTGTTCGACCGCGAAACAGATCCGACGCCCAAAATGAGCTTTCTGACATTGTCGAGAAGTTCGATGTGACGGCCATTCACCTGGCAACAGCATACTGGCATGAGTGGGTAGACCTCATGCGAGCCACCGGAGCCAGAGTTCCCGAGTCGATCCGGTTGATGGTTGTGACGGGCGAAAAGGTCTCGACAGAACACTTCCGCCGCTGGCTAACGCTGTGCGATCACGAAGTCCAGTGGTTCAATGCCTATGGACCTACCGAAGCTACCGTTACCTCGACGATTTTTAAACCGTCCGCCGACTGGCAAGGCGATAACATGCCGATCGGCAAGCCGCTCAAACGGTATACCGCTCACATCCTTGACGCCGAACTCAAGCCAGTCGGCAAGGACCAGACTGGCGAGCTGTTCATCGGCGGACCGGGATTGGCTCGCGGCTACCTGAACCGGCCGGACTTGACAGAAAAAGCCTTCGTTCGGTGGAACTCGCCGACCGGCGAAGTAACGATTTACAAAACGGGCGACCTCGCACGTTGGTTACCGAATGGCGACATCGAATTCGCCGGGCGCATCGACCACCAGATCAAACTCGGTTCGTATCGGATCGAGCCGGGGGAAATCGAAGCAGCACTCAATCAGCATCCGGCAACGCTCGAATCCCTGATCACCTTCGACTCGATCGACGGCAAGAAGTTTTTGATCGCTTACGTAGCTCACGGCGACAACGACGTTACGGTTGACGAACTGTTTGGGCATCTGAAAGAGAACCTGCCCGCTTATATGGTGCCGGTCCGTTACCTGTTGCTTGAGTCGTTCCCCAAAACAATTAACGGCAAGATTGACCGCAAAGCCCTACCTTCCCCTGCCTCCAGTGTCGTCGCAGGCGCCGGCAACTATGTTGCGCCTCGCACCGAACTTGAAAAAGAGCTGGCGGAGATTTGGACCGAGGTCCTGAACGTGCCGCAAGTCGGCATTCACGACGATTTCTTCTCGCTCGGTGGCAGTTCATTACTGGTTACGCGAGTGATCACGCGACTGAGCAGTCAATTGAATCAGGAAATTCCAGTCCGCGACTTTTTCGCCAATCCAACGGTCGCCAGCATTGCGCGACATATTGGAAGACTCAACCAGAGCGATCAGGCATCAACCGACGACGAACACGAAATCAGCCGTGCGATACGGGCGACCCTGCCGCGCATCCAACCGCAGTTCTTCCAGAGTGGCGACGCATCGTTGTTTGGCGTCCACTATGCACCGGTCAAAAACAAAACCAGTCACGCCGTTGTGATTTGTCCAAGCTATGGACACGAGTATGCACGTGCTCACCGGAACCTGCAGCAACTGGGTGTTCAACTCGCCCGCCAGGGCTGCGACGTCCTGCGATTTGACTATGCAGGCACAGGAAACTCGACCGGCGATGAACAGACGTCAACGACCGATGACTGGATCGGGAATATCCGCGACGCGACAAGTTTCACCCGTGAACTGACCGATTGCGAGCGAATATCAGTGATCGGCATTCGACTTGGCGCAACGCTGCTTTCCAATTGCGACAACCTGAATGTCGACTTGCGAATTTACTGGGACCCGGTTTGCCATGGGAAACAATACTGCGAGTGGCTTGAGGACATCCATAACAACACATTGCGAAACCTGACTCGCTTTCCGGTAACCCGAAAGGCATCCGCCACACCACAAGCCTTCGGATTCGAATTGCCAAAATCCCGCAAACAGAACCTCAGCAATCTGAAACTGGCCGAACCCGGTTTCGGTTGCAAAACGGCCCTTCTCTCAAGCGAAGGATACGAACGAGCGGAGTTTGCCGGGCAGCCAGGTAATGGCTGGACGCACCAGTGGCATGTCGTCGACACCAGGGACGCCATTTACTGGCATGAGCCGACATATACGGAACGGGCGTTCTCATCACCAGAATCGTTCGAAGCAATCTGTTGTCTGGTTGGAGAGTCTCAATAATGAACAAGGTGACTTTGGATAAACCGACGCCGCCGTCTCACGATCAACTGGATCGCCCGTTCGTGTTTGGCGAATACGATCACCTTGTTGGAGTCGCCACACTCCCCGGCCACGCTGATGGACAAACGCCCGATTCCGATCGCCCGGCGATCATCATGATGACGCCCGGAATGCTTCATCATGTTGGACCGTATCGCATGTACGTGCAGCTCGCCCGAGGGCTTTCGAAGGAAGGATTCCTTTCTTTCCGTTTCGATCTGTCCGGGATTGGCGAAAGCCTCGCCGTCGGTACGTCCGGGACTTCCCTGGAGCGTGCCACCAGCGAAGCCGCCGCTGCAATGGATCTGCTTCAGTCGGAATTTGGCATTGAGAAGTTCATACTTTTCGGACTTTGCTCCGGTGCGGATGACAGCGTCCACACGGCACTCAAAGACGATCGCGTGACGGGCGCAATCCTGCTCGACGCCTGCGGCTTTGCGACGAAGAGATTCTACTGGCAACGCGCGTGTTCACACTACCTGCCCAGAGTCTTCAAGCCATTCACCTGGCGTCGTTCCCTCGAAAAGTTCCTGCCGGCGGAAGACACACCAGCTTCTCTCGCAATCGGCGATGACATTCGCGAGTTTCCTGACCGCGATCAGGCCGCAAAGGAGATCCAGTCGCTTGTTGATCGAAACGTGAAAATGCGATTCGTTTATACCGGCGGAGTTGGCCACTACTACAACTACGAAAACCAGTTCCGCGACATGTTTCACGATGTCGCGTTCAATGACAGTGTCAGCTGGAAGTACTTTCAAAAATTTGACCACGTGGCAACACTGTGCGAAGACAGAAAACTGCTACTCACAGACATCGTCGACTGGACAAAGAATACGTTCGGCACACATTAGTCCTCACTTCTTCTGCGCGATCAGGCAGGGATCATGTTTGAATCACCGTTTCAACAGCAAGTCATATCCGACCCATCGCTTTGGGTCGTACCAAGCCGCTATACACGACGAAATATCGTCATTTTGAAGTTTGGTGGCACGACGGCCGGCGCGACAAAAGAAGAAGGGCGAATCCGGTTGGCGCGGGATACGATTGCCCGCCTGACAGACGAAGGCAAAACGGTCATTCCCGTCTTTTCTGCATTTCGACGCGGACGCAGCCAGTCGTCGGAGAAAATCAGCGTCACGGACATCCTGCAAAACTACCGCGAAACGATCAGGGAAAACGGCAGCCTGCAAGCCGGTGCCGACGAAATCATTCGCCAGCTTTGGGACATTCACTTTCAGCTCATTGAGGACCTGAAAATCACCAGCGACATGGAACTGGGAAGCGATGTCGCCGAAGAGCTGGAACGAATCCGACAAACGATGATCGTTTGCGGAACGTCCTGCGAGAGAATCCCGTGCCTTGATGACTTCATCATTACGGCTGGCGAACGGCTGATGGTGAAGATCATGGCTGGATACTTGCGACACAGCCACGCCAACGGCAAATTCCCGATGTCAGCCAGGGCAGCGACGGCGATGGAACTGGGAATTCACACGAATTCCAATTTCGGTGAAGCCGACATCGAATGGGGGCGCGCCATTGAGAATACGCGTGAGATTATTTTTGCGAGGTATCTCGAACAAGGCGTCATGCCCATCGTCAGTGGCTTTGACGGCATTTACGATCCACACGACCAGTTTGGCAATTTTCAGCCACCAGCCGGCTCAAACGAAGCGACTTACCAGGAAGGTCGCGTATTCAGAACAAGCCTTGGGCGCGGTGGCTCTGATCTTACAGCGAGCTTTCTCGGTCTCGCCCTCGATGCGGAGTACGTTGGGTTTTGCAAAGAAACGCCTGGCGTGCTGACTGGCGATGACCGACTGTTGGGAGAGCAGGCAAGGACGATTCCGAACCTGGATTATGAACTCGCCACCGAAGCTGGAAACATCTACGCTCGAGCCATCGAGCCAGTACGTGCGGGCTCTGTGCCAGTCCACATTTTTGATCCGAAGAACCCGGAGATCCGCACCGTGATCTCCAACAAGGCGGTTCCCGTAGGCGTTTATCTGATCGAGCGGCCCATCCCAACGGTCAACATTCACGTCGGTCCCATTCCTGATCGACCGGGCGAACTTGGTCGATTGTTGCAACTGTTCGCCGAGCGACGGATCAACGTCGAGGAAGTCCGTCACCAACGGTGTGGCACCGACTGTATTGTGACTGGTAGTGATGAAGACCTGCAGGAAACACTACAACACCTGTCCGGCCTTGGTTACCGGCTGTTCTCACAATTTACGTGGTACGTCCGGGCAATCGGAATCATCGACGAGGCCCTCGCTGCAAAGTTCAATACATTTATGTCAGGCTACGAACCGTTGACTCTTTCGACTTACCAGTTGGGGACGCGAGTCCTGACGGCAACTGTGGCTCGCAACCGGGCAAGCGAACACATTCGGGAAACGGATCGCGTCGAAGACATTGTCAAATGTCTTCATGATGAGCTCATCGCAATTCAGGCGAATACCCACGAGGGTCAAAGCCTCAAAGCGGTACCGGTTCCTGAAGAAGCCCAAAGGCCAACAACCTCCAATCCAAAAGATGAATCAAGCATCGAGCATCCGCCGGCTAAGGTAAAAGAAGCTCCAGCAGAGCAACCACCAGAAGGAACTGCAGAGGAACCTCAACTGGCAGGGGCTCAACTCAACGAAGTGATTGGCGGCAAGAGTGCGGTCATCGACAAATGGAGTTGCGGCTAGCCGGTGTCCGACGGACATGTAGCGTCTCGGGCGGCGTGAATCCCGTGCGAGAGAGACGAAATGACGCTACGCCAAAGTTGAATGCGAAAGCAGCCACCTCAAGAAAAAAGACGGCCGAAGCCGTCTTTATGCATACCTTTATTTCTTCGTAACCGTTTACGCGGGCAAGGGTCTGGCTCAATTTTTCGGCGGGCAACTGACTTATTTCGCTTTGCGGAAAAACGCCGAAAATTTGTGCCTGCCCCTCTCGAACCTGAGGAAACGTCAATATCCGTGAACGGTTGCATTTTCTCCGGGTCGTTTACTTGTCCAGAAGCGTGTGCATCGACTCCAGCGTAACCGCGCGAGCCATCAATGCGGTGCTGTCGACGTTCAATTTTTCGTAAGCACGTCGACGGTACTTCTCTACGGTCTTGATCGACACGCCAAGCGTCGTCGCAATTCGCTTGTTCGGATATCCGTCAGCCGCCAGTCGAACGATATGCTTCTCCTGGTCGCTAAGGAGCTCGAAGCGAACGTGATGTTGGCGGGCTTCGTGAATTCTCTCGATGCCAACTTTTACGGCGAAAGCATCTTCCAGCGCGGATTCAAGCTGCTCGCGCGAAGCCGGCTTTTGAAGACAGTTCACCGCCCCACTTCGCATCGCTTTTACAGCAACATCTGAATCCAGCTTACCTGTCAGCAGGATCACGGGGATTGGAATCGAATCTTTGACAATGTGTTCCAGAACCTCGAGCCCATCCATATCGGACATGCAATAGTCAAGAATGAGACATTGCTCGGCGTTGTCAAAGGAAGGATAGCGACTGAGAAAACTCTGGCCGTTCTCGTAGATTTCTGCCGCATAACCGAGCGAGTTGGCCATGGCAGCCAGACTTCGCCGCACAAGCAGTTCATCATCAATGATATGCACTAACCGTCGTTCGTTCTCTTGCATAGCCTTCTCCCGTTGGTTGTGGCGTGGGCAGTTTTCCTCAGATGAGGAACCCACGCGTAAACGTCAAACTGGAACTATCAAATCAAGTGCATACGCCGCCCTGACCATCCACAATCTATGGTGCAGCAACCCTGTTTCCTAATACGTATTTCGCCAAAAGCGGCCCGTCTTGCGACGGGGTTTTCCCCATAAGTTCTGGAATTTGCCTACGGTGAACTGTTGCGCTCCAATGTTTAAGGGTCAACAATCCGTCACTCATCTTACCACATAAGTTTTTCTACGTGTCAAGAAATTCGAAACACACCACGAAGGGTTTTCCACATGACGTCGCCACAAACAACAGACCTTCAAGCTGCTGAATCGTGCCGGCGCATCGAGCCGAGAATTCCGACACCAGGAAAGACTGCATTGCTTCAATTCACAACCGAAGTGGATGTTGTCAATCAGTCACCAAGCGGAATCTGTATTCGATTCAGGGACAACGTCGAGCTGTGCCTCAACAAGCACATTATGCTGGTTGTTGATGGAGATGAAAAGACGGCAATCGTTCGTTGGATAAAGGCAGAGGATACTGAAAGCATTGTCAGATCTGCTGGCTGTGAATTTGCCTAGTGCGAATGGGGTCTAACGGGGGTGGCATGCCAAAAATTCTATCAAGTTTGATAGTCTTTAATCACAATAGGGAACACCTCCCACAGTAAAAGACAAACAAATGCCACACCATGGCAGGCTCGCACCCCTCTTTATGGTGGAAAAGTTGTCGCAGTTTTTTTACCGCCATTCGTCGATCAATGACGCAATGAGACCTGTCCAACCAGTTTGGTGGCTAGCACCAAGTCCCCGACCAGTTTCTGCGTCGAAGTGTTCGTAGAACAAGATCAGGTCTTTCCAGTGCGGATCATCGCGAAATCGCAAGTCGCTTCCGTGCAGTGGTCTACTTCCTGAAGAATCTTTCGCAAACAGCCTGCCAAGATTGGTCGCCATCTGGCTGGCCAGTTCATCAAGCGTAATCTGGTGCGAGGGATTCGCCGGGTCGGTAATATGAAACGCCTCGCCATAAGCTTTCCGAAGTTTTCTCAACGACTCGATCATCAAAAACGCGGTCGGGAACCAAATCGGACCTCGCCAGTTGGAGTTTCCTCCCTTCTGCACCGAGTCGCTTTCGCCAGGCTCGTAGCGTACCGTCTCTCCGCCAAACTCAAATGGATTGGACTCATGGTACCGCGACATGCTTCGCAATCCAAATGGTGACTGAAATTCATCCGGATCCCAGACGCACTGCAGCAGCTGCGCCATCTGATCCGGCTTGATAATTGCAAGAACATGTACCGTCTTTCCGCCGTGATCCAGCGTGGTCACAGTGTCACCAACGAGGTCTTTGCGATTGCGGAGGAACCAGTGAAAATTCCCGCTAAATTCCTTGAACGGTTCGATCCAGTCGGCTTCGAGTCGCTCGATTGCATAAAGCGGGACAAGACCAACGAGTGACCGAACGCGAAACTTGTGGAACTTTCCATCCGGGTACTTGAGAACGTCATAGAAGAATCCGTCTTCTTCGTCCCACAACTGATGGTTCGCACTGCCTTTGTTCTTCATCGCTGCGCCGATATAGACGTAGTGCTCAAAGAATTTGGTCGCGAGCGCTTCATAAGCCGGATTCTCTTTGGCAAGCGCGAGTGCCATCCGCATCATGTTGAGGCTGTACATGCCCATCCAGCCCGTCGCATCCGACTGCTCAAGAATCGCTCCATCCGGCGTCTCTTTGCTGCGCTCGATGACGGTAATGTTGTCGAGTCCAAGGAATCCGCCTTCGAAGACGTTGTTACCTTCGCTGTCGACTTTGTTGACCCACCACGTAAAGTTCAACAGCAGTTTGTGAAAACACTGTTCCAGAAACATTCGATCGGCTTTGCCCGTACTGATCCGGTCCATGTTGTAAACACGCCAGACAGCCCACGCATGAACCGGTGGGTTGATATCGGAGAACTCCCATTCATACGCCGGGATCTGACCGTTGGGATGAATGAACTGTTCGAAAAGAAGATTCCACAATTGCTCTTTGGCGAATTCCGGATCAACGAGTGCCAATGGAATGCAGTGAAATGCCAGATCCCATGCAGCGAACCATGGAAACTCCCATTTGTCGGGCATCGATAAAACACGCATCGAATTGAGATGACGCCAATGCACGTTTCTTATCGACTTACGCGACGAACTGGGTGGCAAAGCCGCGTTATCGCCATCCATCCACTTCGCCACGTCGAACAGGTAAACAATCTTGTTCCACAACATGCCTGCCAACGCCTGACGCTGGATCAGGCATTCGTCTTCTGTTGCATCGGGTGGATGAACAGCCGCGTAAAAATCGTCGGCTTCCTGACGACGAGCCACAACGATGCGGTCAACGTCTGCGAGTGGATCTTGCAACTCTTCATCCATCATTCGCAGTCGAATGACCACTGACTCGCCTGCAGGAATTTCAATCTTTTCGAAATGAAAGCACGCCTTCGTTCCAACCTGCTCCGGATTAACCGCAGCCGTTTCGCCATCAATCACGTGTCGATGAAATGCGTCCTTGGTGAATTCTGCGTTCAGGTCAATGCCAGGCAGGCCTGCATTGCCAACCGCGTCCACGTTCGTTTCATTGTTGGTAAACAGTGGCGTGGCATTCGCATCGGCGTACAGGTATCTCTTCCCCAACTGATATTCCGAGTGAAGGTTCTCGGGCGGCGGGACGTTTGAATCATCGGCGACAATCGATTGGGCATTTTCGACAGCGGGCCCAATGCCAATGGACGGCCTGGATTTCGTTCCCGGCGCAGTCCAGGACCATTGATTGCGAAACCAGAGATGGGGAAGCACATGGATCGTTGCGGATTCCGGTCCCCGATTGAAGACTTCGATACGGATTGCGATATCGTCCGGCGACTGTTTCGCATACTCAACGAAAACATCGAAGTAACGGTTGTCGTCGAAGATCCCCGTTTCCGTCAGTTCGTATTCCGGCTGGCCCTTCCCCTTACGGGCACGGTTTTCCTTAATCAGCTCTTCGTACGGAAACCTCGACTGCGGATACTTGTACAAGTATTTCATGTACGAATGAGTCGGAGTGCTGTCGAGGTAGAAGTAACACTCTTTGACGTCTTCGCCATGATTGGCTTCGGCGGGAACCAGCCCGAACGCCCGCTCTTTCAAAATCGGATCGCAACCATTCCATAAGGCCAGACCAAAAACCAGAACCTGATAGCGGTCACAGATCGCAGCAAGTCCGTCTTCGCCCCAGCGATATGCCCGCGATCTCGCATGAGCGTGCGGAAAGTGACTCCACGCTTTCCCGTCAGCGCTGTAGTCTTCGCGGACCGTGCCCCATTCCCGCTCGGAAACGTATGGTCCCCACGCTTTCCATTTCGATTGAGAACTTCCATTCTCCTTCAGTCGCCGACCTTCGACGGTATCCCACTGATTCGCAATCGTCTTTTTCATTCAGATGATTGTAGCGTTCGTTGGCCACCATGGCGGGAGGGTGAGGCTCGATTCGGCAGCCGCGAAGGTATAGGGGCGACCGCGAAGGCATGCGGGCGGCCGCGCGACGGGAGGGCGAGGCTCCGTCCGAGCCGCAGTAGCGTTCTTCGTTCAATTAGATCGTTGAGTCAAAAATCATCATCGAGGCACCCAGCGACGGAAGCCCCATGCGTTATTGGTAAAACGACCTTGCGCGCAATTCGCGGCTCGGACGGAGCCTCGCCCTCCCGTCGCGCCGCTAACCATATAACATCGCAAACCGTATCGTATCGCATCGCAAACAACTTTCCTAAATCTTCACATACAACTTGCGGCGGTGCATCCAGAACAGCATCAGCCAAATCACCAGCACGACAACACTGCCCGAAACGATCGTAGACCACCCTTCCCCAAAGATGGTTCGCAGCCCGCCGAAATGAGTTTCCAGTGAAGATGAAATAAAATCCGGAAGTATCCACGTCGCGACATAGGCCACGATCGAATTCATGCCGATCACGATTAACGGGAAGAAAATCCGCCGGACGCCCATCTGATCGCACACAATGTGAAACGCGAGCAAAATCAGAAAGCACCAACCGCCACTGACGAGCACCCATGACGGAGTCCAGATTCGCTTGACCGAAATGCAGACGCCGCTCCAATCCAGCGCATAGCCGATGGCCAGACAGACAAGGCCGGCAATCAACAATCGCATTGCCGCCAGGCCGCGAGATTCGATCTCCAATTGTCCATCATCCGACGATGGCGATTCAGTCGGCGGGGATTCATCTTCGCGATACGCAAAGTCGCGTAACCATCGGCCAGCCACCAAACCAAGCAACATCGTCGCGAGTGTTGGAATAAAACTCAGCGTCGCATACCCTCCCCCATTGAAACCAAACTCCTCTGCACGCGGGAACTTGTTCAGCAACCAGTGTTCGACGTTGGCGGCGAGGTTGGTGTTCTTGTTCCAGTGCGCTGCAAAGCCGTATTCCCAGTGCGGCCATTCCGCGGGGACACCAACCGACGTCTGTTCAAAATCCCAGGACGGTAACGGCGTCACCGCGAATGCTGCAAAGTATCCGAGCAAGATCACCGCGATTGCGATCCAGGTGGTTTTGCGAGGCAGCAAGGCAAAGACGACCAATGGCAGGTAGCCCAGCCCAATTTGCGTAAGTGTGTCTACGAAGGTCCAATTCGTTTGCGACTTGCCCATCGATCGTAAAAATACGCCAAGCAAGATCAACACGGCGGCTCGCCAGGCTGCGTGCAACAGCAACCCAACCGTCGATTGGTTGCGGCGTTTGCGACTGGCGATGGAAAAAGCGAGGGCTGTCCCCACGAGGAAACTGAATCCCGGCTGAATCAGATCGTGAATCACGAGGCCCCGCCACGGAACATGCGTCTGGTGGTAACACAGCCACCGGGCAATGCGGCTGCCCGGGAACGCTTCAGCGACGCGGCAAAAGTGGAAAGCTTCGGCCAGCAACAGGAACATCACGCTGCCGCGAAACACGTCAATCGAAACCATGCGAAACCGGCGACTGGATGCGAAGGCATCGTCAGACGACTCGTCCGTATCCTGATCGTGGCTGAGCATGTGTTTTTCCGTCGTGACTTATGTGAATGTGAGCGAGCTTGAGGGCGAGTTGCTCCGGGCGGTGTGAGGGAGTTACGCGAAAAACAGGTTCGCGGCTCGGACGGAGCCTCGCCCTCCCGCGCCGCCTGCGGCCTCTCTGACAACGGCCAATATCATAGCTCGACGAAGCCGTGCGGGGCAGCATGATAACCGGCACAA
>CALHZT010000082.1 GCA_938040995.1 uncultured Pirellulaceae bacterium | reverse complement strand
TTCTCACTGGCCTTTGACCTCATACGGCAGGCCAAAGTAGTCGTGGATGAACTTCTTTCGGTCACCTTCTTCATTTACATACTGAAGCAATGCGAGAAGCTTTTTTTGGTCGCTGAGTTTTTTCTCGGCCAAATGCGCATCATCGCAAAGCGAATCCGGCAACTTGCCGGTGACTTCGAAACATCCAGGTGGAAAGTTATCTGCAACGACACCGTGGCGGTCAAACATCGCCAGCGCCGTTTCCAACCGATGGTCATGGCGACTTTGCTGAACCAGTTGCTCGCCAAGCCATTCCAACCCAAACGCCTGCACCTGTTCCTGGTTGCCGACGAGCAGTTCGTATAACCGTTCATAGAACGCAGCGTCTGGATTGCTCCATCCAATAAACTCCATCTGAGTCGCCAGGTCGGCTTCGTTGTAGAGCAGCGTGCAAACGCTCGGCAAGCCATCACGCCCGGCTCGGCCAATTTCCTGGTAGTACGATTCCATCGAACCGGGAACGTCCGCATGAGTCACAAAGCGGATGTCTTCCTTGTCGATGCCCATGCCGAATGCGTTTGTCGCGAGAACGAGTTTGCACTTGCCCTTCATGAACTGGTTCTGGATGCGTCGCCGTCCGTCGCGCGGCAGGTCGCCGTGATAACACACGTGATCAATGCCCTGCTTGCGAAGCAGGTCGCTAAAGCGGGCGAGCGTTTTGATCAGCGTGAAGTAAACAATGCCGCTGCCCTCCTGTAGTTCGGGCAATGCGGCGACTCGTTTGATCTCGGCAAGTTTGGCTTCATCGTCCCAGACATTGACGACATCGAGCTCAAGATTGGGACGATCGATGCCTTCGTGAAACATTCGCATGTCGCCATCATTCAACCGAAGTTGTCGCACGATATCTTTCTGCACATCCGGAGTCGCCGTGGCCGTCAATGCAATCGTCGTTGGGCTGCCAATCATTTCACGGAACTCACCGACACGCGTGTAGTCCGGGCGGAAATCGTGGCCCCACTCGCTGATGCAATGCGCCTCATCAATCGCCAGCAACCGGATCGAGCGCTCGCCGATCACCTCAAGAAACTCCGGTTTGCGAAATCGCTCTGGCGTGACGTACAAAATGTCATACTTGCCCTGGGCGATTCCTGTGTAACGCGACTCACGCTCATTGCGCTTCAAGGATGAGTTGATGAATGTCGCGTCTACCTGCTTGCGACGCATACTGTCGACTTGATCCTTCATCAGTGCGATCAGCGGGGACATGACAAGCGTCAAATTGGGCTTCGCCGATTCGCGATCGTTGCTGGCGGCGTGGACGATTGCGGGAATCTGATAACACAGCGACTTACCCATTCCAGTGGGCATGATCACGAGTGCGTGCTGGTCGTCGAGCACGTGATTGATGATCGTTTCCTGTTGGCCACGGAAGCTGGTGTGGCCAAACGTCGATTGGAGGACTTCGAGAGCTTGCATGGAATCGGAGCGTCGGGGTCGCGGAAATGGGCCAGTCAAGGCGGGTCGAGTGGACTCAGGATTGTGCAGCATCTAAACTCGTGAGGATAGTTCAGATCGATATGATTCCCTGTTTTTGAGTTCAGGATTGCGATGAAGCATCTAGTAGCAAACGTTCGAATGTCCCTGAAGGCTCTGGCGATGATCGTCCTGTCCGTATTTCTCCTGGGGTGCGGCACCGGTGAGTATGAACGACTGATGGACTCGGCGATCCAGTCGGCTCCGGCGGCGTCGGCTGAGCCAGCCGAAGGTGATGGCGGTGGTCCAGCGGATGACGGTGGTGCCGATCGGCCGCGAGGCGATCAAACCCGATTGGGTGGCCGGCAGAGCACGATCGGAATGGCGATGAGTGCAGGTGCGAGAGTCGGCGCTCTGAACAATATGAAAAACCTGATGCAACATCTGATGAGCTACGAACTGGACAATGGAAATTATCCGGCTCAGGCGATTGTGAAGGATGGCCGGCCGTTGCTCAGTTGGCGAGTCGAGTTGTTGAAGAAGATTGATAACAATCTTTATCAACGGTTCAAGAAGGATGAACCGTGGGATAGTGAGTCGAACAAAGCATTGCTGGACAGGATGCCCGACATTTACCGAGTCGGCTATGACTTGCCGGAAGGGCACACCGCGGTCGTTGCGGTGGTGGGAAGCAATACGTTGTTTTCGTCGAATAGTGGAAAAGCCACCAGGAATACGGAAGTGCGAGACAATTGGGCGGCTTGCGTGGTGGTTGCCAATTCAGGTGCCGCGGTTCCATGGACAAAGCCTGAAGATTTTTCTCTCAACACTTCGGATCCAGCCAAAGGAATTGCCTGGCCGGATGGCACGTTCATCGCCGGTTTTTCTGACGGAAGTGCGCAACGCGTGAAGACCGACAATGCGCAGGATCTGGTGGCTGCGTTTACGGTGAACGGTGGCGAGTCGGTGAATAAGAGCGATTTGTAGCGCTGCGTAACAGAGCAGAGCAAGGTTGGGTTTGGTTGTAGTGTCACCGTTTACGCGGGCAAGGGTCTGGCTCAATTTTTCGGGGGCAAACAGACTTGTTTCGCTTTGCGGGCAAACGCCGTAAATTTGTGCCTGCCCCTCTCGAACTTGAGGAAGCGTCAATGTCCGTGAACGGTTACGTTGTAGTGGACGAGGCCACGAGTCCCGTGGGATAACACGCAACGAACGGACTCGTCGGCTCGCCCTCTACGCCAAGATCTTTTCGTGCTATCAATCGCCTTCGCTCGGCGATTTCCACAACGAGAAAATTGCCGCCATGATTGGTCTTCTTAATATCAACAAGCCGGCTGGCGTGACGTCGCGCGACGTTGTGAACAGAGTGCAGCGTGTTGTACGGCCTGCCAAGATTGGGCACGCGGGAACTCTCGATCCACTTGCGACAGGCGTGTTGGTGCTTTGCATTGGCAAAGCGACTCGACTGATCCCCTACGTGCAGCAGATGCGGAAACGGTATCGCGGTACGTTTCTGCTGGGTCGGCTCAGTGAGACTGAAGATGTTGAGGGCGACGTTGTCGAGCTGGAATCGCCGCCTGAACCTACGGCTGAGGAGCTTCGCAAGGTGTTGCCGGATTTCAGTGGCGAAATTCAACAGCGCCCACCCGCGTTTTCTGCGCTCAAAGTGAACGGAAAGCGAGCCTACGATCTTGCCAGGAAAGGCGAAGTTGTCGAACTGGCAGCGAGGCCCATCATGATTCATGGTCTCGAACTGATTGAATATGAATACCCCCGATTCGTGCTGGATATCGAGTGTGGCAGCGGAACCTATGTTCGCTCGCTAGGACGCGACATAGCGGTGAAACTCGGGACTGCCGCGGTGATGAGCGACTTGATTCGAACGGGGATTGGGAGGTTTTGTATTCAGGAAGCGATTTCGACGGATCAGGTTTCGAAGGAGAGTATTGAATCGCAGTTGATCCCGCCGCTTCATGCACTTGGCGGCTTGCCCAAGGTCAGGCTGAACGATGACGAAGCCAGGCGAATTGCCGCCGGGTTAACGATCGAGAATCGTTTCGACATTCCAGACGCTGAATCGCAAAGTGACGATCGAATCGAGTTTGCGGCTGTAGATGGTGACGACAAGCTTCTGGCGATTCTTGTTCATCGCAAAGGCGGGCTTGGCCCGGTGCGAAATTTTGTGGAGCAGTAGCCCGAAGCTCCACGGGACGTTGCTGGGATCTTTGCAAAGTGTTCGTAGTACCGGATTTTCCCCAATATTGCTCAATTGAGTGAACGGTTTGGTTTCTTGTCAGCCCATCGTGTTTATCAACCAACGGTGCGAAAATCATCTCAGATTCGCCGTTTGATAGATGAGTCATCGCCACGAAGTGGCAAAACAAGCCAGCCTGGGGCATAGCAAAAACGAGCCTGCGAGTTTGAGCGACGCCCCGGGAATCCGGAGGCCAAGATGAGTATTGGTCGAGAAAATCGCCTGAATTCCTATTCGCCGTTTATCGAGACCGAAACGGCTCGCGGATGAAGTTCAAACGCCGCGATTCCGGTCTCGGTTGACTTGAATGAACTCCAGAGCGGAATCGCTCGACCGGCATGGTGAATGCCCCATACCGGCGGTGGCACTGCGTTTACCGCCGGCTACAGGCTGCCAAGCCTTCAGCTTGGGATGGCAGCTTACGCAGCCGGTTCGCCAACGAGCTTCGCTCGATTGAGCAGTGATCCCATCGCCCGCTGAGAAACTTTAACGATTCCGTTAAGCATTTTGATGGGACAAATGGCACGATCGACAAGGTCGCCGAAGTCGTGGGCAAAAACTGGTGGCTTGCGGAGGAATTTATATTCACGCGCACTTGCCATCGGGAATAATTCTGCGGATGAGAAAGTAGCCTACCTTTATTCCCTCCCCGTATTATTTATCGCCATCCCGCTGCGATATCTCATCCCGACTGATCGAGCGAACGAGCCGACTGACTGGCTCTGAAATGCAGCGAACAGTCGACAGACAGGATGTTCCGGGCATGGACGCGCCCCGCTGCCGCACCGACAACCGGTCTTGGCAGTCGATCGAATTCCCTTCATCGATGCGTACATGTTCGAAGATCGCGATATACGAATCGACGTTGCAGCCGTCTTGCTGCTGATGGTGACCGCCTTTCTTGGGCTGGCGCTGTTCACTCACAACGCGGCCGATCCGCCGGTGCAGTTGGTGTCACCGTTCAACCGACTGTATCAGCAGGACATTTTGCACTATCCAGTCGCCGAGACGACAACGAACGCGTGTGGTCCGTGGGGCAGTGTGGTGTCTGCGGCCATGTTCGACGGTTTTGGTATCGGTGCGTATTACATCGTTTTCTCACTCGCTGCCCTCGGCGTATTCTTGCTGCTGAATTACGAAATCGACTCGCCGATTCTCCGCAGCGTCGGTTGGGTCGCATCGCTCGTTGGCATGACTTCGCTCGCGTCATTGATTATTCCCGGCCTTTCGCCGGGGACAGTGGTCGGTTCGGGCGGTCTATTCGGAGCCCTCATTGGCGGCTCACTCAAGTATTATTTCGCCAGCGTTGGCGGGTGCATACTCGCGCTCAGCATTCTTGTAGGTGGCCTACTGCTGTGCACGGACTATGTTCTCGTCCACCTTGGCTTGATGCTGGGCGGCCTGACAGTCGCTGGTGTTCGCGGTCACGGCCTGAAAATTCCGACGAGATCGAGCCTCGCCGAAGAGGATGAGGACGGCGAGTATGAGGAAGATGAATACGAAGACGACGACGAAGTCGATGAAGATGCCAGCGGACTTGCCATTCGAGTCGGCGGGCGTCGCATCAAGATCCACGAAGCGGAGGAGCAGTCGCCGGGTATCGCCGCTTTGGCCGATGACGATACCGAATATGAAGAGGAGGATGAGGACGAATACGAAACCGTCGCCGAAGAGGATGGTGATGAATATGAAGAAGATGTAGACGTCGAAGACGAAGAGTATGAAGAGGACGACGAATACGAAGAAGAGGACGCGGAAGAAGAAGTCCCCGTACGTACCCTTGCGTCCAAAGAGAAAGAAAAAGCCACCGAGGGAACGGCGCTAATGCGAAGCGGGCGCGGTGGTCGTCGGCGACTTACGCCATTCCGCGTGATGCACCCGCCTCAGCCCGAGGATCGCGATGCGGTCATGGAGCAGCTGGACGCGGCGGACATGATCGAGGGCACCACCGACTACCAATTGCCATCCATCGAAATCCTTAGCCGCGCTGACGATTTCAATTTCGACAATCAGGCGATCGAAGTTCGTCGCAAAGCCAAGCAGCTTGAAAAGGCGTTCCAGAACTTCAAACTGAATGTGAA
>CALHZT010000081.1 GCA_938040995.1 uncultured Pirellulaceae bacterium | reverse complement strand
CTCCACATGGCTCCGCTCCGTCTCTCCAGGCACGCTCAGTGTACCAAGCCGCATCCAGCATTGAACACTCGCCATTCCTCAAAAAATCTCGGGGGTTCGGGGGCTGGCCCCCGACTAATTCGACAAGATATTTACTTGCCTATTGACTAAATCTAATACGGTCGCTGTCCCTTTTCTCGACGGACCATCCCGCATCACTAAATCCGCGGAGAAATGGGACAGGCACCAACGGCGGCCACCTTAGTCGTTGCCTCACGGAAACATGTTGGAGCCAGTCCCATTTTCCGCTCGCTGACCTGAAAGTGTGCAACTTCAAAACTCACGCGTCGGGTTGGGATGTTACGTCCCTTGCTCACGCGTCGGGTTGGGAGGTGATACTACGACCATTCACACAGCGACTCGACCAACGCAGCGGAACCATCACGTAGCCAACCATCCAGCTGTGCCTGTTCCTTCAGTTGTGCCCCACGCTGCATCGGCACGGCGAAGAAGCCACAGCTGACTTCGGGCAATGCAGTCATGTCGCCCCAAAGCTTTTCGAATTGCGACACTGGAAAAATGTCTTCCTGCCCATGCCCCCAGCGTTTCTTGACATCCTTCGTCGTAATATAAGTCGGTATCCGAAAACTCAGCCGACGGATCGCTTCGTTGACAACGTCCATGTTGCCAAGGTCCGACCGGGTTAGACCGAAAATGTCGAGCAGCTTATCGATATCGATCCAACTCGTATTCGTGCTGTAGAAAGTCAGCTTGAACTCATCCGCCTCACTCGGCATCGCGAGGCCTTCGAGCATCCGCAGCTTACCGTTCACGCGAGCCAATCCGCCGCCTCGATCTTCCAGCCGACGATTAATGACCTCAAACGACAGGCAATCACCATTCTCGATGTGCTGACCAAGGACTCCCGCATCCACGTCGGCTCCCACCGTGTCAACATTATGCAGCATCAGGAATTTGACTGAAGGACGTTCCGTTAGCAACTTGTGCAAAGCTCCGTTGCGAAGAAGATTCGGAAACTCATACCAGTGCCCAACAGGATGCATACATTGCATCGGCAAATTGTCGCGATAGTCACTTCCTTCGCCAGCCGATTGTGCCCAGTTCGCGAGCGCCGCCCGCAGGCTTGTACGCATCCGTTCCTGCTGCGCGTCGAGCTTTTGCTGCGGCATCTCCTCCCACGCAAACTTCAAGTCACGAACCATCGGAATCATCCGCAATCCAACGGAGCGGCCGGGCGAGAGAATCACATCGCCGTCATAGCCATAGTTTTCGTGCACGGCCAGAAAATCAGCGATCGGCTGATGCGTCAGATATCCCGTCGTAAAAATGTGCGGCATCGAGCAACCATTTGCGCGGCCAACCTTGCGGCTCTTCGCCAGATGCACCTCAAGGAAGCTGCGATGCGTACCACCAAACCGGCAAAACGGATGCAGCGCCTTGACGACTCCAGCCCCCTCCGTCCAGCGACTTCCCACACCGGCAGCAAGCGTCATCACCGCGACTTGCCCGTCGGCAATCGCTTTGCGCCCAATTTCTGCGTACCGATCGGCGGCTCCGTCACGCAAATCGTAAATATCATCCAGCGCGACATCTTCAATCGTCGTGGTTTCGGCCAGTCGGTTTTGCGAAAGCCCAATGCGTCCACTCTTCAATTCTTCGCGAATTTGTTCGTGCAATTTGCGATCGAACCCGTGCTCATTGAGCAACTCATCAAGCGTCGCGCCCTTCCCGTCGTCGCTCGGCGTTTGCGGCAAAATGTTTTCCATCAGTCGGCGATACGAATCCATCGACTGATCATTTTGTTCCGACCGCGGATCGCGAATCTCGTCGCCCAGACGCTCCAACTCGGCTCGCATCTGCGGAGACAAATCGCGATTGTCCGAACGCAACCAACCCGGAACCATCAGCGCATAGTAGCTGCCCGGTAGCTTGGCATCGTTTGATTCGAGCAGCGTCGCGAAGGTGCCATTATCATTAATGTCAAAGTCGTAAACGACGGGATCCATCGCAAACGGCAACGCTTTTTGCAGCTCATCCTTGGTGGCTTTCATCGTTGTCGCCAGCCAGTCCTGCCCCGCCGTTTTGTGCGACGGGTCAAAGATAAAGCCCATTCCGCCGCCTGCCATACCGCCCAACATCCAGAAACCCCAGAATGCGTCACCAAATTTTTCGCGAGCCTTCTCGATGAGCGTGTTGGTGTAGTAGTTCGTGCACCACGGAATGATCGTTTGCAGCGGCCCAAAGAAGTTTCGCGTCGTCGCGTCACCCAGCGCCCGAATGTCGCCAGCCTTCAGTGCGTCTACGACTTCCTGAAGTAGATCAATGGCCTCCCGACGAGCTTCCCATTCGGCAGGCGAACGCAGGAGATACTTTTCAGTCACCATTTCAAGAATTGGCCCGACGTTTTGTGCCATTCCGCCGTGGACCAGCACCAAACTTTCCTTCAATCGCTTGCGCGTCTCTTCAGAAATTACGTCATCGCCAAGAACAGTATGCTGCGGCAACAGACGACCGCGACTGATGCCATGTTCTGGATCGCCTTCGGCGGCTT
This sequence comes from uncultured Pirellulaceae bacterium, assembly GCA_938040995.1. Lineage (GTDB taxonomy): Bacteria > Planctomycetota > Planctomycetia > Pirellulales > Pirellulaceae > CALHZT01. Next base: position 22,315 of record CALHZT010000081.1, on the reverse strand, counting down.
CGACACCGGCAATCAACTTAATGCCCGGCCACACACCACCCGAGTCCTGCCAACCTCCGCCCGAACCGCCAATCCACTCGCCCAGGATGGCTCGTGCCGCGACCAGCCGCCGGTCAGATTCCTGCAGCGGACCTTGCAGCGCCGAAACCTGCCCGGTGGCTCGCATGCAAATCGAGATCAGTGAGCCGAGCAGGTTCGTAGAAACGGCCAGCCGTGAACCCTTGGGAATGTCGTTCACATGACTTACCAGTTCGAGGCCCTTGCCAGGGCCCAGCAGCTGTTGCAACAAGTTGCTGATCGGTTCCTGACAGCCTTCCATTCCAGGCGGCACAATCCCGGATGCGATCACGGCGGCTTTCAACAGCCCAAGGTAGTCGCGGGCAAAATCAAACACTTCGGGAATCGTGGTAACTTCTGTGTGGGCGTTCAGGTCGACGCTGACCAGTCGCAAAACCGGACGATCGATGACTCGGAGGTACGTCTGAATCGGTGGACGCGGATTGGCATCTCGCCCACGCACCCCAAGATTGATCGAAGCATTGAGCACCTGCGCACCAGCCGGAAAGTCCATTCCCAGAAAAAAGATGTCGCTCCATCCGCTATGCGTGAAGTCCATGCGCACAGCCGTCTGTTCCGTAAGCACAGGAAAGCTACCGCTCCCATCGGCTGTCGCCAGGCCCGGCTGAATCCGCAGCGGATGATCCATCGGGTGACCAGCGCGGAACATCCACTGATTGCCTCGCACCGTCCGCACACTTCGGCGCACCTGGTTCGCCAGCGTCTGAAACGCCAACTGGTGGTAAGCCACCGCGAGCGCGCTCGCGATTCCATCGCTGGCAGACTGCTTTTGGTGGTCGAGCAGGATATCGATGGCTTCCGGAAAGCGGCGTTCCAGCAGATGACAATACGCATGAAATGGGATCAGCCGCGATTGCGCATGATCCAGGTGCCGCGGTGCGTAGTAGCGGTAAATCGCTGACAGGAAGAACATCGCGCGAACACGATGATAGAGGTTGTCCGAGTCTCGCCAGAACTGATCAAGGTCAGTGGCAAACGACATCAGCCGCGACAGATCTGCTGTCGCACAGACGGACTCAAGCGACTGATTTCGGACAGCATCATCGGTCGAGGTAATAATCTCGATCAGCGGATTGGGTAATGAGGTGGATACGCCCATCATTTTTCTTTCGTTACACCTGCCTCAACCAGCGGACTGCTCGAACGCGAAATTTCGGCTCGGTTCGCGCGGCACGGCCAGGAACAGACAACTTTTAACCACGAGTATTCGCAAGCATTTCGACAAGATCCGAGAGTATTTCCTCGCGATCATTTCCTGAAAGTGCTAATGCCAACTGCGACCTTAGCAATCCGTATTTGACACCAATATTGTGACGCGCTCCGGCGACTTGAAGCGCGAGGTATCGTTCGCGGCGGGCGAGTTCCGACAAAGCATCCGCAAGCTGAAACTTTGTTCCGTTTTGAGCCGCCGACAGCTTCTCTTTCAAAATGGACATTACCGCCGGCGTAAGAACGTGCATCCCAAACAGACACAGGTAATATCCGGCTCGAAGACCAGCCACCATCAATTCCTGCTCCGCAACAGTCGGAGTCGGTTTTTCGATCACCCGGGCAACATCGTAAAGGTCCGTGGTCCCGGTGACTCTCTGGCCTCCGACCGTCCCGAAGAAGGGCAGCATGTTCTCACGAGTCGCCTGAACGGCCGATACGGCACACTCTTCACGCTTCGCAAGTTCGACCAGTTGGCTCGCACAGGTCCTGTCCGTCGTCGACAGGTAGAGATGATCACTGACCAGGTGCAAGAATGGCTGATCTTCCACAAAGTCGCCAGCACGTAAGAGTGCGTCGCCATAACCTCGCGGGTTGTCCTGCGTGACAAACTGCAATCGACTGGCATACTCACCGGCGGCTTGCTTGTAAGACTCGCCATCTCCTGGCCGAATGACGATGCAGATTTCTTCGATGCCGGCGCTAACGACTTCCGCAACAATCAGCTGCAAAGCAGTCCGACTCTTGCCGTTGCTGTCGACCAATGTCTGAAGAGGAAGGTTACCCTGATCGGGTCCAGCCGCAGTAATTACGGCTTTGGAAATATGCATACCGATGCCCAGCCCAAGTTCCTGGAAAGCGTAGTTTGAAGTCCTCCATTCTATTTGCCTGGCATCATATTTCACCCGCAAACATCACCAATCCAGAGGTTTCTGGACTGGCCACACGTGGAAAACCTCGAAGTCTGAGCGGCAAAAGAAGGGGGTCCGCCTGAATGGAAGAACCGTGCCGGAACCGTAACGATCAAGAAAGCTAGGTAGGCGGAGCCAACAGTGGGACTCGTTTCTGCTTCGAAACAACGACTCCTCCGGGCTTTTCAACGGTCACTGCAAATACTGTCGGTCTGGATACGTTGATCTTTGCAGTGATGGGAATCAGGACTTCGTCACTTCCCGGTGGGATATCAAAGACGCCGCCGTCAACCGGATGCTCCTGATCGTCGTCGAAGATCCACAGCTGATACTGATTCACAGTCGGATCGTTTGCCTGCAGGCCGGCAATTCGCAGATAGCCTTCCTGACGTTCGTTGCTCCAGACAACATCCCCCGTCGCTGACGAACCATCAGCCGACGTTGCTGCCGGATCCTCCGTCGTTTGCCAGTCGCGAAGAATCAGATCGCTTGCCGAGTCGACGAGTGATGTGCGTCGGTCCGCAACACTTCGAACCGGATCGGTACTCTTCCCTCCGCCATTCGGCAAGAACAACGCGACCAGAAGACAGGCTGACAACGCCCATCCTGCGAAAGCGACCGCTCTTCGCCAGCTCCCGCCTTCAGAAACTGGTAACTGACTGATTCCAGTCGCCGGTTTGGTTTCGCTCGTCAACCCGGATGGAGTGCGGACAAAATCGGCCATGCCCGCCTGAATCTTGTCTTGCAACGAATCCGGGAGTGATTCTTGCTGCGGCAATCCGGCGACTTCGATCATGGCGGCGATTTGTTCGAACGATTCCGCCTGAAGATCAGGAAACTCTTTTTGCAACTGTTCCAGTTCCAGGGACTCCTGTGACTCCAGCCCGAATAGCGCCTGATCAGACATCAATTCCAGAAGACGTTCGCGATTCTTCTCGTTGTTCATCGCGTACCTCCTTCAATCGTTGCTTCGCCCGCCAACATCTCTCTCAGGCGTATCAGTCCTCTACGTGCGTGAGTTTTTACCGTACCAAGCGGCATACTGGTTTTGGCCGCAATCTGGGCGTGGGACATGCCACCATCGATCGCCATCTCGAGAACTGACTTTTCTTCTGGACGCAAGTCGCTCATTTTCCGGCGAATCCCGTCAACTTCGTCAGCCAACTCCACCCGCCAATTCTCGTCAGCTCCCCGACCATCCATCGCTGGCTCAGTCGATTTCGAAGCGTCCGCATCCAGAGAACTGACGGAGACGGATCGAGAGAGTTTTCGGGCGCGATCAATCAGTCGCCGGCGAGCTATCATCGCAATGAAGGTCGATTCTTTCGCTACCGCTGGATCAAATCGCTCCGCGCTTCGCCAGACGTCCAGAAATACTTCCTGGACGACTTCTTCTGCATCGGAACGGTTCCGGCACCGACGAGTCACCAATGACCAGACCAGGCCTCCGTACGTATCAAGGCATAGATTCATCGCTGCCTCTTCGCCTTGCGATACGCGTTGGAGAATGGTCGACATGAATGACCCAGAGAGGCTTCGTACCAGATCGAAAAAAACGGGCGTCAGTTCCGGCCGAAAGCGGCTGACCAGAACTGACGCTACCGAAGTGAAAGTGCGGGCGTCTTCCTAGTTGGACATTGCCATGTAAGCCCGGTCCATGCCGCGACGGAGAACCCAGGCTCGTGGGCCAGCCGAATGCGTGTGCCGTGCTTCGTCCAGCGTTCCCATGATGTCATCCTGAACCGGTTTCGGAAGCGAATCCTTGTGCTTTATCATCAGGTCCATCATCGCGTAGGTATAAAGCTGGGCACACCGACAATGATCGCCCGAGTTGTATGCCGGTACACCATGGCGGATCGCTTCCTCAAGCACCGACTTCGCCGCCGCATGCGATTGGTTGCCACCGGGCATGATGACGCTGTCGATAACATGGATCACGCCATTGCTGGTCTCAATGTCCGTCTTAACGACGTTCGCGTTGTCAATTTTCACACCGCCGTTAACAACGGCAATAGCGACGCTGGCCCCCTGCACTGTGGGAGCACTGCTAAGCTTGACGACATCCGCCGCAAGCACTTTGCCGGGTACGACGTGGTAAGTCAAAATCTTTACAAGCTTGTCACGATTTTCGGGTAGCAGTAGTGACTCGACTGTGCCAGCCGGCAATTTCGCAAATGCGTCATCAGTCGGAGCAAAAACCGTAAACGGTCCCGGCCCCTTCAACGTGTCTACCAGTCCGGCAGCCTTCACTGCAGCAACCAGCGTGTTGAAACTACCTGCCCCTACTGCTGTGTCGACGATGTCTGGCTGAGTCGAAAACTCCAGCATTTCCTGTGGCGACGGGCTCGAAGCGGCGAGCGGTGCGGCGCCCGCACGTTGCATACCGGCGGCTTTCTTGGCATTCTCATCGGCCGGAAGGATCACGCTGTCGATAACGTGAATGACACCATTGCTCGTTTCGATATCTGTCTTGATGACTTTCGCAGCGTCGAGCATGACGGCACCGTCTTTGACCTCAACGGCCACATCCGATCCCTGAACGGTAGTCGCTTTTTTCAGTTTGACTACGTCTGCAGCGAGCACTTTGCCGGGCACGACGTGGTAGGTCAAAATACCAACAAGCTTTTGCTTGTTCTCCGGCTTGAGCAACGACTCAACCGTACCCTTAGGTAGTTTGGCAAAAGCCGCGTCCGTTGGAGCGAATACGGTAAATGGTCCATCGCCCTTCAGGGTATCCACGAGGCCAGCAGCTTTGACGGCTGCGACAAGCGTCTTGAAATCTCCGGCAGCAACCGCGGTGTCAACGATATCGGGAGACGACGGCAGAAGCACCGCGTCGATCACGTGGATAATCCCGTTGCTACAGGCAATGTCAGTTTTTACCACGTTGGCACCGCCGACTTTTACGGCACCATCTTTCGCGCTCACACTCACCTTGGTGCCCTGGACGGTATCCGCCGAGGTCAGGCCAACGACCTTGCTCGCTGGCACTTTTCCTGCCACGACGTGGTACTTCAAAATATCAACAAGCTTGGCTTTGTTCTCCGGCTTGAGCAGGTCCTCGACCGTCCCTGCAGGCAGCTTTGCGAACGCGGCATCAGTTGGAGCAAAAACGGTAAATGGTCCGTCGCCTTTCAAAGTTTCTACAAGGCCACCTGCCTTCACGGCAGCAACAAGCGTTGAGAAACTACCCGCATTTACCGCCGTATCGACAATATCGCTTTCGGCGTTCGCCGTAGCAGTGAATACGCCAGTCTGAGCGATCAAGATTGCCAATACGGCAACGACTGATTTTCGAAATTGAGTGGTTGGAAAATTCATTTGAATCCCTTTGAATCGCCTTTAAGTGTCCTTTGGTTCCGTAAACAGACGCTGTACATCAGCATTTCTGTCAGTGTCAAATCGCGCGACATGTGGCACTCTAGGATCTTCGCCGGATTCTGACAGTTGGATTCAGAAGTTCAGAAATTTGGCGGGAACCGTAGCGCGAAAGTGGCTTTGAGCTTCAAGAGCCACTGTTTTTGCGAAACCAACAATTTCCGCAGGATGGGCAATTCTTGCCCTTGCCCGTCACCGAGTCGGGCAAGAGTGCCCAACCTACGCAGCAAACTCAGAAGTTCCTCTGTCCGTAGTCATCAGAGTAAAAAGCCGGCGACACATGCCGTCATGAACGCTGCCAGAGTCCCGCCCAACATGGCGCGGAAACCAAGTTTCGCAAGGTCGGCTCGACGATCGGGTGCGATGCCACCAATTCCGCCCAGCTGGATGCCAATCGACGCGAAATTCGCAAACCCACACAAGGCGTAAGTGAGAATCGTAAACGTCCGTTCGCTCAGCTCCCCTTTCATGCCGGACAGTTCGATGTATGCCACGAACTCGGTCACGGCCATTTTGGTTCCCAACAATTGCCCAGCCACCAGGCATTCGTCTTTGGGAATCCCCATCAGCCACGCGAATGGATAGAAGATATATCCAAGAATCATTCGCAAACTCCACTCACTGGCGTTCGCGACCGAAAATTGCGTTTCGAAGAACGAACCGATCAAGCCCACAATCGCATCGCCCATGGCAACGAGTGCAACAAACGCAATCAACATCGCGCCAACATTCAGCGCCAGAGTGAGTCCGGCCGATGCCCCCTCCGCCGCGGCTTCTACGACGTTAACGCATTTTGTTGACTCAGTCGCCTGCGTCGAACCAGCCGTCTCGGAAACTTCCGTTTCGGGTTGCATGACTTTGGCGATAAGCAGCGCTGCGGGAGCTGAAATCACCGACGCGGTCATCAGGTGGCCAGGGTCAATTCCCATTCCAGCAAACGCGGCAAGGACTCCGCCGGCAATCGTCGCAAAACCACCGACCATCACGACGTTTAACTCCGATAGAGTCATCTTGTCGACGTAAGGCCGAATTACCAACGGTGCTTCCGTTTGCCCGACAAAGATGTTGGCGGCTGCCGAAAGAGTCTCGGCTCCAGAAGTACCGAGTGTCTTTTGCATGACAAAGGCGACGGCTTTGACGATCAGTTGCATGATCCCCAGGTGATAGAGGATCGACATGAGTGAAGAGAAGAAAATCACCGTCGGTAAAATGCCGAACGCGAAGGAATTGAGCAGGTTATTTGATCCCGTCTCGAGCCCATGCATTTTGAAGACAAACAGCGAACCCTCCTCTACATAGGACAGGATGCCGGTAAAAAACGTTCCCATCCCGTCAAAAAAACGTCGACCGTTTTCGGTCTTGAGAATCAGCCACGCGAAACAAAACTGCAGCAGCATCCCGCCAATCACGATTCGCAGATTGACTTTCTTCTTGTGGGAACTCATCAACCACGCAAAGAACACCATCGCGAACAGGCCACCCAAACTGATCCAACGTTCCATACGGTTACCTGCCCGACAATTCGTCGCGATATCTTGTCTGATGAGAAATTCAAAGCTGCCACAATTTATCAGATCACCGCACGGTCATAAACCAACACTTCCAGATTTGGAACCCGCGAATGGACGCCGATAAACGCGAATGGGAGCTGGCGGGTGGATCGTGAAATGGACAGGATCAACACGATTTACAGAATGACACCACCCGTAACAAATCTCTCGTAACCTACCTCGCGCTCTTTCTGAATTCTCTCCCACCGACTCGCATGGAAAGATTCCCAACGCTAAGTTGTGGGCATGAATTTTCCCACTCAAAAATATCTTGATCAGATCGCATCTGCCGTTCAAGAAAAGAAACTCAGCCAGTCAGCGGCTGACAACATTTCTCGTTGGCTGAAAGCGGAGCACCTTGCGCTTTACTGGCACCAGATCGCCGATCACATTCGTCAGGGAAAGTGGGGCACGCTTCAGGACGTGTTCTGGACTGAGATCCCGTTTGGAACCGCGGGACGGCGAGGCAGAATGTATCCCATCGGATGCAACGCGATCAACGAACGGACCATCGGCGAAACGGTTCAGGCGCTCGCCGAATATGCGCGAGATGCGTATGACGGACCGCTCCCGGCGACTTGTGCGATTGCCTACGACACGCGTCACAAGAGCGACGAGTTTGCGAAGCTAAGTGCGGAAATCATGGTGGCTCACGACTTTGACGTGCTCTTCTTTGAAGGGTTTCGCAGCACACCTTTGCTCGCGACGACCGTGCGATATAAACGCTGCGCGTGCGGCATCATGATCAGCGCCAGCCACAATCCGCCGGCCGACAACGCCGCCAAGGTATTCTGGTCTACCGGCGGACAGTTAAAGTCGCCGCACGACGCAAATGTGACGAAGAAGATGGCGTCGGTTACCAGCCTCAAGAGAGCTTCGTTCGACGATGCGGTAACTGACGGTCGCATCCACTATGTCGCCGAGGAAATGGACAGCGTTTATCGAGAAGCCGTCCTGAACGAAGGATTCGGGATGGGGCGAGGAAACCGGGATATCAAAATCCTCTACTCCCCCGTGCATGGAGTCGGTGCGACTTCGGTGTTGCCCGTGCTGAACGCGGACGGGTTTGCGGATGTCGAAGTCTACGAGCGGCATGCCGAGCCGAATGGCGGATTTCCAAACGTGCCCGACCATATCGCCAATCCGGAGAATCCGGCCCTGTTTGATGAGTTGATCGAGCGGGCGAAAGTCGCCGGAATGGATCTCGTGATTGCCAGTGATCCGGACGCTGACCGGCTGGGTTGCGCTGCGCAGGTGAAATCTGGAGGCGATACCTGGCGGCCGATCAACGGCAATCAGCTCGCCGTGCTGCTGACGGAGTATGTACTTCGCCATCGTTCGCAAAGCAAAGATCTTTCGCCAGACCATTTCGTCGTCAAGACGCTGGTCACGACGGATATGATCTCGCGAGTCGCTGAGAGCTACGGCATCCGGGCGATCGGCGAATGCCTGACTGGATTCAAGTGGATAGGCAGTCTGATTGATGAGCACGGCCCCGAGAAGTTCGTGCTGGGCGCCGAAGAAGCCCACGGTTACCTGATTGGCACGCACTGCCGGGACAAGGATGGGGCGGTCGCCGCGATGCTACTGGCCGAATTTGCCGCGGAAGCCAAAGCGGAAGGGCGCAGCCTTCACGAGGAGCTTGACCTGCTATACGCGAAGCACGGTTTTCACGTGGAGAAAACAATCGCAAAGAAGATGCCCGGAGCGGACGGGATGGAGCGGATGCAGTCGATTATGGCTGGACTTCGTGAGAGTCCGCCGAAAGAAATCGGCGGAATGAAAGTCACGCAGGTTCGCGACTACCTCGATCGCCATGTGGTTGATGTGGCCAGCGGCGATCGGTCACCGATGGAAGTCGAGAGCGGCGAAACAGAAAATCTGCCAACGGGAAATCTGCTGGTGATGAATACTGATCTGGCCGGAAATTACTTTGCGGTTCGACCGTCCGGGACTGAGCCGAAAATCAAGTTCTATATGTTCGCGTTCGAACCACCCGGTGATGTTGAAGCCGGGCGGAAAAAGTCGCTGGAGAGAATTGCGAGGATGGAAGAAGAGCTGATGGCGATCGGGGATTAGAATTCGCGGCCCGTTCTGGACGAAGCGATGAGTTCAGAAGGCCCGGGTTGCGACGCAGGACTCGTAGTCTCGTCCAATACCGCCTTTTCCAGGCTGCGATGCGGGACTCGTAGCCTCGTCCACTACCGCCTCGTCCACTGACTACTTTGCCTTGCGACGGGTCGTCTTCTTGCGAGTCGTCGTCTTTTTCCCGGTAGCCTTCGAATTCTTGCGAGCCTTCGTTGGTTTTGATTTGGCCTGCTTGGCCCGGCTGGCGACAGACTTCTTGGCTCGGGCTGGCATCGACTTTCGCTTGGCTGGCGGCTTTTGACGTGATGGCTTGCGTGCCTCTCGCGATTCTTCGTCCGCCGCGATTTGCCGCTCGAGCCGATCCAGCTTGCGTTGCAACTTGACGAGGCCCTGTTGCGAGCGGATAAGCTCCACATCACGATCTTTCAGCTGGTTTCGCAAATCCAGTAGCTCGCCAGAATCATCCAACTCGACGACTTCGAGCGATTCGCGAGTCGAGTGCTGAATCGAACTCGACGGCAAGCTCGCTCGTGCTTCCGCAAGTTCTTTCTCACGCTTCACCTGATCGTAAGAAGTCTCCAGATCGTCGCGCTGCTGACGGACGACACGTAATTCATCTCGCAGCTGGCTTAACTTTCGCGACTCGAGGTCTGCGGTTGCGGAACGATTGTCAACAATCGCCTGCAATGCCTCTCGCTCGTGCTGCAACGCTTTGACCGACTGTTCGCGATTCGACGCGGCATCGTGCAACTGGCGGTTCTCCTGCTTGGATTGCTCCAACCAGTCAAGAATCTGCTGCTTCTCACGCGTCACGACGGCAAGTTTCTGAAGGGCGTTTTCCAGCTCGGCTTCGGACATGGTGCCATCGCCGACTGTCGAACTCATCCGCTCGGTCATCGCCGTCGACAAACGCTGCTCGGTGTCCTGCAGGGACTTTTCCAGTTGAACCCGGTACGCCTGAATCTCTTCGAGGTGTCGGGCCAGTCGCTCGTTGTCATTCTCCAGTCGATGGATGGCAAGCTCGTGGTCCCGCGTATTCGACTGCAAGTCGGTCAGCCGCTGTTCAGCGCGGCCCCAGGCTTTGATCGCCGTATCACGTTCGGTCGACAATCGAGCGACCTGCTCCTCATTGTGTTGGAGTGCCACTTCGGCTCGCGCCTCCGCCTTGGCTTTGGCTTCCTGAAGCTCCGTCGAAACTTTATCAAGCCGCTCGCTCGCTGCTGCATGCTCTTCCTGAAGAGTCAGCAATTCCGCTCTTGCCTGATCGCGTTCACGCTCCAGCCACTGGGCGGCTTCTTCGAACTTCTGGTTCTCTGCCGTCAGCGCGGTGATCTTCGATTCCGATTCTGACGTAACGGAATCGGCCTTCTCGCGAAGTGCGGCCAGCTCGGTATGAGCCGCTTCGTACTGCGACTGGAGAACCCGCAACTGTTCTTCGCGATTTTCGATACTCTGTTGCTGCACGACCAGTCGTTCGCGTTGCGATTCGAGTTCCGTCTGGAGAGGCCCAATATCCGACTGATCCGACATGATCGTCGCCATTTCGGCTTCGGTCTCACGCAGCGTGGATTCGAGCGACGCGGCTCGTTGCAAAGCCGACTGGAGCTGCTCAAGCAAATCAGATCGCTCGGACGCGAAGCGTTCTTCGTCGCCACCAGCGTTGTGCATTCGTGATTCGAGCTCGGCAATTCGGGCTCGCAACGGTGCGACTTCCTGCACCTGCGAATCGTATTCGGACATCCGCGACTTGTACTCGGAAATTCGCAATTCCATTTCGTCGCGAACCACCGCTGCCTCACTCAGTCGGGCAATGGCTTCGTCCCGCTCCATGTTTAGACGCTGAATCGACGACTCGTGTCCACTCAACTGTTCGCGAAGCTCATCCAGTTCGGAATTGTCGACAACACTGGCGAGAAGCGTTTGCTTCTCCTCTTCGAGCCCCAAAACCTGAGCCCGAAGTGTCTCCAGTTCGGACGTGTCAGCAGCATTGGCAAGCAACGCCTGCTTTTCTTCTTCGAGTTCGGCGAGCCGGTTACTGGCAGATTCAAGATCCAGTTCCGATTGCGTGTATTTCTTTTCGGTCGTGGTAAGTTCGAGCTGGCTGGAATCGAGTTCCTTGTTCAGGCGACCCACCGTTTCTTCGTGCATTTCGATGACTCGTTGCAAGTCGTTATTCTCGTTGGCGAGCCGGTCTCGATCTTCCAGCGCCTGCACGTGCTCGGGATCTTCGAGGATCGACGCCGAGCGAACCGTCTCGAGTTCTTTCGTGAGTCGATCGCGCTCACTGACGACTTCGAGATATTCAGGGTCGTCAAAAATCGTTGGCGTTTGTGCCGCTTCAAGCGACTTTTGCATGACCTCGAGGTTCGTCCTGGCCATCGCCAGATCCGTCGCCAGACGATCACGATCTTCAACCACAGAGATATACTCCGGGAGCTCATGAAACGGTCGCGGTTCTTCGGCAGACGCAGCAGCCAGCTTTTCGTTGGCTTCCGCGACATTGGATTCGGCGGCGGTCAATGCGGCCTGAAGCGAAGCCGTTTCGGCTTCGAGCTTACCCATCGCTTCATCACGTTGCTGCGCGAACCCATCACGCTCCCGAAGGGCTGCGTCTCGCTCGGCAACGATTGCATCGACATCAACGTCTGGCGCTGACGACGACTCAAGCTCTTCGGTCAGTTGCTCCACGTTGGCTTGTAGTTGATCTGCCTGCTCTAAAGCACTGTCGCGTTGTCGAGTCAGACCTTCCACGGTCATCGAATTTTGATGCGATTCCTGCTCAAGCTGGCTGACGCGGTGTCGGGACATTTCCAGCTCATTGGCCAAACTGGCTTGATCCGATCGCAGGGCGTCAATTTCCGCCTCGAGAGCGCCGATTCGCTCACTATCCTGTTCCCGTGCTGCCCCAAGAGCCGACGCGGACGCTATTCCAGCCGCATCGCCAGTGTCTACTTCGTCAGCGGTTGCCAGCGCTTCACTGAATGAAGACGTCATCGAGCTGTCAACCGTTTCCTGAACAGGATTCGAATCGACCGCTTCAACAACGTCGGCGACAGGCGAATCGGTATCCGTGGTGGTGTCTGTCGGCAGTTCCTCAGGCGCATCCATCGCCTCCCAGGTGGCGGCTGGTTCCGATGCTTCGGCAGGCGTTTCAACAACGTCCGGAGTTTCTTCCTTGTTCCACTGCATCCATTCCGGAATCTGCGATGTCGCTTCGACCGTTTCTTCAACGGCTTCTCCAGCCGTCTCATTGATCGTCTCACTGACCGATTCGACCAACGGACTGTCGGCAAGTGGAGTAGCCTCAGTTAACGACGATTGCGCGAACGCGGGCATCACCGGTTCGAGATCGGGTTCCGGGGCGGTCAGATCAAACTCTGTTTTTTGCGGTAGCGTGTCAGGATCAATCGCTTTGGTAATGTCAACTTTGCCTTGCGGCGGATCGGCAGGCGGTATCGTTGGCTTGAACGCTGCTTCTTCCTTTCGCCTGAGATTTCGGAAGAAAGCCCAAGCCAGAGACCCGAGAAGAACAAGGACCAGACCAGCGATAAGCGGCCAGACCCAGCCGTTGTCGCTTTCTTTCTTGACTCCCGCAGGCAGAGGCTTCTGCACCGCTGTGGAAGTTGACGATCCCTCGACAGGTACTGATGGATCCAGATCAGAATTGAGCTCGCGCGAGTCGCCGTCCAGGTCTGACGATGTTTCTTGCTGTGGTGGACTGGAAGCGTAGATCGAATCTTCTTGCTCTGTTCCGCTGCCATCGGCGGTGCCACTTCCATCAACGACGTCGTCCGCCTGAGCACTGGCGGGTATAAAATTCGACGAAGCATCGGGCAGCTCTTCAGCTTCTTGCATGAACGGTGGTAGCTCCGCTTCCTGACCGCGGCGAATCAACTCCTGTTCATCAGCTCTCGTTTCCGGCCGATTCTCCGGAATAGGCGGTCCGTCTTCCGGCAGTTCAAGAAGGTCATCGGTCGGTACAGTTTCAACGTCGTCTTCCACAACGATTTCAGGCAACTGTTCGGGAGCGCCTAACGCATCGAAATTCAATTCGTCAGCGGAGTGTGCTTCCTCTTTCACGTCGTCAAAGTCAAAACCCATCGATCAACACGTTTCTGCGGCCATGCCTCTTGGGGCAGGACACTAAATGAACAAGTTGGCTTGGTTTGCGGTCACAAACCAGGCACTGAAATTGTTAGACACGGCTAAATAGTCGATCTAAACGGCCTATTCTGCCAGCTGATGGTAAAGCGTCAAGAAAGCGCACCCAATGGGCGCGCATCTCCTCCGAGGCCTTGGGCCATCATCTTACCACGCATACGCAAAAACCGGGCCTAATCGCTACCTGGCGGCACGCTGATGCAATTGGTGAAAGACACACCCAGCAGTCAGTCAATTGCCATATTCCATGAAACTCTAGGGCATAATCTGCCCGAAAGCCCAGATTGTCATGCAATCGGCGGGGCGGCCCCCGATCAGGGGACTGTTCGCGGCGAGTCGGCAATCTCGTGTTGCCAAAAGTAAACGCGAGGGCGCTATCAAGAGTTCAGAACAAGTTTTTTGGCCCAGGCCATTTCTCTGGAAATCCCCTCGGCCAGGTTTTCGAATTTGAGGGATTTTGGCAACACGCCCCACGCATACGTTTCGACTTCGAAATCAGTCACCAGAGGGTCGGCGGCGAGCAACTTACAGCATTCCACCGTTTCATCCTGAGTCGATCGAAGCATTCCGAATTCTTTGAGAAACAGAGGCACATGGAAGTGTACACGCCACGTCTCACGAAGGTCTCCAGCTTTTGTGGCTGCCAAAGCCTTCGGCAAGTCGTCATGGAACTCGGTCTTGCCAGTTTCATCGTTTCGACAAACGGTTTGGTGCAGGTATCGGTCTTCGGCAAATACGCTCAGCTGCTCAATAGCCTGTTTTTGCGAATCAGGATCCATCCCGGAGAATGGGATTTCGATGGCCGATGAGACCTGCACTTTTCCAATGCCGATCCCGGCATTACGGTAATTGGTGATCGCATCGACCTGCGGTTCGAACATCACCGAGGCGTGGCAGGAATCGTGACAAACGGTCAGATAGTCACGGACCGCAAAACTCTCGCCGATCCCCGCCGAAACAACAGCCGCGTCGATATGCTGCTCATAGAATTTCACCAAATCGGATGAGTACTGCAGGACGCACCCCGGTTCTGGCTCGATACACAACCGGATATGACGTCCACTTACTTCACGCAGCCGATGTAACTGCCCGGCGACCGTCACCAAATTGCTGGCTGCCTGTTTCGGGGCAGATGATTCCCAGGCGATCGGCAAAGTCGATATGCTGCCGTCCATGCCTTCAGAAAGCAACTGATCCAGAATGTCTATCAGCAACAATGTATACGCGACTCTTTCTGGTTGCTCCCAAGTCGGTAGATAGACTGCGTGCTTGACACTTTCCTGGTGAAAATCACCATACGGAAATCCATTGAAAGTGAATGGAACCAGCCGCTGCTCCTCCAGCCAGCTCCGAAAATCATCCACCTGCTTTTCGTTTACCAGCTGTTCCGCCGACTTGGCCGAAAACCATAACCCAATCCCCATCGGTTGGTCGGGCGAGAAAAGTCGGCGAACTTCCGTAGCATATTCCGACAGGTTCTTTCGCATTTCAACCAGGTTCGCACCGGCGTGCACGTTCGTGCAGTATCCAAGCATATTTTCCATGCTTACAGCTTACGAAATATTGGATTGCGAAATCAGTGCGTCGCAAACGGCCTTCCGGCACGTCGCATACTGCGAAAAATCATTTAGAATCATCAAGCGACCTACCACCGGGAACAGTATCGACATTCCACTCATCAATGGGGAAAAAGCGATGTCAGTAAATATCATGGATCTCGCCAGGAACGCGATCAGCTCACAAATCTTGGGGCAGATCGGCGGCATCCTTGGCGAAGATGAGGACAGTACGACTTCGGCAATTGGAAGCGTTTTGCCGGCATTGATCGGCGGCATCGCGAATCAGGCAGAGTCCGACAAGAACCTTGGAGCGATCTCCGATTTGCTCGACCAGCAAGACGACGGCCTGCTCGACAACATCGGAAACATGCTCGGCGATGATAATCGTAGTGGCTTTATGAACATGGGGAGCGGGCTCCTCGGTACGCTCCTTGGCGGCAGCCAGACAGGCATCGTGAACATGCTTATCAGGGCGACCGGCCTCGGAAATACCAAGGTCGGATCGCTCCTCAGCATTTTGGCTCCGATAGTTCTTGGCATCGTGAACCGGCAACGCAAGAACAGCAATCTCGGAATTGGCGGACTTGGCGAGCTACTCAAGGGACAGAAAAAGCATGTCGCCAGTAGCTTGCCGGAAGGATTCGAAGATCTGGTTGGCATTGGACAGCCTGACCATGGAACCAGCCGACCAGTCCCAAGCGGTGGCGGGTCTCTATTCGGAAAGTTGCTTCCGCTTATCCTGCTGCTTGGCGCCGGTTTTTTGCTTTTGAAAATTCTGCCGGGACTTGGAAGCAAGCCGGAAGATCCCAATGAGATCATTCCCATCCAGCAGACCGAAGGCCTGACCGGCAGACCGCCGTCCACTCTTGAAGACGGCCCGCTTCAGGATGTGATGGAAGACGATGCGCCCACGACCATTATCCTCGACGGACCGTTGAGTGATGCGGCCGCTGAAACGGTGGAGGGATCGGCGGTCGAATTGCAACTGGATCCGAATAAGTAGTAAGAGCGGCTACCGCGTAGGCCCGTACAAGCGGCGGAACGGGACACCACAATTTGAAACGCAACGCCGCGCAGTGCGGGCAAGAAGCGCTTGACGGAATGAGCTTCGGAATGAGCTTGACGGAATGAGCTTCTATTGCCGTCACCGCGCGGCGTTGGCGTTTGCCCAATTGAAAACACCTGTCCGTGCAGTTGAGCGACGACCATCCGGGCTCTGGAAGTACGCATTGTCTCTTTCGCCAATGTCGGCTTCGAGAGATTCATTCCAAAGCCGTTTGAAAATGGAGAGAGAAAATGGAGAACAGGAAGGGCCCGTAAACAAAACGGGGCGACCTCTTCCGAGGTCACCCTGCACTTTCATTCGACTTACAAGCCCCGATTCGAGGCCCGCTGAATCCTAACCGGCGGCTCCGGCCATTTCGGCTTCAAGCGTGTAGCCAGGTCGGTACTCGCGTGTCACATACTTGTTCACGCTTTCGACGTTCGTGCTTCGCAGTGCTTTTGCGTCCCACTCGATTCGCTGCCCTTCACCGGCTCGCAAAGCCAGATTACCGACGAGAATCGTTTCGGTCAGGCGGCCAGCGTAAGCGAAGTTCGACATCGTGCCTGGCTCGTACTCGCCCTTACACGTCTGAACGAATTCCCATTTCTGTCGCTGATCGGTTCCGCCTTTGAATGGAATTCTTGGCAGTTTTTGTTCCGGCTTTTTGTAGTCGGCATACTGATCTTTCGGCAGAAGGTAGTACTTCGCACCGTAATCATTTTCCGAGAACAGAACGCCTTTGCTACCGAGAAGAACGGCACCACTGGTCTTCTTGCCACCCTTCCGCTGTTCAGCAATTCGCTTCTTGAAGCCCTCGGGGAGCTGCTCAAGAATTCCATCGGCTGGCAAGTTGCCGCCGTCGTACCAGAAAAAGTTACAGGCCGGGAACGCACCACGATCAGGAAACTCGAACTTGATCGTCGAGGCGCTTGGGAACGTCTCGTTTTCAAAGAAGCCAGGATTCTTGATCGCTGTGACTGCGACAGGATCCCACAGTTCGAGTGCCTTCACAGGCATGTTCGTCGTGTGACAGGCCATATCGCCGAGTGCACCCGTTCCAAAATCAATCCAGCCTCGCCAATTGAAGGAGTGATATTCACCTTCAACGTACGGTCGCATTGGGGCTGGCCCAATCCAGCCGTCCCAGTTCAACGTATCTGGAACTGTGTCTTCCTTGTCCGCCCGGCCTTTTCCTTGAGGCCAGACAGGACGGTTCGACCAGATGTGAACTTCCTTCACGTCACCAATCGCACCCGATTGAATGACCTCGACGGCTTCGCGAAGCCCATCTTCTGAAGTTCCCTGGTTACCCATCTGAGTCACGACACCGGTTTCTTTCGCCGTCTCACGCATGAGGCGAGCTTCGTTGATCGACCATGTCAGCGGCTTTTGACAGTAAACGTGCTTGCCCATTCGCATGGCTCGAAGCGCCGCGACTGCGTGCGTATGATCAGGAGTACTGACCGTCACGATGTCGACTTTGTCACCCATCTTGTCGAGCATCTCCCGGAAATCCTGGAACTGCTCTGCGTCCTTGAACTCACGGGCCTTCTTGTTGATGGCCGTCTGATCCACATCACAAAGGCCCGTAATATTGACACCGTGCTCAGCAATGTGGCTGCAGTCGCTGTCACCTTTTCCGCCGACGCCAATACAAGCCGCCGATAGTGACTCGAGTGCCGAAGAAGCTCTGGCTCGTCGTGGAGCCGCGCCGCTAATCCAGACGCCAGCGCCAAGCGCCGCCGACTGGCCGAGAAAAGTCCTGCGATTCGACTTGTTTTTCATACGTATCCTCAATACTTGAATAGATGCGACGTACAGAGCAGCCGTCTCTCGTGTTCCGTCGCGGGCTGCGACTGCACCGGTTGTTGCTGCAATTTGAGCCCTTAGGTTATCAACCGCCCGGCCGATTCTCAAGTTCCGCGAGAGTTGCGAGTCACCAGAACAACCGATAGGCTGGCAATTCTCGCTATATCTGATGTTTGGAGCTTTAAAACATGGCCAAATCGTTCGGTAGCCTTTTCCCTGCCATTCTTGTTCTCACGTTGCTGCTTCTTCAATCCGGATGTGATTCATCGTCGGCTCCGCAAACGCAACAGAACAAGTCGCCGGATGGCAGTGCAACGAACGGAGAGGGTACCGGTTCGGCGACAGCATCCAACGACGGCAAAGCTCCGGCGGCTGAAGATGACCCGGCCGCCATTACGGCGCTCACCGATGCCGGCTTCATCCTCAAGAAGAACAAGGACGGAATCGTCACCGAATTTTCGATCTCAAAAGACGAAGATATCTCGGCGGCTTTTGCCAGTCTGGCTGGCATTCCGAACGTTACCAGCGCCAAGATTTCCGGGCCCGGAATCAATGACAAGGGCCTGGACTCGCTGGCGAATCTTACAAATCTCAAACGACTGTTGCTTACCGATTCGGCAATCGGTGACGAAACACTAAAAACCGTCGCCAAACTGCCAAAGCTCGAAGCCCTGTTCCTCCGCCGTACGAATGTCTCCGGCGAAGGCCTTGCGGCACTGACTGGCTTGCCGAAACTGCGAGCCATCGATTTGCGAAACACAAATATCGCGAACGAAGGGCTGGATCACCTCGCAAAGATCAAAACGCTTGTCGACGTTCAGCTGGAAAAATCCAAAGTCACCGATGCCGGCCTGCTCAAGCTGAAAGATCTGCCGCTCAAGTCGATTAATGTAAATTATTGCACGGCGGTCAGTGACAAGTCGCTAACGATGCTCGGCAACATTCCGACACTGGAACAGATCCAGATGGACGCGACGAAGATTACGGACGTCGGAATGGCGGCGGTCGCAAACCTCAAGAACCTCAAGCGGCTGCGCATTCGTGGTGCCGACGTCACGGGAGACGGGCTGGAGAGTATCGCCGGCATGAAGAAACTCACTCGCGTGAATCTTCGCGGGACATCGCTGGACGACAAAGGCATGGAGATTCTTTCCAAACTGCCAACCATCACGTGGCTGGATATCAGTGAATGCCGGTTGGTATCGCCTGACGGTTTCAAACTTCTAAACAAACTGACGGGCCTAACCTCTCTCGGGCTCTGGGAAACCAAGATCAAGGACGAAGCGTTCAACGCGTTGGGTGATCTTACCGAGCTGGAAGATCTCAACTTGAAAGCGGCGCAGGTCAGCGATGAAGTCGTACCGACGATCCTCAAATTCAAGAAACTCAAGAGTCTGAATCTTGGCGGAACCTTGATCACGGATCCGGGCTTTGAACAGCTGTTGGAACTTCCCAACTTGACGAGCCTCAACGTCGCAAACACAAGCATCGGCTTTGACGTTGTCGACAAACTTTCGGCCAAAGAGGGCCTCGAAGTATCGGAATACGACAACTAATCAGGAATCAGGCATGAAGACGATGCATCGCGGTGCGGCATTGCGGTTGTCGATCCCGGCCAGCCTGCTGATGGCCGTGTTGGCAGGCTGCGGCCAGCCGTCGATCACTGCAACCGATAGCGATTCGGTCAATGCAACAGACGCCGCAAGTCCGCCAGCCGAGACCGTGATCAATACAGATCGCCTGACGGAGGATATCGCCAATGCGAATCTCAAGCAGGATGAGGACGGCAATCTCGTTTCGGCGGACCTTCGTAAAGCCGAATATTCGCCCAAGTCGTTTGACCAACTCGTTCGGAACGCACCCCATCTTGGCTCGCTCATCCTGGCAGGCCCCAACGTCACCGACGAACGGATGCCTGCAATCGCCGACTCGAAGTCAATTCGGCGGCTGACGATCAGCGACGCCGACATTACAAACAAAGGTGTTGCTTCAATTGCAAAAGCCAGCCGCCTTAATCAACTGGGACTACTCAACACCAAGGCGACCGACGCCGCTCTCGAGTCGGTAGGCAATCTGACTCAACTCAAGAACCTCAAGCTCGCGGGCGACAGCTTTGGTGACGAGGGAGCTGCCCACCTCGCCGGACTTACGAACCTCAAGGCACTTGCTCTCGACGACACGCGCATCACCGATCGAACAGCAGTCACCGTTGGAGGCTTTGGCAATCTGGTCGAGTTCTCCGCGGTGCGAACCGCACTCACCGACAAAGCGGTCGCTTCACTGGCCAGTCTCACCAAGCTAAAAAAACTGCGGCTTCGAGCCACCAAACTCACCGACGCGAGCCTGCAAGACTTGGCGAAAATCACTTCGCTTCAGGATCTGGATGTAAGCGAAACAACGATTGGGACTTTGACGCTCGAGTCGCTCGAGAATCTCTCCCAACTGAAAAAGCTGAATCTCTATTCGACTCCGGTGAACAATGATTCCGTAAGAGCCATTTCGCAGATGGTTACCTTAACGTGGCTGAATCTCGACAAGACGAAGATCACGGACGCAGGTCTTCAGTCGCTTGAAACGTTGTCAAAACTTGAGTGGCTGCACCTTGGATCCAACGATCTTGGTGACGAGGGACTGAAGCATCTCGAATCGCTCAAACAGCTAAAGACTCTTATCGTCACGCGTTGTCCTCGCATCACGGACGATGGCAGAAAACAATTGCGAGATGCACTGCCCGATACGGCGATCGAATTTTGATCCGTTGGTAACCGGGAGAGCTTCCGCTGCCAACGTGAAAATCTGCGAAATCCATTCAACGTTTTATGGACCGTTCACGGATATTGACGTTTCCTCAGGTTCGAGAGGGTCAGGCACAAATTTTCGACGTTTGCCCGCAAAGCGAAATAAGTCAGTTTGCGGCCGAAAAATTGAGCCAGACCCTTGCCCGCGTGAACGGTTACGTTTGGTGTTATAGTTCTGTGTTGCCCAGACGAAAAACCACATGAACGCTGGCGGTGATTTCGATGACTCCCGTGGCGATGCTGCTGTCGGATTCGTCAAAAATCCCAACTCGCGAAATCGAGTTTTGAAACATGGTCGTTCGTCCTGGTGAACCATTTTCAGTGATCGCCTGAACGGAAGACAGGGTTGCGCCTAACTCAGTTGCCATCGCCTCGGCTTTCTCGCGAGCAGCCTTGACTGCTTTCAAGCGAGCTTCATCCCGGTGCTTTCGTAATTCCGTAGTGCGAAACTGAATCCCACCCACATCGTTGACGCCCTTGGCGATCAAGCCACGATAAACGTCTTCAAACGACTTCAGGTCTTTAATCGTTATCGAAAGCGATCGCCGAGCGGTATAGCCGATGGGTTTGATTCTGTCCTTCTTTTTGGCGGCGGGTCGAGCAGCCAATGCGGGGGCATTCGCTTGTTGGGCGGGCATTTGCATTGCCTTTCCTTGCCATCCGCTTTGGACTTTTTCAAATATCGGTCGAATCTTGATGATCTCGGTGCGAATATCTTTGGCTTCGATTTTGGATTCTTTGAGAAAGGCAGTTACCGCGCTGATTCGGTCGTCGTTATCTTTGACGGCTGAGTTGAGATCCGCTTCGCGCGACTCAATTGAGAAAGTCAGTACAGCTTCATCGGGCACTGCGCGAACTTCCGCAACTCCGGTAACACTGATCGTTGGCTGCGGAAGTTCTTCATTGCCATGAGCGATAGTGAAACTTGAAAGAGCAATCAGGAAAAACGCGATGGTTTTGAATGACTTCACGTTCAGGACAGGAATGAGGTTCATCTATTTCTCCAGAGGATTGAGATTCGAGCTGTCATTTTCAACAACTGGGCAGCTTGATTCAAGTTAAGCCCGGAAAATCGGCTAAGGATCGTTCGATCAATTAGTGTCGAATCTCCATTCATGACGACTCAATTGACGGCCTATGGCCGTCTTCCCCGCGAACGCGGGGACCCACTCGAAGCGTATTAGCGCTCAATGTCTTTCCCTGCATCCAAAAGCCAATCCGATTCAATGGATTCCCGCCTGCGCGGGAAGGACGGAGGAAGATCAGGCAGTAATTTCTCGAACGATCCTAACGAGAATGTGGAGAGCGATGCGGGATGATGGCTCGACCTGCAAGTTGCTCCTTGCGGGAACAAGATTCGACAGTTTGCACGGGATCGCAAATGACTTCAGGGAGTCATCATGATCTACTGCGTGAATTTGTGCCGCACCTCCGGTGCTCGCTTGTTTTTTTGGCAAGGAGATCCGGCGGACAAGTCCGCCGGCAGGGGATGTGCCGGGCCTTCGGCCCTGTCGGCAAAGTCGCTTGGGTGCGCGGACGGCATTTCCGTGCTCGAACGGCGATCCGTGTTCGCGAGTTGTGCCGCACCTCCGGTGCTCAATTATTTTTTGGCAGGGCGTTCCGGCGGACAAGTCCGCCGGCAGAGGTTGTGCCGGGCCTTCGGCCCTGTCGGCAAAGTCGCTTGGGTGCGCGGACGGCATTTCCGTGCTCGAACGGCGATCCGTGTTCG
>CALHZT010000080.1 GCA_938040995.1 uncultured Pirellulaceae bacterium | reverse complement strand
CGCCAATACGATGGATGGTTCGGCGCTTCCTGTTGGCGAGCTGTCCATCAAACGGGTGCGCGCGATCGAGGGTGAGTTTGTGACCCTTGCCAGCCTTTCGAGCGAAGACCCGCTGTTGGTGCGTGTGCCGACGGACCGCGGTGCTGTCCATGTGCTGACAACCACCTCGGACGAAAAGGATTCCTCGTTGGCGAGCAACGGAGTCGTGGCTTACGTCATGATTCAGCGTGCGTTGCAAACCGGTTCGCTTCGCCTCGCAGGCGCAAAGCAGGTGACGACTGGCATCGGAAAATACGACTCAGGCAACTGGCGGCAACTCGCAGGAAGCGACAAAGCACTTTCCAATCAGCTGGCCTGGCACGGCGGCGTGTACGAGGCTGGTGATTCGGATTCCGGTTCGCCCCGGTTGCTCGCCTTTAACCGTTCCGCCGAAGAAGATGGTGAAACGGTTTTACAGCCGGAACAGATCGACAAGTGTTTCGATGGATTGACCGTCGTTAAGGTCTCCGAAAAATCAGGCAAGGCGACTTCGCTCGTCCGGGAAATATGGCGACTGTTTCTGATTGCGATGTTGCTCGCGATGGTCGCCGAAGCCGCTCTTTGCCTGCCTCGCCAACGGGTACAGGAAACAACGAGTGACGCGTTTCGCGGAGGAGCTCCAGCGTGAATATGACTCGTAGCTTCAAACTCGTCTGGGGAACGTGGTCGCTGACTTTTTCGGTGATCGTGCTGATTGCCGTTGCCGTGCTAGGATACATTTCGTGGCGTCGTCGCGGATCGCGGCCCGTTGACGGGTGGCTGGAATTTCTTCGATGGTCGCTCGTGCTGTTCGGCGCGATCCTGTTGAACCAGCCGGAATATACTGAGGAGTTCAAACCAACGGACAAACCATCGGTTGCTGTGATTTGCGACTTGTCGCCGAGCATGGGAACCAAAGACGTCGTGGACGCAGCGGGCAAGGCGTCCGACCGGCTGGGTGTTGCCCAGCGGTTGGCCAGGCAGGAATCGTGGCAGGAACTCGAAGAGCAACTGGACGTTCGCGTTCATACTTTTGGGGCTGGCGAACGAAGTAACCTGTTCGCTTCGCTTTCCGACGCGGTGAATGATTCCAGCCGACTGTTGGGTGTTGTTGTGGTTTCCGATGGTGACTGGAACGAAGGCCCGCCGCCAGTCACAGTCGCCGGTCGCCTGCGCACGAACGGCGTTCCGCTTTTTGCGGTTCCCGTCGGCAGCCCAACGCGGCTTCCCGATGTCGAACTGGTCAGCCTCGATGCGCCCACGTTTGGAGTCGCCGGGAAAGCCGTCAGGATTCCGTTCTCTGTGCAGAGTTCGCTACCAAGGGAACGAACGGCGAACGTGACACTTAAGACAGATCGCGGCGAAGAAGTCCAAAAGGAAATTGTGATCCAGCCGATGGGCCGGACCAGCAGCGCGATCGTATGGAACCCGGTCGATACGGGCGATGTGATGGTATCGCTCGAGATTGCTGAACAGCCGGAAGAATCGCTCAGTAACAACAATCGGATGGAAGCCCCCATTTCCATTCGCGAGGAAAAGCTGAAAGTCCTGCTGGTGGAATCGTATCCCCGTTGGGAGTATCGCTACCTGCGGAACGCGTTGTCGCGCGATCCGGGTGTCGAACTTTCCTGCCTGCTTTTTCATCCGCAGCTGGATTCGATTGGCGGCGGCAATCAGGACTACATCAAGAGCTTCCCGGGTGCGATCGAAGATCTCAGTCAGTTCGATGTTGTCTTTCTCGGTGATGTTGGACTCGAAGAGGGGCAGTTGACGGAAGAAAACTGTCGTCTGTTGAAAGGGATCGTGGAACATCAGGCCAGCGGTCTCGTATTCATGCCGGGTTGGCAAGGTCGTCAGACTTCACTGTTGGAAACCGGGCTCGGCGAGCTGTATCCGGTCGTGCTCGATCCGACTCAGCCCGAAGGCTGGGGTTCTCGCACGCCCAGTCATTTTGAACTGACTCGTGCCGGGCAGCGAAGTCTGCTCACGCGACTGACAAATTCCGAAGAAGAGAATCTTGGCGTTTGGGAATCGCTGCCAGGATTTCAGTGGTACGCTGCGGTCGAACGGGCGAAGCCAGGCACGGAAGTGCTGTGTGTGCATCGCGACATGACCAACGACTTTGGCCGCATTCCGCTGCTCGTTACACGAACGTTCGGGACTGGCAAGATTCTGTTCATGGGAACGGACGGTGCGTGGCGATGGCGCAAAGGTGTCGAAGATCTCTATCACTATCGCTTCTGGGGTCAGGTCGTTCGCTGGATGGCGTACCAGCGCAACATGGCGAAGGGCGAGCAAATGCGACTGTACTATTCTCCGGACCAGCCGTTTCTTGATCGCACCATTTCGTTAAACGTGAACGTGATGGAAGATTCGGGCGAGCCGCTTCAGAAGGGCGAAGTCATCGGAAACATTGTGGCTCCGTCCGGGAAAACGGAAACGGTTCGGTTTCAGTCGTCGGGCGACGAATGGGGCGCTTTCACGGCGCAGTTTACACCGCGTGAACCTGGACAACATAATGTCAAGGTCGGCTGCCGTCAGGTAAGTTCCACGCTGGAAGCGGAGATCTTTGTGCAGGGAGTCGCCGAAGAACGCATCGGTCGACCGGCTCGACCGGAAGTACTGAAGGAACTTGCGCAGGTGTCCGGCGGAAAAACTCTGTCGGCGGACAATCCTGCTGAGATCGTGGCAGCGCTGCGTGCATTGCCGGAACCGCCGCCGGCAATACGACGCGTCCAGTTGTGGGCTCATCCGCTTGCAGGGGGCATGTTCATTTTTCTGTTAGGTTGTTTTTGGGTAGGAAGAAAAGCGGCGGGTTTGATTTAGATGTAGGTTGGGCACGCTTGCCCGACACGATGACGAACATGATTGACGGGCAAGAGGTTTTGCGATCAATGCGAAACTGAAAAGCAGTTGCCAAAACAAAGATACGGACATTATTTCACGTCGAGGCGAATATGAGCAAAACAAAAGCGAACGCCGGATTGCGCCTGCCAGAACATCTGCAACAACGACTTGGCGACTTTCGTCAAAAGGTGTGGCGAATCAAGACGGCAGAGTATGTTGCCTTTGCTGTCCTTGTTCTCCTGGCCGCGTGGCTAACGGTCTTTCTGATGGACCGAATTTTCGACTCGCCCTCGTCACTGCGTGGTGTTGCGTTCTTCGCCGTTCTGGGTGGTCTCATCCTGATCCCTGTCGGGCTTTACCGCTGGGTGTGGAGGCAACGAACACTCGCACAAACGGCGCGACTGATTTTTCGGAAACTGCCAGGACCTGGTGACCGGTTATTGAGTGTGATCGACCTCGTCGACGATGAAAGCGAGCAGCGTAAATCGCCAATCCTTTGCAAAGCCGCGGTGGATCAGGTCGCTGCTGATTCGAATGCGTGGGACCTGACGCAGGGCATGCCATTCAGTCGGCTGCGCACCTGGGGTATTTCAGCGGGCGTGCTGGCCGCCTCGCTTTTGTTGCTGGGCTTGTTGGCTCCGCAGGCGATTCAGAACGCCTGGTCGAGGCTGTTGGCGCCGTGGGGGAACACGCCCCGGTACACTTTTGCCTCGCTCAACGCGCCGGGCGGGCAGCATATTGTTGCGCATGGTGAACCGTGTGAGTTCGCGGTCACACTTTCCGAAGAGTCACGCTGGTGCCCGTCTTCGGCGACGTTGGCGGTAGGCGAGCAAGCGCCCCTTACGGCGACTCTCGCCGAGAATGGTTATCGCTTTGAGATTCCGCCGCAAGTCGATCCGGCCACCATGGTTCTCTCGGTTGGTGACTCGAAGCATTCCGTTTCTCTCAAGCCGACTTTGCGTCCTGAGCTGCAGAGTTTAACTGGAACGATCAAGCTTCCCGACTATCTGGAACGGACTGAATCGGTCGAAGAAGACCTGCGAAGTGGAGCCGCAGCGATCGTTCGCGGCGCGACCGTTCAACTGGACGCGATTGCCAATCGTGAGCTGGAGAGTGCGACGGTGAATGGAAAAAACAGGACGCCGGAGAAGGGCGGCTTTGACACCGATGAATTTTCGGTCGACGATTCGAAAACGGTGCGGCTGGACTGGATGGACAAGCTTGGGCTGGCCGGCAAGGAGCCGTTTCATGTTGAGATCACGTGCGAAGACGATGCGGCTCCGTCGATTTCCGCGTCCGGAATCAAACGGCAACAAGTCGTACTGGTGTCTGAGCAACTGACGTTTCAGCTACAGTCACAGGACGATTTTGGTGTGCAGAAGATTGGCATGAAGTGGCAAGGTTATCGCTTCGACGGCAAGCCATCGGACACCAAAGGGTCCATGATTCTGTCAGCGGGTGGCCCCGATCGGCAGACGCTGAATTCGACCGGCACTTTCAAGGCCGATTCGCTTGGCATCGAACCACAGGCGATTGAAGTGCAGTTCTGGTCCGTTGACTATCTGCCGGATCGTGAGCCGACGTTGTCGCCGCCTTGTGTATTGTATGTGCTCAGCCCGGATGAGCACGCAATCTGGCTCACCAATCAACTCAGTCAGTGGCATCGTCGTGCGCTGGAAGTTCGCGACCGCGAACTGAAGCTTCATGCGGCCAACCGCGAAATTCGCGAAATGACGTCGGAAGAATTGAACAACCCGGAGTCCCGTCGCCGGATCGAGCGGCAAGCCGCTGCCGAAAAATCCAACGGGCGACGCTTGCGGAGCCTCACGGAGATGGGCGAAGGCATCATTCAACAAGCCACGAAGAATCCGGAGTTTGGCGTTGGCCACCTGGAAAAGTGGGCGGAGATGCTGCAGGTGCTCCAGGATATTTCCGCGAATCGAATGCCATCCGTTGCCGACTTGTTGAAGGACGCAGCCGACGCGCCGCAAGTCGCGAAGAAGGATAAGTCACCGTCGGCTCCCATGGCCGGACGAGATCTTGGTCCGCCAGGAAAACCGGGTTCCGACAGCGAAGAAGAGCAATCCGGAAAGAAACAGCCGCCGGTCCCTGCGATCGTCGACCGGGAATCATCGATGCAGCCACCGGGCGATGATGAATCAATGGGCGATGCTGAAAAGAAGTCTGGCAAAGGCCGACTGACGCTGCCAGTCACGACACTGGCTGGCAAGGCGAAGGCTGGCGAGTCGTGCCCGGCTGGCGATTCGATGGACGAAGCCGTCGAAGAACAGGAGGACCTGCTTGCCGAGTTCGAGAAAGTCGCCAACGAGCTGAACAACATTCTCGCCAATCTCGAAGGCAGCACACTCATCAAACGGTTAAAGGCCGAATCGCGTCGCCAGGTCGCCATCGCCGGCAGCCTGGGGGACCTGGTCGAATCGTCATTCGGTCAGGATGTAAAGAAAGACAAGTTCGAGCAACCGATGGAAGAAGAATCGACATCGGAGAAGAACATCTCGTGGATCATGGACGACATGCAGGCCTATTTTGACCGTCGCCCGTTCGCACAATTCAAAGAAGTGCTCAGCGACATGAAAAAGGTAGACGTGCTGGGCAGTATTCGTCGGCTGCAATCGGACATTCCTGCCGAAACGGGCATTTCGCTGGCGCAGTGTGACTACTGGGCGGACACGCTCGATCGCTGGGCGGAGGATCTGGTGGACCCGGCGGGAGGCGGGACGTGACCGGGCGGCAAATCGCGCGGCAGTTTGCCGCCATCCATCGTCCTCGAAGCCATGCAAATTCTCGCCGCTGAGATCGACCTTCGCGAAGCCACTCGAGTCGCCGAGCAGGCAAAGCCGGCGCTCGAGATCGAAAAGTTTGAAGAACAGGCGAACGGGTTATCCGGTCAACAGGACGACTTGCGCATCCGTTGCGAAAAGCTGGTAGATCGAATCCAGGAGCTCAAAGATGCCGAGGAGCTCTTTGGAAAGGAGATTGCTTTGCTGTCAAAGGTTGCGACCGTCATGGACGAAGCGACGCTGATTCTCGCGGAGCCTGAAACGGGAGCCAAAGCGATTGCCGCCGAGACGGAGGTAATTGAATTGCTGTTGCAGTCGAAGCGGATTAACCCGAAGGGTGGCGGCGGAGGCGGATCGTCTCCCGGTGGTGGAGGCGGCGGAACCACGAGTGACACCGCGATCGCGCTCGTTGGCAAAGGCGTCAATCCGCGCGAGAAAAGGTCGCGGCGTGCAGTACGTCAGGCAACGGGCCAGACAAAATCGCGACTGCCAGAAGAATACCGCACCGGCCTCGACGAGTACTTCAATCGTATTGTGGAGCCCGCAGGATGAGCGACATGCAGATCTATTACACGACGAAGTCGCAATGTCAGACTGGTATCAAGTCGTCATGCCGGTGGCTGTGCATTCTGGGTGCTGCCTGGCTGTTACTCGTCAGTCCGCAACATTTGATGGCTCAGCGCGCTTTGGCAGTGAAAGGCTTTGATGGTCGACTCGTCGAGGAAGATGTCGACGAAGACGAAATCGCGGAGTTGTTGGTTCTTCCTCAAGGCGATCTTCCCGAGAACGTCGAGATCGACGAGAACGACCCATTCGCGAAGATTCTCAAGCAGCAACCAGGTTTTGCTGAACAGGTTCGCATGGCGAAGGCCGCTATCGAATCGCGATTTGGTGCCGAGCTTTCATGCGCCGCACGGGCATTTGAGGCGAACGAAGAACAAAAACTCAAAATGAAGCAACTGGCGCAGAAGGAAATCAGGGCACAATACGTCGAAGCCGCGAGACAGATGAACATGCAGTTCTTTGGGGTAGGGCGGCAAAAGGGTGGAGACAAGGTACGCCCTGAGGAACTAAGACGGCGTGGTGTGAAGCGAATTGTCAGCGGTGTTTTTGGGGACGAAAAGGACAAGCTCTCAAAACCGATAGCGGAGAAATATAAAAAGTGGCGCGACGAATGTGAGGCACGTGTGGTGTTCAAGAACACGACGCATGCGACCGTCGCGGTGAATACGCTGGACAAGCGACTGTTCCTTACGGCCATTCAGCACGAAAAACTTGTGGAGTCCATCGCCAGCGTATGGGAGGAAGACTGGGACTGTTACATCCAGTTGATGCCCAGTAATCCGGAGTACTTTCCGCCACTTCCGGAGGATTGCCTGAAGCCGTGGTTGGAAGAGCATCAAATGGCGGCGTGGAAGAATTCGAATTACCAACATGTTGGCGGCATGGGCTGGCAGTTCAACGGCGGTGGATTCTTTGGGGCTCAGCAACAGAAGAAGAACTTCTGGTTCGATGAGGAGGGGCAGTAGATGTATTTCCGACGTTTGATACCAGAGTGCGTTGGTCACCGTTTGTTGATGACGGCTTTGGCGACATGCATTTTTGTCTGTTGCGTCGAACAAACCTGTTCTGGTGTAGATATCTTTATCGAACCCGTTCCTCGGCCAAAGCAGAACAATAACGCCGGGCAGTTTGGCTTTGGTGACAACTTTGTCGAACAGCAATTGTTCCCCCAACAGCAAACCGCAAAGAAGGCGCGAAAGCACCTGGAGGAAAAACTGGGGAGCAGGATCGAGATCCTGCAGGGAGTGTTTGGCCTGACCGAAACGCAAAAATCGGATCTTGAGCTGTCAGGGATGGGAGATATTCACGTATTCATGCGCGAGTGCGACAAGCTGGTCAAGAAATGGAAACCGGATCAGGGCAACTGGAATCAAATCTGGCAGGAGATTCATCCTCTGCAAAGTCGTCTGAATCTGGGGCTGCATGAAGAAGGTTCGATGTTCAACCGCACCTTGATGACGCTGCTGGACGAATCGCAACGAACTTCGCTGGAAGACCGTCGAGAACAAATGAGGGTTCGTGAGGCCGAGGTGCAGATACATCAGTTGGTCGTTGCAATAGACCAGCAAGTGTGCATGGAGAAAGACCGTCGCGAACGTTTGACAACGTTCCTTATGGATCGGATCCGCATCCCCAAAAGGAATTCTGACCCGCAAGTGCAGGGTATGTCGAGCTACCTCGCTTATTACCAGATGGCCCTTCTACCAGAAGAAGAGCTCAAGTCGCACTTTCTGGAAGAAGAGTGGGAGCAGATGGAACCTCAGCTTAAGCAACTGAAGGGAAATGCAAAGCAGATGAAGGCCCAGTTCAAACAGATGGGAATCGATCTGGATCTGGAGGACACGGACGAATGATTTGCCTGAATAGACCCCGACAGAGTGCCCGCCAACAGAAGGTCTCACGATGAACCGCACCCGCATTTTCCTGTCGGCCTTGTTGCTGCTGATCGCCGCGAACTGCGCATGGTCACAGCGTGGCATGGCACCATTCGATATTCACCACGGCGATGCGGTTCCGCGCGATGTTCGGGAACTCTATGAACAGGGGTTGGGGTATCTGTCGGATACGCAAACCGAAAAGGGAATCTGGCAAGGCGGACAGACGGGCGCTGGTGTGACTGGTATGGCGCTGATGACGTTTCTGGCGTCAGGTGAAGATCCGAACTTTGGCAAGTACAGCCAACAAGTCAAAAAAGCCGTGAAGGGGCTGGTCGATGCGCAGGATCAGAAGACCGGCTATTTCGGCGGCAGTATGTATCATCACGGGTTTGGCATGCTGGGACTCGCCGAAGCCTACGGCGCGGTCGATGACCGTCGCATCTGGTCGCTGAACAGCAAAAAGTCGATTGCCAAATCACTCGAGCTTGCCGTGCGGTGCGCGATCACTTCGCAAAAGAAAAATTCTGTTGGCGGATGGCGCTATTCTCCCGAAGCCAGCGATGCGGACACGTCCGTCAGTGGCGCCGTCCTGGTTGGGTTGCTGGCCGCAAGGAATGCAGGGATCGAAGTGCCGGACAAATCGATTGATCGAGCCATCAAGTATTACCAGAGTATGACTTCGGACGCGGGAATGGTCGGATACTCCGGTGGGATGGGCGGCATGGGCGAATCATTGGCGAGAAGCTCGATCGCAGGCCTCGTGTTTGCGATCGCTCGTCGCAAAGATCTCAAGCAATTCAAGAACACGGTGAACTACCTGGCCGGCGAGGTGGAATCGGATGCGTCGGGACATTACCAGTCGTACACAAGGTACTACCAGGCACAGGCGCTGTTTCAGGGCGACATGGACGCATGGGCCAAATGGAACAAGCTCCTGATCGAGCGACTGAAGGCTTCGCAGGGCGAGGACGGCAGTTTCACCGGTCCATTCGGAAAGCCGACCGACACGTCGTTGTCTCTTCTTTCATTGGCACTTAACTACCGGTTCCTTCCGATCTACGAGAGATAACGTGACGAGAAAAGTCCATAACGCGCTGGTTGGTAGTGCGCTGCTGGTGTCTTTGCTGGCTGCGTCCCTGATGGCTGGAGACACGCCAGGCAAGGGCATGACCCTGATGACTCGTTCGGGCGACCGGGTTGATGGTCGTTGGCTGGATTCGAAAGCGGCAGAGCCGGTTCGCTGGCAGGCTGATCAGTTCGTCGGTCCGTTTGAGTTTCCCATTGACGGACTTGCGTCTGTGCATTTTCAGTCGCCGGACAAGGGTTCAGTCGGTTCGCAGAAGAAGCTGTGCGTGTGCGAGACGACAGGCGGCGATGTGTTATTGGGATTGCCCAAAGGGATCTCAGGCGACGTCCTGAAGTTTGAAGTGCTCGGTAAGTCGCAACCACAAATAGTCGACTTGCCCTTTGCGAATCTGTTGCGGCTGACCGCACCTACGGAGCCGGAACGTATTGTGATGGAATGGCCTGACGGAAAATCGGACATCCTCGAGGGAGCGATTGGCAAGTGGAAGCGACAGGGCGGTGCGGTATACGCAACCAGCAGCATGGCGTTTGCCGGACTGAAGTTGCCAAAGCTGCCTCGGCAGTGCAGCATTGAACTCGAATGCTCCTGGACCAAGGGTGCAGATTTTGCGATTCATTTTGGCAAGTTTATTGAACTCACCAAGTTCAAGCCCAAGCCACCGAAAGCGGATCAACAGCAGGCCTTTATCAGGGTCCAGCAAGCTTCCAAAGTTTCCGAAGATCCGTTTGGGATCCGGATTGCCACCTGGGGTGAGCGGCTGGTGGCTCTTACCAGAGATGCCGATGAAATGGACGTCCTGGCGATGGACGATGTGCCGATCAGCAGGTCGGAGCGAAAAGAGTTGGTCCTGCGAATCATGCTGGATGCCGACAAAAAGCAAATGCGCGTGGTTGCCGGCAGCACGCTGCTTGGTGAGTTGGAGCTTCCCACGGAGGTTTGTGAAAAGTGGGAAACGGCGACTGAGTCCATTCGGCTCGAGTGTTTCTCGGGGCTGTTGGGCCTCGAACGATTGCGAGTTTCCACGTTGTCGTCCGGATCTTTGCTGGGCGGTGGCCAGTCGGAAGAGATGGCCGTGTTTCAGGCCGATGGCACTTTCCAGGTGGCTGAGCGTTTGGGCTGGGATGCGAAAACGCAGGAGTTGCTGGTGACGGTGCCGGATGCTGCTTCTGAAACGGGAGAGGAAGCAACCGAAGAGAAAGCAACTGGCGACGAAGGCAGCGATGAAGAGGGCCAGGAGAAAGGTAACGAAGAAGAGCAGGATGCTGACGAGGAATCCACCGACGACGAAGACAAGGTGCCAGCCGAGAAAAAAACAGAGATCAAACGTTTTGGGCTTGGCGATTTTTCAGAGATTGTTTTTGGCAATGAGAGACAGAAATCCAATACGACCGTCAAAGAGCCTGTCCGCGATCTGAAAGTCACACTCGCCAATGGCATGCAGTTTTCCGGGGTATTCGACGGTGTCGATTCTGGTCGGCTGGGGATTCGTTCGCCTGTTCTCAAACAGCCAGTCAGTTTTGAATTGTCGGAGCTGATGTCGGTGGAATTCGCCGGTGAGACAATCAACGAGCCGGAGGAGGCTCTTCACCCTGTTGGTACCATTGTCCGCGAGCCGCCGTCGAAGAAAGCGATGGGTCAAATTCAGATTGGTGATTCAGTGATGCGCGGCCAGCTTGTCGCGGCCGATTCGAAAGAGAAGGGCAGTTGCCTGTCGTGGAAGCCGACTGCGGCAAACAATGCCAGTCCGATCGCGCCGGACGCCAGTGGAGTCCTGACGTTTCGGTCTGGAAAATCGGCACGCGCAAAATCGACAAAGAAGCCTGACGAATACGGATCGGTCCTGGAGTTACGTTCGGGGGACCTGATTCCATTTCGACTGAAGAGAATCGACAGCGAAGGCGTCACGTTCGAAAGTCCGTTTGCCACAACGACGTTTGTGGAACATGAAAAGGTAAAAGCGCTGACGCTGGCAAAGAACTATTCGCCGGCCGAACTCTCCAGCACCCGGCGCGAACGGTTTCTGACCGTCCCTCGCAAGCTAAAAGATTACCCACCGACTCATCTGCTCCTTTCCAAAAGAAAAGACGTTATTCGTGGTCGCCTTCAGTCAGTCGATGACCAACACGTCACGATTGAAGTTGGTTTGACGCCTCGGAAAATACCTCGTGATCGTGTCGCCGCCATTTTGTGGCTGGACGGACTTCGTGAACCGCCATCGGACGATTCAAAAGAGGGCAACAAAGTCGTCGAGGGTGAAGCTCCGGGCAAAGATACTGAAGAGCAGCCTGTGAAGTCCGGCGATCAGCAACCCGGTTTGCAGTTCCTTGCGTTCGGTAAAGACAAGACTCGCATTTCATTTCGCCCAACTTCATTTCGGGCCAATACGATCATTGGAAAGAATGATGTCCTTGGTGACTGTGAGATCGCTTCGAGCGATGTGCGGGAGTTTGTGTTTGGCGAGCAGATTCAGTCGAAGATTGAATCGTTTGCCAGTAGCAGGATTCAGCTGACTTCGGCGGTTCAGCCAAAGTATCTCGACGAAAACGACTCGCTCGTCGAACGGGCAACCGGGCAGGAGTCATCACTCGTCGGCAAAGCTGCCCCGGATGTCATGCTTGATACACTCGAGGGGCCAGCGTTCCGGCTTTCCGATCACAAGGGCAAAATCGTCGTGCTTGATTTTTGGGCCACGTGGTGCGGGCCGTGCATCCAGTGGTTGCCTCGTGTTGAGTCGATTGTTGATGAGTTCCCGGCTGACCAGGTGATTCTCGCGGCGGTGAACCTTTCTGAATCGGAAGAGAAGATTCGCAAATTGCTTGAGCGACTTGAACTTTCACCGCTTGTGCTCCTGGATACCGATGGCGTTGTGACGGAGAGGTACGAAGCCAACGCGATTCCCCAGACCGTTGTGATCGACAAGTCCGGCAAGATCAGCCGGTTG
This sequence comes from uncultured Pirellulaceae bacterium, assembly GCA_938040995.1. GTDB lineage: Bacteria > Planctomycetota > Planctomycetia > Pirellulales > Pirellulaceae > CALHZT01. The sequence continues at coordinate 28,272 of CALHZT010000080.1, read as the reverse complement.
TTTGTGGGTGGCGGAAAGCGTTTTGAGGAACCGCTTCGCGACTCGATCCGCGGGCTTTTGAAAGACGAATCGCACGAGCCGGATGAATCGGACGAGCCGACTGCCGATTCGCCGAAACCTTAAGCTTTTGCGCAACGAAAAGGTCTCGTTGCCTCGTTCGCTACCTCGAAGCGAATTCGTTTTTACATTGAATTGACAAGTTTTCCCCCGGTCGCCAGTCGGTTAACTTTCCCCATTCCGCATGTGCGACAGCGATTCCCTGGCTCATCCCGCTCCTGGGCCTTTTCCTGGCTGCAAACCGGGTGGACCATCGTTACACTGCTGCCTCGCAAGAAGCAACTTCAGGAATCAGAGCGGGGCATTGATGTCAGAATCTGTCGATCTTAACAACTCGGTTGAAGAAAAAGCGTCGGACGAATCGGCGGTATTTGTGGGCCGTTGGAACAAGCTTATCAGCACATCCAACTGGGAAAAGGGCCGCATCATTCATGAGTGGCGAAACGCCCTTATTGACGCGAACGCCCACGCTGGCGAATACAGCGACGAAGAGTGGAGCCGCATTGTCGGGTCGGTCACTCCGCAGCATGTCGGTCGTCTCCGCCGGGTCTACAAGCGGTTCTTTACCAGCTATGAATCGTATGAAGGACTCTACTGGAGTCACTTTTACGCCGCCAGCGAATGGGATGATGCGGAATTGTGGCTGGAAGGTGCATCGCAAAGCGGTTGGTCGATTTCGCAAATGCGAAAGCAACGTTGGGAAGCCAACGGTGGCGACCCATCCGAAAAGCCGGACGCGAAAGATGTTGTCACTGGCGAAGTCGATGAAGACTTCGCTGACGAGGCGGTCGATTCACTCGTTGCGAGTTCTGTCGAGACGATTGAAAATCTCGACAAGAAGAGCGACGCTCCGGCCGGTTCTTCAACAGACGCCGAACACATGCCGTTCGACAAAGACGATATGGATACGGCGGAAGCAGGTGACGGGGAAGAAGGTCTGGGCGATGAAAGCGAAGAAGTGGCCGAAAAAGCGGCTCCGGTTCGTCCTTTCGCAGAGATTCCCGAGCTCCCCGACGACTTGGCCGATGCTTTCGACAGTTTCAAACTGGCAATCCTCCGTCACAAAGTCGCCGAGTGGGCCGAGATCGAACGTGATGATGTGCTCGTTGTTCTGGATTCACTCAAGCAGCTGGTGACGGCTCCGTCTGAAGCGTAATCCGGCAAAGCAAAGTAGAAGTGGACGAGGCAACGAGTCCTTCATTCAGCTCGCCTTATGCTGAACCGGACGCTAACGCGTGGCGGCTGATTGGCGTTGGAAATCGTCATCCTCCCATCAGCCGCCACGCGTTAGCGTCCGGTTCTGTTGTGGCGCCGGTTCGCGCAGTGATTGCGGCGGTTGAAAGCATCGGTGCAATGACAATTCAAGCGTTGCTATTCGCGGTCAGGGTGGCACTGGCGGAGTTTGCTCCAGCCAGTGTTCGAAAGAAAGTAGCTTGCAGAACAGAATCGCCAGCGCACTTTTGAATTCAGGGCCAGGTTTCATTGGTCTCAGTTTGACTGACATTGGCAACTCGATCAGCAAGGTTATCTCGAAAATACACCGGCAAAGCAAGCTTTGGCCAGTGCCACCCGACCGAAGTGTAACCAGCAAGCAAAGTAGTGGACGAGGCAACGAGTCCCATCATTGGCGACAGGGACTCGTTGCCTACAGTTTCCTGCTTGACGTGCGCTTTCGTCCGCAAGACTGCATTCTCGAATTATTGCCACTTTTGGTGCCGGTTCGTTTCCTGCCTTGCGTCTTGTCTCTTACAGGGCGTCATTCGCCCAATTCTATCGGGTAAACCGGCCAAACCAGGAGTTCTGCCATGTCTGGAATGCGCGCGTCAGGTATCGGTAATTCGGGGAATCGTTCTCAACGCAGGCGTCTTGTCGCCGAGCCACTTGAAGATCGCCGCATGCTGGCAAAGCTGCTGACGATTCTCGTCGAAGAAGGTGACGCGTTTCAGGTGTCGAATCCGACGGCGTTTTATGACGACGTTCTCTTCGATTCGCCGACGGCGAATGTCGCCGACTTTTTTTCTCAGTCGTCGGATGGCCAGTTCACGTGGGAGCGTGCTACCCCTGGCAACGGAGTGATTGGGCCGTTTTCAATTCCAGGCCCGAGGATGCAATTTGAGAGTGAGGCGATTACGGCTGCAGAGTACGTGAGCCTGATTCGATCCGAAGCGATCGCGGCTGCCGATTCAGCAGGATTCGACTTTTCGGTCTATGACATCAATGGTGACGACTTCGTTCGCGATGACGAACTTTCGACAATGATCATCCTCGACGCCGGGAGCGGCGGTGCTGTGCGATCCTACGATCCGGTTCCGGTGGGAAGCGGAGATACAGCGGTTACGGTCCTGGGTTCGATGGCTTCGATTGGCGAAGAATCGAGTTTCTCGACGACTGCTCACGAACTGGCTCACCTCGCTGGTGCCATCGATCTCTATGGAGATCCTGCAAACTCGTGCCTGAGTTTTCGACTGACATTGATGTCATGTACTGGTCCGGAAATGTATGATTTTGATCCATGGCACAAAGAGTTCCTTGGGTGGAAGCAATGGCCAACGTTCGATTTGGCGAACCCGGGCACGCGAGTGCTCAAGGATTCAGGAATTTCTCCTGCAGATAGCGGGTTTATTCTTGTCGACTCGCGAAGTCCGCTGAACGACAAGCTGTACGTTGAGCTGCGACCGAGTGGCATGAGCTACGATCAACCGGTTGGCATACAGGAAGGGGTTGCCGTCTGGTACGTGAGTGAAAATGAAGATGGATCGTTGGCGTCCATCGAACTTGGTGGAAGGGGCCAACTGGCCAATGTTTCCGTTGGCCCGGGAGTCGGTGGACTTGTCAATGTGGCCAATGCTTTTGCCGTGGGCAACACGTGGCAGGATGGTAGCTACAGGATGGAATGGCCTGATGAGTCTCGTGCCGATTCTTTCTTTCGCGTAGACAGACAACTGGGCGGAGCAAGGTACGAGTTTTCCTGGGGGATTCAGGAAGACATATTCGAGCAGAACGATACGCTCGCGACGGCGACGAATCTGGGATCTTCCGATCAGTCGTGGAGCAATCTGACTGTGGATGCTGCTGACGATGATGATTACTATCGCTTCACGGCCGTCGCGGACGGGCAATTAGCTGTCGATCTGGAGTTCTCGCACAATGTTGGCGATCTCGATCTTCGGCTGCTGAATTCCGCCGGGACGACTGTTGCCAGCTCCAGTTCCACGTCGGACGACGAATCGGTGTCTCTGAACGTCGATGCGGGAGAGACTTTCTTTATCCGGGTATTTGGATTCTCAGATGCAATACATCCTGAATATCGTCTGAGTATTGACGGGCCGGCGATCGAACCAGACATCTTTGAACCCAACAACACACTGGGTACGGCAACGGTTCTCGGAAGTCAGGATCAGTCGTGGAGCGACCTGACGATTCATGATTCTTTCGATAGCGACTACTTTGCGTATTCCGCTCCGGACGATGGTTCTTTGACGGTCGACGTTCTTTTTGAACATTCAGTGGGTGATATTGAACTCGTGCTGATGGACTCTGCGGGAGCCGTGTTGACTCAGTCGACATCGGCAACGGACAACGAACAGGTTGTCTGGTCGGTAACGTCGGGAGAGACGTACATCATTCAAACCTACGGATACCTGAACACCACCAATCCCGGGTACACACTTTCGATCGACGGTCCGGCTCCACCGTTGCCCGATCTGCGGGCTTTCCTACTTGATGTAGACGATGGTGGTAACAACCAGGTCTCGGCAGGCGAAACGATCGATGTGTTCTTCGACTATGACAATTTTCTCGGTACTGGGCCCGTCGCGGGAGACGCTTTTGAAGTCGGTTTTTATCTGAGTACCGATGAGGATATCGATCCGGAGCTTGATACTCTCCTGACATTTAGGGAAGGTGTCGACCTGTTTCCGGGCACGGCCTTCAGCGACACAGTTAGTGTTACGTTGCCTGGTGCTGGCGACGTTTGGAGCCAGGGAGAAGGAGCCTATTTCATTGGTATCTACGTTGATGACACGTTCGATGTCGTGGAGCTAAACGAAACAAACAACTTCCTGTCTGAGGCAGTTTCGGTCACGATACCGCTGGATGGCGATTTTGATCAGAACGGAACGCATGATTGTGCGGACGTCGATGGGCTTGTTCAGGTGATTGCGTCGGGAACGAATCAGTCGCAATACGACTTGAATGGTGATCTGCTGGTGAACCGCGACGATCTTGATGTCTGGTTAGTGCTTGGTGGAGCCGCCAATCCGGCGGTGACCGGCGGGAATGCGTTTCTAATCGGGGATGCCAATCTGGACGGGAACGTTGATATATCCGATTTCAATCTCTGGAATTCGTCAAAGTTTACGGCGACGGCCGCATGGTGCAACGGCGACTTTAACGCGGATGGCGTTGTCGATACTTCGGACTTCAATTTGTGGAATGGAAACAAGTTCCAGTCGGCAGGAGGAATGTTACGTGGGGTTCCAGTTCAACAGTTGCCGAACCAGGACCACGGCGTTTCTGTTGTGCAAGATCGATACCGGCAGGACAACGTACGAGACAGGGTATTCGGAGACTGGTATTTGCTTTGAGCCCGGGCTCTGTTGAACAATCGTGAGCGGCACGGCGCTAGCCGCCGGTGGGTCCGCATCAGTGACCTGGCGAACGTTTGAGTAGGGCCGAGATTCTGCAAGCGCGCCTATGAAATGCGCGACGATCACGTGTTTTCAACCCACCGGCGGCTAGCGCCGAACCGCTCACGTGTGGTGGCACAATATGAGCAAGTCGCAGTGGCAGTTCAAAGCGTTGCTATTCGCGGTAATGCCGTGCTTTGGATTGTTGGGCCGAATCGAAGTTCAGCTGATGGAGCTCGTCCTGGCAACGATAGTACTGCGCACTATCTTTGGGCTTGGCTCGGAGATAGGTTCCGTCCGATTGCAGTTCTCTGGATTTCACGTTGTCGTTCATGTAAGCCGGAATAATCTCGTTCATGAATCGTCGCCGTAGACCTGGCGACTCGATCGGGAACATGACTTCAACGCGGCGGTAGAAGTTTCGCGGCATCCAGTCTGCGCTGGAGAGAAATACTTTGGCTCGTTCTCCCTCGCCGAATACCATGATCCGGCTATGCTCGAGATAGCGGTCCACGATACTTCTGACCCGGATGTTCTCCGATACGCCTTCGATACCTGGTCGCAGGCTGCAAATGCCTCGCACGAACAGATCGACAGGAACGCCCTCCTGGCTGGCATGGTAGAGCGCCTCGATGACTCGAGGGTCCACGAGCGAATTCAGTTTTGCGAAAATCCGTGACGACTTGCCTTTGCGGGCACGTCGGGTCTGCGCCTCGATCAGTTCAATGGTCCGGTTCTGGAGATGATTGGGAGCGACGGCAAGCTTGTTCCACTTGTGTCCCTGGGAATATCCCGTCAGAAAATTGAACAGCGCGGAAACATCGTCGGCGATTTCGTTATCTACCGTAAACAGTCCCATGTCGGTATACGACTTGGCAGTGGTCGGGTTGTAGTTGCCGGTCGCGAGGTGCACGTAGCGGCGAACGTTGTCGTCTTCCTGTCGGGCGATCATGCAGATCTTGCAATGCGTCTTGAGATCCATGAATCCGAACACGACGTTCGCGCCCGCGTGTTCCAGTTGTCGTGCCCAGGCTACGTTGGCTTGTTCATCAAAACGTGCTTTCAGTTCCACCAGCGCTGTCACATGCTTGCCGGCTTCGGCGGCGGCAATCAGGGAACGGATGATGGGCGAGTCGCCACTGGTGCGGTAAACCGTTTGTTTGATCGCGAGGACTTGCGGATCGGTCGCCGCCAGATTGACGAAATCGACGACTGAGTCAAACGAATCGTACGGATGGTGGAGCAGAATGTCGCGTCTGCGAATGGCCGCCAGCAAGTCTTCACCATGCCGCCGAAGTCCACGAGGCGTTAACGGATTTGCCGGCTTGTCACGCAGGTGTTCGTAGCCGGTCAGCTTTACAAGTGAGTTGAACCCGGTCAGATCCAGCGGCCCTCTGATGCGGTAGACTTCGCTGTAGCCTTGGCCGCTTTCGAATGCACCGCCACGAACCTGCTCCTGCTCGATAATGGTATCAATCAGCGAAATGTCCGCATCGATGGAAATCTCGATTCGCACCGCGTCGGCTCGTCGCCGTGCTCTCAGGCGTTCCTCGATCAGCCGGAGCATGTCGTCGGATTCCTGCTCGATAATGGCGATGTCACTGTCTCGTGTCACCCGGAACGTCGTTGAGGTTTCGACTTCGAAGCCACCGAACAGCTCTGGCAACCGGTCGGCGATCATGTCTTCGAGCAGGATGAACCGGGACTTGGCAAGTTTGTCACTGGCAACGGGTACCAATCGCGGGAGCACGAGCGGTACCTGAACAACTCCCAGCATGCGTCGTGGGCCAAGGCCGGAACGCCGGCGCAGTTTGGCGATGACGTAGAGTGCGCGATTGTGATAGCGATGGCGAGGATGGCTTGGATCAATCGCCATCGGAGTCAGCACCGGGAATACCGTGTCACGGAAGTACTCATCTACCGATGGATCTTGTGCAAAGTCGCTGTGTTGAACAATCTCAATTCCGTTTTCGCGTAGCGATGGCATGACTGCGTCGTTGAAGCAGCGATACTGTTCCGCAACGAGTTCCCTGGTGGCGCTGCTGATCTTTCGCAACTGACGAAGCGCCGGTAGCCCGTCCGCGTTTCTGTCCTGGGGAGCCCCTGCCTGGAATGCCTGCTCTCGCAGACCGGCGACTCGCACCATGAAAAACTCATCCAGGTTGGAGCTGAAGATCGAGAGAAACTTCAGGCGGTCGAGCAGGGGAGTCGTCTTGTCCTGGGCTTCTTCCAGAACGCGGCCGTTGAACTCCAGCCAGCTGATTTCCCGGTTGATGAAGTGCTTTGAACTGAATGACGAACGCGGTGAAGTGTCGCGTCCAGCCTCGACCGCGGGCGCACCATTTGCGCCTTGTTCCTTTGAGTCTTTGGGTTGTGCCTTGCGTTTCGTCATTGGAAGGAGTATCTGATTGCCACGTTGCGACGCCGATCCATGGCAAGTATGAGGGTCTCAGTATCGTGGTCTTTGGGCTTGCGAATCATCAACCGGATAAATCGCTGGCTGGCCGATAATTCAGATATTTTCGGATCTAACGATCAATCGACGGCAACACCCGACCCGGGCATGCACCTTTGGCCCACGATGAGAGGCTATTCAAGATAATAGCTTTTTCCTCAGGTCTGGTCGCTGAGAACTTGTTGAAGTGGCTTTGGAATGACCATCTTCGCGAATGTCCGGGTTTCTGAATTCGCTATACTGCATGACACTTGGTCCAGTGATCTACAATCCTCCAGCTCAATGTCAAAATGCTCACGGAAAATACCAACCAGGACGGCGACTCCAGCATGCTGGACTATTCGTACGATCTGGTTTTTCGTGTGGCACTTGATGGGCGCGTGGTGTTTACGAACCGGCCGTTTCGTGAATCGATGAAGCTCGATTCCGACGGTTCCCACAAACGTAATGTCCAGTCGTTTTTTGTTCTCGACTGTCATGAGGAACTGAAATCCTGTCTTGAAACATCTCGGAGCGGAATTCCGCTCAAGGGTGCGATGTTGACTCTTCAGATGAGTGACGGGAAACGCATTCATGTCACGGCGAGTTTCGTTCCGGAAGACGAGGGTAGCGTGCTCGTTTTTTGCCGAAGTATCCGCGAGCAGGAGGCCGCCCGCGAAGCACAACGGCAAAGTGAGAAGCAGTTGCTGACGGTTCTGTCGAACCTTCCAGACTTGTTGCTTGTCATCGACCGCGACGGTAACTACCGACAGGTTCACACTGCCGACGAGTCGCTGTTGCTTCGTCCTTCTGAAGAGCTGATTGGCAAGCGAGTCTTCGATGTAATGCCCCAGAAGGATGCGGACGAGGGAATGGAGATCATTGCCAACGTCATTGCGACTCAACAGCCATTGACGCTGGAATATGATCTTGAATTGAAAGGGCAGCGGAAATGGTTCAGCGCGAAAGTGGTGCCTTTCTCCGTGGATCAGGAGATGTGCGTCTTGTGGGTATCCAGGGACATTACTGATCTGGTACACGGACGGGAGAAGCAGGCTTCCAATGAAAAGTTGCTTCGCAGTTTGCTGGAACTTGAGATGCAGGCCCGCGAAGTCGTGGCGTATGAAATTCACGATGGTCTTGTGCAGCACGCCATCGGAGCCCAAATGTGGTTGCAGTCAGTGAAAGAGAATCTGACCAGCAATCCGGAAAAGGCGACTTCATCACTGGACGTTGCCCTCGATTCGATCGGGCAATGTGTTGACGACGCCCGGGCGATGATTCGGGATCTGCGCCCGGTCGTATTTCAGGATCAGGGTTTGTTGGTCGGGCTCAGTCAGCTGGTTCGGGTGATGCAGAAAAAGACCGGTATTCCATTGCGTTTCCTTTGCGACCAGCCACCGCCGTTGATGCTGGACCTACTCGAAGCTCAAATATTCCGCATCGTTCAGGAATCGTTAAACAATGTCATTCGGCATAGCGGTGCAACCGAGGCGACAGTCTGGTTGCATGGTGACGAAGATAAACTGCATGTCGAGATTACCGACAACGGAAGCGGTTTTGATCCGGATACTGTCGATGCTGGCCGCTACGGACTGGAAGGTATTTCCCGACGGGCAAGTGTCTTCGGAGGGAAGTTCGAACTGGATTCCGAATCCGGGTTGGGAACGAGGATTCGGATCAGCTTTCCTGTGATACCGTCAGATACAAAGTCGGAAGAATCCGTCCCGAGAGACTCGATCAAGTAGAGAGAAGAACTGACAACTTATGGCAATTCAGGACAACGACGGTGCGACACCATTGAATGACGGTTTTTCGGGGATACGGGTAGCGGCTTTTGAAAGTCGTCGTGCGGATGAGATGACGCGGATGATTGAGCGACTGGGCGGTCAGCCGTCGGTCAGTCCGTCGATGAAGGAAGTCGCCGTTGAGGCCCAATCCGAAGTCGTCGAATTTGCCCAGCGATTGATTACCGGTCAGGTCGAAATCGTCATCTTGCTGACGGGCGTTGGATTTGAATTTTTGTTGGCAGCTGTCGAAAAGAAAGTTGACCGGCAGCGGTTTCTTGACTCGCTCGGTGACATTACCACCGTGGTTCGCGGCCCCAAGCCGGCAGCGGCATTGCGAGCCGTCGGTCTGACACCGACTCATATTGTGCCCGAGCCAAACACGTGGCGCGAAATTCTCGAAACGGTCGACCAGAATCTCTCGATCTGCAACCAGACCGTTGGTTTGCAGGAATATGGCCAGCCAAATCCCAGCCTGATCGCCGGGCTCGAAGCCCGCGGTGCTCACGTGACGCCACTTCGGGTTTACCGCTGGGGCCTGCCGGACGATATGACATCGCTCGATGCCAATCTCAATGCGATTACCAATGGGGAGCGCGACGTAACGATGTTCACGTCGGCTCATCAGGTGACCAATGTGCTGGCTCGCGCCGCGCAACTTGGACTTGGTGAGAAGATCAAAGCGTCATTGCGGGATACGGTCATCTGTTCGGTGGGACCGTCCACCAGTGCAATGCTTCGACAAGCCGACTTGGCCGTTGATTTTGAGCCTTCGCGGCCCAAACTTGGTCCGCTCGTCAACGAGTCTGCCGTCAACGCGGCGCGACTGCAGCAACGAAAGCGGCGAATTCACGCCACACTTTCCGGACCACAGACGGTCGTAAACGACAAGTCAGCACCGTGGTACAACAGCCCGTTCATGCGAGCCTGTCGCCTGGAGCCGAACGAAGTGACTCCGGTATGGCTGATGCGTCAGGCCGGGAGATACCTTCCCGAGTATCGTGAAATTCGCAGCAAGACGACGTTCATCGAACTCTGCAAGAATCCGTCTCTTTGTGCCGAGGTGATGGTCAACACGGTCAATCGATTGGGCGTTGACGCGGCAATCATCTTCTCCGACATCCTGCCGATTCTTGAGCCGATGGGGCTCGAACTGGAGTACGTAGTTGGCGACGGACCAAAGATTCATAACCCGGTCCGGGACGCCAGCGAAATAGATCGTGTCCTTGCACTCGAAAGTGTGGAGTCACTTGACTTCGTGATGGAAACGGTGCGTCAGACGCGAAATGAACTCGCTGCCGACATACCCGTGATCGGTTTTTCCGGAGCCCCGTTCACGCTTGCAAGTTACGTCATCGAGGGTGGGTCCAGTCGCAATTATGCGAACACCAAAACGCTGATGTATCGTGATGCGGGTGCATGGCACGAATTGATGACTCGCTTCTCGCGTTCGATTTCGCTGTACCTGAATGCCCAAGTCGCCGCCGGGGCGCAGTGTTTACAATTGTTTGATTCCTGGGCCGGTTGCCTGAGCGTTGCCGACTATCGTGAGTACGTACTGCCACACGTGCAGTCGATCCTCGCGACGATTCCCAGGGAAGTACCGGTCATCAATTTTGCGACTGGTAATCCGGCATTATTGCCGTGCCTGTCAGCTGCCAATCCGCAAGTCGTCGGGATTGACTGGCGAGTCGACATCAACGAGGCATGGCGTACCGTCGGCCATCACCATGCGGTCCAGGGGAATCTTGACCCGCTTGTCCTGTTCGCCGATCGCCAAACTGTCGTGGACCGTACGAACACGATTTTGAAAGCGGTCGACGGTCGCCCCGGTCATATCTTCAACCTCGGTCACGGCGTGCTACCCAAAACGCCAGTCGACAATGTGTTGGCGCTCGTAGATGCTGTTCACGAGTTTCGGGCGGGCTAAAGTGCCACATCAGCCGCATCCATGAAACCCTTTTTGGAGCATGCTATCCGGCGCAGGGTCGGGGAGCAGATCCGCGACTTTGGTGGCAACGGCGGGCTTTTGATCCAATAATGCAATCGCAATGACATCACGTATGAATTCCAGTCGCCAGCAGTTTGAAGAATTTAAAGAATCGCTCCGGGATCCCGATGCGAATTCGGGTTCGGGGCATTCCGGTCGCGGACCCAAAAAGAAGAAGCAGCGCGACCGTCCTGCCCTGGAACTGGTCCGAAGTTTCATCGGGTTGATGAAGGGCCATCTTGGTTCGGTAGCGTTTGCACTGACGACTCTGACTTTTGCCACGCTGCTTGCACTGATCCCGCCGGCCGCGACAAAGTTCATTGTCGACTATGTGCTCAGCGGAACGCCGCTACCGGAGAATGTTCCGGCGTGGGTGCCTCGCGATCCGTGGGACTTGTTGGTGATGATCACGCTGGCTGTCACCGCAATCTCGATGGTCAAGATCGTGCTCTCGATCTGGGGCCGCTGGAACGCGACTCGAGTCACCAAGTTGATCCAGATGTCGGTCCGGCGCCGGGTCTTTGACCAGGCAGTCCGACTGCCACTCCACCGCGTACAGGAGCTTCGCTCGGGCGGAGCCGCCAGTATTCTTCGCCAGGACGCGGGGAGTGTCGGCGACCTTGTCTTTGGCATGCTCTACAACCCGTGGCGAGCCATCATTCAATTGATCGGCAGCATGGCGATTCTCGCCTGGGTCGACTGGCGGCTATTGCTCGGAGCCCTGATTCTCGTGCCGATTGTTTTCGCGACGCATCGCACATGGATCAACCGCATTCGCCCCCGCTTCAAGAAGATTCGGGCCCAGCGTGAAAACGTGGACGCACTCGCGACCGAATCATTCGGCGGCATCCGTGTCGTTCGCGCCTTCAGCCGCCAGCGATCGGAGACCAATCGTATTATGCGCGGCAATCACCTGATGGGTCGGCAGGAACTAAGTGCATGGTGGGCGATGCGAACCGTCGAAATGGTCTGGGAAACATTGATTCCCGTCGCGACAACCATGTTGCTGTTGTATGGCGGATGGAACGTTCTGCAGGGAACCATGTCCCTCGGCGACTTGATGATGTTTCTTGTTTACCTGCTGATGCTGCTTGGCCCGCTGGCAACATTGGCACAGAGTGCGGCATCGTTTCAAAACAGTCTTTCCGGGCTGGACCGTGTGCTCGACCTTCTCGATGAGTCGCGTGAGATGCAGTCGGATGTGGACGTCTCGCATCAACTGCCCAAAAACGTGAACGCGGGAATCACCTTCGACGACGTTTCCTTTTCTTACCCGGAATCGGACCTTCTCGCCCTGAAGAATATCGACCTCGAGGTCCAGCCGGGTGAGACGATTGCCCTCGTTGGTCCCAGTGGAGCCGGCAAGACGACTCTCTGCAACCTCGTCGCCCGGTTCTATGACCCGGTCCGCGGTCACATTGAACTCGACGGTCAGAATATCAACGAGATCGACGTCGAAGTGTATCGTCGCCTGATTGGCATCGTCGAACAGGATGTGTTCCTGTTTGATGGAACGGTTCGGGAAAATATCGGCTATGGCGACCGCCGTGCATCGTTCGACGACATTTGCCGCGCCGCACAGATGGCGAACGCGGAGGAGTTCATTGGAAAGATGCCGGATGGATACGACACCATTATCGGTGAACGGGGCGTCAAATTGAGCGGCGGTCAGCGTCAGCGATTGGCCATCGCCCGCGCGATTCTTGCCGACCCCAGGATTCTGATTCTTGACGAAGCCACCAGTAATCTCGACACCGAGAGTGAGCGTCTGATACAGGTGAGTCTGTCATCATTGATGCAAGGGCGGACCTGTTTCGTTATCGCGCATCGGCTGAGCACCATCACTCACGCCGACCGAATCGTCGTCCTGAACGACGGCGAGATTGTCGAAGTCGGCACGCACGACCATTTGATGGAATCCGACGGTCGCTATCGCGAAATGGTCGATCTACAAACGAAACCAGCACAGGCATCAGCAACCTGATTGGTAAGCCATCCGTGTTCATTTGCGTCCATCCGTGGTTCACATTCTTGCGCGGTTCTTACATGTCTCACGAATTGGAGACATTCTGTTCTTTTCGGTACAACCTTGCTTTTTGCTCAAGCCACGATCACTTGATACTATTCTCGGTGATTCGACATCTTTCGGTTCCGCTCGGGACGGGTGTCGTAAAGACCTTCCGTTGTGCTACCCATGGCTGGCCCCGCCGTATCAATTCTGTTTGACTTCGACCGAGACGAATCCGTCGTCGCGGCTATTCGTGACGCTTGCCACTCAACTGCCACACTCATCGAGGGTGACGACTTTTGGGTTGAATCCACATGCAAATTAGGTGGCTCGTACACTGGTGAGGGGCGGCCGTTCTTTATGCGGTTCGCAGATGCCTCGGACGATTTGGAGCTTGGCGAGGACATCGGGCTTTACGCCGACGCGCTGGGTTGGTTACCCAAACTCTCGGTTGGCTTGGCCGCAATGTGCAATCGGGACCAAGATCACCGTATTCTGGCCGAACTTTCGTGCTACATCTGCCGAACCCATGGTGGCGTGATCACAATGCACGGCGACTTCAATTGGGTGTGCCGCGACCGTTCGTTTCGAGCACGAGTAGACAGCCATTCAGACGTTGTGACAGTCGTTGACGTTGATGGTTCAAGAACACAACTGTTTAAGCCGTCCATACTGATTGATTGGATGGCGCATCCCGATTTCCGAATGCTCAAATAGGGTCCGTCGCACAACATCGTTTCTGTGCTAGGCCTTTCACGCACGCTCAATTTTGTGAATGCAGGCTTGCATTGGTACAATCTGCAGTAGTTCAAGTGTCGCTCGATTCGGTTAGGGCGGTGTCATATCTTCCGTTCGGCGGCTACTCGCGAGTCCTAATGACTGATTCTCAAAGATCGAATGCAGAAACTGAATGGTCTGGGTTGCTGCATGGAACGATCTTATTGACTTGGTGGGTGATCGGCACGATGTCGCTTGCCTATTACCTGACAATACTGTGGTCACCGTTGAACAGTGCAAAGGCTGGCTGCAAGAATCGGCATATGGGCAATTTTCTTTGGCTCTGCATGAAACGTACCATGAGGGCCGCAAAGTTATTGCCGCAACACTTTCAAAGCCTTAGACGCTCAACAAGCTTGGGTGAACTTATTCTCATTTAAGCCGCTACCTGATGTCGGGGCGGAGTCGTAAAAACCTTCCGCTAGACGCCGGCAGATTTCTCTAATGCCAAACGAATCACCAACTCCTCGCAAGCTTATCGGTCTGGAAGCCGAACTCGCGTTCGAGACTCAAACGTCGGTTGTCTACGCGTTGTATCGTCGCCACAACTCGCACGAATTGTCGCTCATGGGTTGGGTAAACATTTACTATCCATGCCAGACTTGACTCGAACATGAATGTATCTTCGCGCACACCTGAAGGCTTGCCCAGCGAATGTCCGTTATGTGGCGCTAGAGCCAGGCTCGAATTCTCTGACCCTGCCGGCGATGCGCCTTGTCCCAGTTGTGGTCACTTGCTCTGGGCGTCAGCCCAGTTGGTGCAGTCTGTTACTCAACGCTACGCTGATGTTCTCGGTACTGCACCCGGCGCGATCAACGCCAACACCCGATTCTCGGACTTGGGCGCGAACTCTCTCGAAGCTGTCGAAATGGTCATGGAGCTTGAAGAAGAATATGACATTAACATCCCCGATGATGCTGCGGAGCGCATTCTGACGGTCCGAGATGCTGTTCGATACATCTTGGACAATCGCCGGGGCACGGAAGGTTGACACTGCGAATGAGTGCTCATCGCGTTCACGATTCTGAAATTGAGAATCGATCACGCATGAGTGCGATGTCCCTTATCTGATGGGCGACACAAACGCAGGATCGGTGGCGCCATCCGCGACGTTTTTGACAGCAAAAGAAGGTGAAGGGCGAATAAGTCGCATTTCGGTACAAGTCCATGAAGCCAATACGTGTACATGTCACACATGGAGACCGGACTCATGACTATTCAAAAGCGGGCTGGATTTACTCTCGTCGAGTTGTTGGTGGTTATCGCGATCATTGGTGTGCTCGTGGCATTGCTTCTTCCAGCCGTACAGCAGGCACGCGAATCCGCCAGAACCGCCGAGTGCAAGAACAAACTGAAACAGTTGGGACTGGCGACTGCCAACTACGAATTGACCAGTCGGCATATTCCCGGATACGGGAAATACACCATGGTAGCTCCGCCCGGAACAGGACTGCCGGACCCGCACACGATGACTTGCAATCCCGGTTACAGTTGGGTGGTGACGCTGCTTCCTTACCTCGAAGAAGCCCCTCTTTACGACAGTTTTCATCTCAACAAATCATGGCAAGACCCAACTAACGAAAGTGTTGGTCTGACCAACCTCGACCTCGCAGTGTGCCCCAGCAATCCGGACTTGCGCGAAGGCGATCTCAACTACGTGATCAATGTCGGAGCCGGAAGCTACCGCGTGCTCCGCGAGTATGACACCAACGAGGGCGCGGCGTCGGATCCGACCGAGATGCAGATGCACACGCACAACCGCTTGTTGTTCGATTGGGACGGTGACGGAGAAATGATGACTCGCAAAGATATGGCCATTACCAGAAGTACGGGAGTGTCGTGGGTTCAGCTAACCGACAGGAACTTCAGTTTCCGGCTAAAGGAAGTAACCGACGGGACATCTCATACCATGCTCTTCACCGAGAATCTGAATACCGGATTCGCCGTGTCGACAAGGGAAGTCGCTTCGAACAACTGGTCAAACCCATCGGTCCTGATGTGTGGCTTTGCGTATCCTGTCGATGAGGAACTGGTCGCTGCGGAAAATTATGCAGATCCGCCAACATCCGATGGTTACAGCGGTCTTCCAAATGCGGATGTACCCGGCTTGACCGGCGTACTGCCATTCCCATCGTCAGCGCATGGGCAATTCGTCAATGCGACGATGCTTGATGGTTCGGTTCGAACCATTTCCAATACGGTCAACCGACGCGTGTACAAGGCGCTCATGTCGCCGCGCGGAACGCACCAGAAAATCGCCGGAATGCAGGTGGAATCGCCAGCCGATCGACTTGTCGACTAGATTCGGATCGACCGGGAATGCGAATGCGTTAACCGGTGACTTCCTGATTCAGTCGATTGATCATCTGTCGTAACCGGCCATGATTCCGACGGTTAAAGTGAAACTTCAAGCGAGGGAGATCGGCGAGATCCGGCTGGTCTTTTTCGGCAGGAAGGGCTTCGCATGCTTCAAAGCCACCGCTGTGAAGAATGTCTGAAAAATCGCGATCGAGTTCGGCGATTAGCTCGTCCGTCGGCTTGCGAAACAGCCGGAAGATCAGCCGGTCGCGAACGTACCGCATGCTATGGTAATTGCGATAAAAGCCAATCATCTCTTCGATGGCTTCGTCGACATCCGAAGTAATCATGTACAGGTGGAAATCTTCCGCAGAGATATTGCCGCCACCGAGTAGTTCGCTTTTGACGAACTCGTGAAACGTTTTCCAGTACGTTCCGCCGGGCTTCTCCATCAGGATGACGGGGACCGGCTCGCGCTTACCCGTTTGCAAAAGCGTGAGGACTTCGAGCGTCTCGTCGAGCGTCCCAAAACCGCCGGGGAAGCAAACGACGGCTTCGCATTCCTTCACGAACATCAGCTTGCGCGTGAAGAAGTACTTCATGTGCACCAGCTTTTCATCGCCGACGATGATCGGATTGGCGTCGGTTTCGAAGGGCAACAGAATGTTCAGGCCCATCGACATTTCACGACCGGCGCCTTCGTGGCCGGCTTCCATGATGCCGTTGGCAGCGCCGGTGATCACAAACCACTCGTTTTCGGCAGCGGCTTTTCCGAACGCGACAGCTAACTGATAGTTGGGATCCTCGCTGGGAGTGCGCGCGGAACCAAAGACGGTAACCTTGGGATGCTTTCGATACGGCGCGAACACCTTGAAGGCATACCGCAGCTCGCGAAGGGCGCGGCTGAGCAGTTTCAGATCGCCACGAGTCGAACCGTCTTTCTCGAGCTGATTGGCCGATTCACGAATTCGCTGGATCAAGTCGCTGGTGACGGTCTTGCGCCGCGGCGCGTTGTCTGCCGCATCGTTGGCGACTTGATCATCCGGTTGCTGGCTGTCGTTCATGGCATCCTAAAAAACGTAACCGCTCACGGATATTTACGCTTCCCCAGGTTCGAGAGGGTCGGCACAAATCTTCGGCGTTTGTGCGCGAAGCGAAATAAGTCAGTTTGCTGCCGAAAAATTGAGCCAGACCCTTGCCCGCGTGAACGGTTACAAAAAAACGGAAGCGATCACTACGATCGCTCCCTTTGAGCTCGTTCTTCAGTTTCGGCGTGTACGACGATTGTGAGTAGAGGCATGCAGCCTAAGCCGACGGGCGGCGAAAGTGCTGGTAAGCCATGATGACATCGTACAGATCGCTGGAAACAGTAATCTGATCATCCTCAAAATCGCGAAGCCAGGCACGTCCGCTCTGAATCGCGTCTGCGAGAGCCGAGAAAACTTCTCCGGCGCTCACGGTGACTTGATCGGATGCGTCCCGCTTTTGCTGCGATGGGCTGGTTAGAACGGTGGTATTCAAATCGGCCTGAGAATCAGGGCCGGCATAAAGTCGAAGTTGGCTGCGGATCATAGAATCCCTTCACTTGCAGGTGAGAAGTCCGGGGCCAGCATCATCCTGAATGCCGTTTTTCCGTAAATGCCCAGTGAACTGTCATCTATATTCGGCTCTGGGATTCCAGTTAGATGATTGAATTTCGGAAAATTGCCCAGGATTTTCCGGTGACGCAGTCAGCAGCGACGGTGCGCGCAACGCTTGCGTTGCTTGACAACGCGACCACCACCCCATAAATTCGCCTAAGTTCCTATGTAATAATTATTTGCGTCGAAACGCGGTCTCCGCCTTCGTTCGCCCTACCTTGTTGACGACACTCTATGGTCTCTTCGGCGGATCAATTGCCGTCCTTACTGTCGAAACGGCTTAACGTCTCGCCGGATCAGGTTCGTTTTGTAATAGAACGACTCTCCGCTGGCGATGCGATTCCATTCATCTCTCAATACCATCGTGACAGTACGGGTGGATTGAGTATCGAGCAGATCGTTGATATTCGCGACTCTGTGACTGCATCCAAAGAGCTCTGCATTCGCAAAGAAGCGGTCATCAAGTCGATTGCCGATCAAAAATTGCTGACAGAGGAGCTGCGCGCCAGCATTGATGGCGCCGAGTCGATGCAGCAAATCGATGATGTCTTTCTGCCCTTCAAACGCAAGAAAGATACGCGCCGGTCTCGAGATTTTTCCGATGCCATTCGCTCACTTGCAAATGAGTTCATCGAGGGCAGTGTTTCGAATGCTGACTTGCCAGGAAAAGCCGCCGGGCTCGTTGACGCGGAAAATGGTATGGCGACCGCCGCCGATGTTGAAAAGGCAGTCCGCGAATGTGTGGCCGAGTTGTTCAGCCAGAATATCAAGGTCCGCCGAATTGCACGGCGATTGTTGTCGTCGAAAGGTTTGTTGAAAGCCAAAGAGTTTGTTGAACCGCCAGAGTCGTCGGAGGAAGAATCTGCGACTGCCGAGTCGACACCTGACAAGGAATCCGCCGCCGAATCGAACGCGTCCGCTGATCAAGTAGAGTCATCCAGTTCGACGGATTCCGCCAAGCCCGAAGATGATAGCGTCGCGGAGGAGTCTCCGCCTGCCAAAGCAGAAGATTCGACACCTGAATCGCCCAAGACAGAAACGGTCGCTTCCGATCAGCCAGTCGCTGAAGGCAAAGCGTTGAAGGAAGACGGCGCGAAAGAAGCGTTCGCCAAAGAAGAACCAGCCAAAGAAGATGGTGAGGCGAAGACAGCTGAGGCTGCCGAAAAGAAAAAGACGACACCCGAAGTGATCGACGTTGTAAAGGGTGTAAAGATCCCGGTGCAGGCGACAACTGCTGAGCAACGTCGTCAACAGCGCCGTGATGCCCGGCGTCGCAAGCGTGATCAACTAAAATCTTCATTCAAGGGTTACTTCAATTTCTCGACGCCGATCTCGGATGTCGCATCGCACCAGCTACTTGCACTTGACCGTGGTGAACGATTTCGGGTTCTGGATGTCAAACTGGTCGGTGACGAAAAAGCGATCAACGAAGAATGCCTTGCCGTTCTTGTGAAGGACGGACATGCGAACGCGGACGAACTCCGCAAGTGTGGCGTTGACGCGTTGCAGCGACTGGTGTTGCCTTCGATCGAACGGGAGGTTCGCCGCAGTCACTATGACAAGGCGGAAGAGAATTCCATGCGTGTCTGCGCACGCAACTTGCGAAACCTGCTGATGCAGCCACCGATTCGCCGCCGGGTTCTGGCGATTGATCCTGGCCTGAAATACGGATGCAAAGTCGTCGCGATTGACCAGCATGGCCAACCGCTTGGTGATACCACGGTTCACGCGATTGGCGATGCCGACCGGGTAAACGAAGGTCGCCGACGAATGGTTGCGTTGATTGATGAACACAAGCTCGAAGTCGTCGCGATCGGCGATGGTACAGGTTGCCGGCAAGCCGAGACCACCGTGTCGACGATGCTGGAGAAAGAGTTGGCGGGTCGCGAAATCA
Source organism: uncultured Pirellulaceae bacterium (assembly GCA_938040995.1). GTDB lineage: Bacteria > Planctomycetota > Planctomycetia > Pirellulales > Pirellulaceae > CALHZT01. Next base: position 8,759 of record CALHZT010000080.1, on the reverse strand, counting down.
GCTACGCGATCGTGAATGAAGGAGGTTCCAGCGCGTACTCGACTGGTCCGTTGGCCAAGAGCGAACTTCCTGATATGGATCCACGCCTGCGTGCCGCCATCGCGATCGGGCGAAGGTTGCAAAATCCGCTGGCCGAGATGTCCAAGGTCGAGCCGGCTCTCATTACGATGAGCGAGATTCGCAACGATACAAAAACAAAATCCCTCATGCGTTTCTTGCATGACGAAGTCGTAAGTTGCGTTACCAGCGTCGGTGTCGACGCCAACCTGGCGACGCCATCGTTGATGAAGTCGCTGCCTGGGCTCGACGCGAACGTCGCGGAGAACATTCTCCAGCATCGAACCGAGAATGGACCGTTTCAGTCCCGCGAAGATCTGAAACAGGTGGAAGGTATTCAGTCGGGATATGATCAGGCAATCGCCTACTTGTGCATCTTTGACGGAAAGAATGCTCTGGACGCGACGGAGGTTCATCCCGACGACTATGAAGTTGCCGCCAAGCTGGTTTCCGCCGCCGGTTTAACGATGGATGATCTGTCGGCTGAGATTAAGCGAAATCTTGATGCTCCGCTGATTTCGATCAAGCCGCAGCTTGCGAAAGCTGCCGCCAAGCCAGCGGATAAACCAGCTGCCGACGAATCCGTTACCGACAAACCAGCCGCCGATTCCGAATCATCCAAGCCGCCAGAAAAATCCACCTGGACCACAAAATGGCCAGGCCTTGACCGTGATAAGGTCGCCGGCGAACTCGACGTGTCGCGTCAAAAGGTCGATATGATCTGGCAGGCACTCGAACAGCCTGGAAAAGACGTACGCTACGCATCGTCACCGCCTATCTTCCGAAGCAGCGTGACGCGTATTGAAACACTTCAGCCCAACATGGCGCTGTCGGGTGTGGTGTTGAACGTTGTCGATTTCGGTGCTTTTGTGGACATCGGCATCAAGGAAAGCGGTCTGGTGCATATTAGTCAGTTGGCCGACCGGTACATTGGCGACCCGCGAGAAGTGGTGCAGGTCGGTGACGTGATGCGAGTCTGGGTGGTCAGCATTGATCAGCAGAAGCGGCGCGTTTCCCTGACGGCCATCCCACCGGGGGTCAAACGCACGGCGAGTAAAAAAGGTGAATCTTCGCCAGCCAGAAGGCCACGCCGTAAGACAGACTCGTCCCGTCCAGCCAGGCAGAAGAGCCAACGGTATGAGCATCGCCCTCGCGCCCGCAAAAAGCCAAAACCGCCGGCTCGCCCCATTACCGACGACATGGTGAAGGGAACCGAACCGATGCGAACGTTCGGCGATCTGGCGCAGTTTTACGACAAGGCTCGCACCGATACCAAAGGGGCGAAGGGCGGCAAGTCCAAAGGCTCAAAGAAATCGCCCGACAAATCCGGTGACGACAAAAACCAGGCGTGATTGATGAGTGACAGCTTCGAAGAGAGACTGCAAAAGGCAGTGGATCGCGGCAATGCCCGCGCTCGAGCCAGAGATGAAGAAGCCCGCGAGCAGCAGCTGACGGCCGCCCAGCTCAAAAGAATGCACGGTGAGTATCGTCTGCAGCTTTCCGAACACATCGAGCGCAACATCCAGAAGCTTGTTGGCTATTTCCCCGGCTTTCGTTTCGAGACGGTCATTGGCGAGAAAGGGTGGGGAGCCGCCGTCTTTCGGGATGATTTCGTTCCGGGTGGAAGTGCTGGTAAGCGACGCAGTGACTATAGCCGACTTGAAATGACCATTCGCCCGCTATCGTCCCTCAATGTGCTCGAGCTGACCGCCAAAGGTACGGTCAGGAACAAGGAAACGTTCAACCGAACACACTTCAAGAAAATCGCCGAAGCCGATGTCAGCGAGTTTGAGCGGCTTATCGACGCATGGGTCATTGAATACGCAGAGATGTTCGCTGCAGTTTCTGGATAAATTCATGTCGCGAGCGTGGATTGAACCCGGATTGTACGGGACGTCCCATCGTTTCTTTGCATTGTTTATGAGGCAATTATGAGCAATCACGAATCCCCTCTTTACGAACAACCAGAATCAGGCCCCGCGTTCGGTGTTGGCTGGCCAGCGATCGCGCTCTTCGGCTTGTTGGCTGTCGCACTGATGAAGATCCTCGTGATCCCCGGAATCAAGTCGACCTCGCTGTTTGCACAGTCCCAACCGGCATTGCCTCGCGAAGTGGCTCCGAGTGGTGGACTCAGTAGCTCCGAGCTGGATACGGTCAATCTGTTTCAGAAGTGTTCCAAATCGGTGGTGTTTATCAAGTCGTCGGTCGTACGCTCCAACCCTTTCAGTCGCAACCTGCTCGAACGACCGCAGGGTACGGGTAGTGGGTTCGTCTGGGACAAAGAGGGGCACATCGTGACCAATTTTCACGTCGTGTCGAAGGCGGATCGTGCACAGGTCATTCTTCCAGATCAGTCAACATGGGAAGCGCGGGCGGTTGGCTACGCTCAGGGAAAAGACCTCGCGATACTGAAAATCGAAGCCCCGAGTTCCGCGCTTCATCCGATTCCGATAGGAAGTTCCGGTGATCTCGAGGTTGGTCAACAGGCACTCGCGATTGGTAGTCCATTTGGGCTGGACCAGACCCTGACGACTGGTGTCATCAGCGGTCTTGATCGGGAGATTACCTCGCCGAGTGGTCGGCGAATCAGTGATGTCATTCAGACAGATGCCGCGATCAACCCTGGAAATTCAGGCGGGCCGCTTCTCGACAGTAGTGGCCGACTGATTGGCGTGAACACGGCGATAGTCAGTCCGTCTGGTGCTTATGCGGGAATCGGTTTTGCGATCCCTGTCGACACCGTCAACCGACTGGTGCCACAGTTGATTGAGTATGGTCAGGTCGTACATCCATGGCTGGGGATTTCATGGACGGATCCACGCAGGTTGGCGCAAGTCGGGATCGACGTGGAGGGAGTGCATGTGCGTGAAGTCGTCTCGGGCGGGCCGGCAGAGAAAGGCGGCATTCGTGCCAATGCTTCGATTGGTGACACGGGATTTCAGCTGGGAGACTTCATTGTCCAGATGGATGAAAAGCCGATCAAATCGACGGATGACCTGTTTGATTTCCTCGAGACGGCCAAGGTCGATCAGCGTGTGAAGATCAAAATACTGCGACCAGAATTGAGTGAGGGCTCGGACGACTTGAACCTGAGTGAAATGGAAGTCTTCGTGGATCTCGCGAAAGACCTTAACTGATGTTGTAAGCCACCGGCTATGCCGGTGATCACTGATTGGTGATTTGCGCAATAAAAAATGGCCCCGAAACACTTCGGGGCCATCGGCTATTCAGTCATCGATTGGCGATGATTGACAAATTACCACTGATCAGACGCTCGTGGGCGCTCGTCCCATGCGTTCACGATCAATGCCTGCTCTGTCCAACGCTTTTTCTTCTGGTTGTTCAGCAGTCGGTCGATTGCTTCAAGAGCCTCAGCAGCCTTGATTTTTCCACGATAAGTGCGTGGATTCTTGCGAGTATCAAAGCCAAGGTAGAAGCAGTGGCGCCCCGTCGACTCTTTCATCGGCTTGATCTCGCCGAGTGTCTTCCCTTTCACAATTACTTTGTAACCAACATCAAGTGGTTCGAATTTGAATTTAGACTTAGCCATTAAAATAGTTTCCCCTGAAAAAATGTCGGAGCGGTCGAAGATGCCATTACCTTCAAGTCCTGCGCTCCTTGCTTGATGATCCCTTCGTCAAAACGTGTGGGTCATTCCCGTTATCATGCCATTTTCCTGTGACAAATCAATGCGGGAAACCCCACGAAGAGTGGCATCAACTGTGTGTTGGCAGACAGAGAAATGTCAAAATCTTTCTATACCCAGAGCTGGTGCATATCTGGAATTTTCTTTCCGGCAAGAATCGGGAAAAAGAATAGAAAAAAACGGACACACACCGAAAGATTTATCTCGTTTCCCCTGCCTTTGGGCGGGTGGCGATTGCCGGTTCAGGTACGTTCATCAGATAGGCGAAGAGGTCGGCGATCTGCTCAAGGCTGAGGTTGTTCAACAGTCCCTCGGGCATCGCCGATGTATTGTTGGGTAAAATTTCGTCGATATCGGATTCCGCCAGTATCTTTGGATCGCCCTGGCTTGGGATCAGCTTGATTTTGCCGTCGCCATCAGGCACAACGAGGCCCTGCAACTGCTTGCCGTCGGTTGTGATGACGGTGTGTGATGCGTATTGGTCCGAGATGACCTGAGACGGGTAAATAATTGACTCGAGAATCTCCTGAACCTGAAATCTGCGGCTGATTGTCGTCAGGTCCGGGCCGGCGTTGATTCCGCTTTTGCCGTGGACGTGACAATCGGCACAGGACGCCTGTATGTATACTTTCGCACCCTTCTCAGCCGAGCCCTGAGCCGCCTCATCGCTGGAAAGGTAGGTAAGAAGATCATCAAAGGTCCAGCGATTGTCGCCTGTTTCGACTGGAAGGGCTGCGACTGGCCTCGCAGGATACTTGGTCTCAAACCAGGCCTGCCACGCGGCGAGTTGTGTTTCCCAGGTTTGACCAACCACTGAGGGCGTCGTTCCAACCCAGTGTTGCAAAAGGTTGATCGCATCGGTGGCTCCGGCATCGCCCAGCCGCAATCCGCAGAGAATTACCTGCCGTACATGCTCCGGTTCTTCAGGTGCATACGCGACGGTTTTCAGTTTGAGGATCACTTCCCGTGCCGGCTCACCTTCAAGCAAAGGGATACTCCGCACGAGGTAATCCCAGTTTCGCCCACTGGGAGATTGTGCCAGTCCCATCGCCACGGCTTGCCGACGTTCAGGGTCACGATCGTAGACTTCGCGAAGATAACCCATGGCGAGAGGATTTCCGCCGCGAGCCAACACCGCGAGGATACCGATCTTCAGCTGATTGTGCGCAGGTGTTTTTACGCTGGAGATTTGTCGGTCAAGTTCCTGGAGGGTGGAAATGTATCGGTCATCTTCGCTCTCCGGGATGGCAAACAGAACCGCAAGTGCCGTTTTGGGAAGTCGTTTTCCATCTTCGAGTGCAGCGACAAGATGCTCAGTCGGCATGCTTTTGAGAATGCGTTTGCGGGCTTCACCTACATATCCGGCAAGGTTCTGACCGCCTTTGCGTTCGTCGGCCTTTTCAAAATACGATAACAGCCTGACTCGTTGGCTTGCGTTCATTCCTTTTTCAAAAAAGGCAAGGTGCATGCCGACGTGCAATTTGTCTTCCGCGGGAATATCCGTTTCGAGATAGCCCAGCATTCTATCGATGGCAGATGCCGGCTGCAAAAAGACGAGCAGTCGTGTGAGTTCGCGGTTGATGCGGATGTTGCCCGCCGGGAATTCTTCAGCAAGCTGCGAGGAGAGCGCCGTGAGGTCTTCCTTCTTCAGCTCTCCGCGTTCGATGGCGACATGCACAACACGCAGCATGTCGGTGAAATCTGTATCCGTGATGAACTGTTGACTGAGTTGCGCGAATCTCTTGATCACCTTCAGCGCGACGTCCCGTTTGGGGCTGGCGATCAGCATCGCCGTCGCGCCCTGTACGAACACGCGCGGGTTTTCAGAGCGGAGTATCTCGTCATGCCATTCGGTGCCGGTATTCCGTTCGAGCAGGCGCCGGGCGGCCCACGCTTCATAGCGGTCAGGAGACGCCAACATGCCGAACGTTAACGGCCCGGCGACTTGGACCTCTTTTCTTGCGAGTCCTTCGGCAGCCTGTCGTCTGACAAATGCAGTCTGGTCGCGAAGCATCTCCGACAGTCTTGTCGAAGTCAGCGGGTTGCCGATCAGACCCATCAGGTAGGCGGCTTTGGCGCGAACCAGTGGTTCGGCATCCAGGGAGAGCTCGCGAAGCTCAATGTCGGCTGGAGGCGGACCCAGAAGGTGCATCAGTTGCAGGGCATGGGCACGTTCGTCCGGCGGATTGTCGGCGTTTGCGACAAAGGTCCGAATGTCCCGGTCCCATGTTTTGCCGAGATCGCGACGCAGCGTCGAGAGGGCCTGACGACCCCACGCACTCTGCGATTGCGGCTGGCGAATGGCGCGGACGATACCCTGACCGACGTCCTTTTGCTGGGGCGGAACTTTCTGGCTCCAGACAATTCGATAGATGTTTCCTCGCGTCCCCCGGCCTCCAGTACAAAAGTAGAGCCAGCCATCGGGACCAACATCAATGTCGGTCACGTTGAGTGGATTGCCTTCGAGAAAAAGTTCATCTGTCGCAGCATAGCCGGCTCCTCGCCGGTCAAAACGAAAGGCGCGAATCTGACCCTGTGCCCAGTCGCAGGAGAACATCACGTTTCGGTACTTGGCAGGATAAGCCCAGTGGTCATAAAAGATGCTGCCTGTTGGTGATCCGCGATCCGTTTCAGCGACGGCAGGCAGTGTGTCGACAAGATAGTCAGGCCACTTTGCCCAACCACTTCGCCAGCCATATTCGCCTCCGGCAACAAGATTGATCAGCCGCGTGGGGCGATGCCACGGCGTGCCGATGTCGGATTCCATGTCCGAGTCGTGGGTGAACAGATCGCCCTCTTTGCTAAACGCAAGGTCGTAGGAATTTCGCAGTCCGCCAGCAAACAACTCGACGGTGCGACCTTCCAGATCGACACGGATGACTCCGCCACCTGGTGCCTCGATCCCCTGGGCCTGGCCGCGGGGGTCATCGTAGCGAGTCGGTACCAGTTCGCCCTCGTACCAGTTTTGATGCGGGCTGCTCAGGGCATATGGTTGGGTGATTTTCGTGTGGTTGCCTATCGTCACGTAGAGTTTTCCGTCAGGCCCCAGTGTCAGGCCGTGCGCTCCGTGTTCTCCCGGCGGTCCTTCAAACCGGACCAGTGAGGTGACGTCTTCAAATTCTCCGTCGTGATTGTTGTCGGAGAGCTGGTAGACCGCGTTACCGACAGGGCCGTCACCGACCACATAGACCTTGCCGGAGACTGGCAAAATGCCCTGACAGCTAAAGACGCTTGGGCAACATATGCGAACCTTGTCGGGCGTGCCGTTCTGGTTCGAATCGTAGAGCATCAGCAGCGGTCCGCCTTCCTGAGAAGCCAGGATCTGCCCAAACTCGTTGAATGCCATGGCAAGCAGCGATCCAACGTCATTGTTCCCGGCAATATGCTGGACCTGAAATCCAGGGCGGACCCGAAACTCTGGTCGGTCGACGTTCGGATTTCCTTTGACGATTGCCTTTTCGGCAGGTTTGTCCGTAGGAGGCGATGATTCGGCTACGGATTCGGTACTTTCGTTTGCGACCGATGGAGTCGCGTTAGTTTGAGTCGCGTTAGTTTTAGGCGCGTTAGTTTTAGGCGCGTTAGTTTCAAGAGCCACATTGTTCGCGTCCGCTACAGCCGCCGCGTTAGCGACAGAGGTATCGATCGTGGCGGAGTCAGCCGGCACACTGGCTGGTTGACTTTCGGGTGCTGACTCTTTGGCGACGACTGACTCTTTGGTGACGACTGACTCTGACTCTACTTTGGCCGAATTGTCCGATGCGGCAAGCTTCGATGCGGGTGCCGGCAGGTCCAGCACCGACGTGGTTGGGCTGGTAGGCATTTCACGGCTTGCCGTAGCAACGGCGGGAGTCGGCACCTTTTCAGAAAGTGATTTTGCGAGCGGCGCATCCTGTTTGCCAGCTGGCGGTAGTGCCGGGGTTGGAGTTTTGTTGGTAGGCGTGGAGTAAATCGAAGGGCTGGCAGCTTGTGCCGTCCTGTTCGAATTCATCGCGACTGAACCAAAGGTGCCGTTGTTCTTCGCAGCGTTCCAGCGTCCGTCGCGGTAGCTTACCGAACTCCAAAGGGGAAGTGGCCGCAAACTTGTGCGCCAAGTCGGGTTGGACAGGTAAGCTCGTTCCTCACCGGTGGCGGCGGCGACGCGGATGGCAGCCGCCAGTCCCGCAGTCTGCCCGTTACGGTTGTCGACTCGGACGGCAATTACATTCTTTCCCTGACGTAGCAAGCTGCCAATGTCGTGTTTTGTCATCTGTTTCGACGAGTTACCTTCGCCGGCTGATTTGCCGTTCACGAAGACTTCGTAGACGTCGTCAGCCGCGATCTCGATCGAGCCGGTTCCTGGCGTTGGAAGGTAAACCGTTTTTCGGAAGTGACAGGATCCCTGGGGCACTGCGCCTTGCGTGTGGTCCGGCGACCAGATCCATTGAGGCTGCGATGGCGATTGGGCCAGCGCATCGCCTACCAGGATTCCTGTGAGAATCATCAAGTATGCAAATCGGCAAACGATCAATGATCGCGCGCGGTGTATCTTCGCGGCGCTTTCGAAACCCATACTGGATTCCTCTCGAAGTGTTGAGACGAGTGCGACTTTATTCATTTGGCTATTCAGCGTTTCAATTTGAACCATCGTTGGCGTATTTCAGGCACGGCAGGCCTTTCAGCAACGGTTGGTACTCACGCTGGCGGATGCGGTTGCGCATTGGCGGCGCGAGAGTAGGGCGGAAGGGTAGCAAGAGCCGGCTTTGCGTTGCAACAAGGATGCATGGTCCGGCACATCGCGAACGCGAACGGTGCAGGTTGACTATTTTTGCGAAGAATTCGCTGAGTTCGTCGTAGAGTTGATTCGCTAGCAACCTGCCAGGTTCATCAGACGGAAGGGTGGTCGAAGCGGCTGCGAACAGCACCGAGGAGCGGCGCTGACCAGGCTCTGTGGATCAAATGGAAAACTGCACGGCATCCGCGAGTGGCTTAGTGCTATAGCATTCTTCCGAACCGGACGCTAACGCGTGGCGGCTGATGTGCGTAAAAAATCGTCGTGTTCCCATCAGCCGCCACGCGT
>CALHZT010000079.1 GCA_938040995.1 uncultured Pirellulaceae bacterium | reverse complement strand
TTGATGCTGTCCACGCGAACGGTGGTGTACATCTGGCGGTGACCCGTCTTGCGGCGGGAATTCTTGCGGCGACGGAACTTCTGAATGACGAGCTTCGGGCCCATCTTCACACCGACGACTTCGCCAGTTACCGAAGCACCGGAAACTTCTGGTTTCCCAATGGTGACACCTGCGTCGCCCGAAACGGCGAGTACCTTGTCGAAGGTGATCTTTTCACCTTTGGACACGTCGCGGTAATCCACGTCAAACTCTTGACCCTCTTCGACTCGATACTGTCGTCCGCCAGCCTGGATAATCGCGTACATGGTTTCTACTTCGCTAATCGTTTCTTGTCTGTTTCAGATGGCGACATCGTGGTCACCGTGCCCTGTTTTCCATCCATGCGAGCCCCTCAATATAACCGAGGAGTACCCGCTTCATCCAGCCCTGATGCCGCTGCTTAAGGCACCGGAAGCATCTGCAGCCGGAACCCGGCAAGTCCAAACCCCGAGGAGTCCAAAACCTGTATATCGGCGGGAAAGGCCGTCCGGGCCATCTTTCGGCCTAGCTTTTCATCTCGATCACCCGCTCATTATCGTCGTAGCATTCCATGGCAAGATGCTCGGGAAATACGGTTTCGCTGCTTCGGATCTGGATGTCCATGTTGCCCTCTTCCTCGAGTTCAGCGAGGATTCGCCGCTTTTTGTTGTTCAGGTAAGCCGCGACTTCATCGTTGACCTTAATGGTCACGCGGTGAACGCGGGAGTCTTCCCTAGCCAACATGAGCATCCGGACGACCTCGATCGACATGCTTTCCGCCGATTTCACGACGGCTCGACCCTCACAACACGGGCAGTCCTTGAAGACGCTCCGCTTGAGACTTGGCCGGATTCGTTGCCGGGTCATTTCGATCAGGCCAAACGGGCTGGTTCGCAGGATCTTGGTTCGGGCGCGGTCCCGTTCCATCGCGTCCCGGAGGCAGCGTTCAACGGAACGGCGATTCCGCTCTTTCCGCATGTCGATAAAGTCGTTCACGATCACGCCACCAAGGTCACGCAGCCGTAGCTGGCGCGCGATCTCTTTCGCAGCCGCCATATTCATCTGATAGGCAGTTTCTTCGGCCGAGTCATCTGTTCGGAAGCTTCCACTGTTCACGTCGATCGCGACCAGTGCTTCGGTCGTATCGATGACAATCGAACCGCCATTGCCAACCGGAACTGTCCGGCGACTGATCGTGGCGATCTCTTCGTCCAGTCGATACTTGTGGAAGAGTGGATCGTTGCCATCGTAAAGATGAATGCGATCTTCAAAGTTTGGCATGACGAATTTGAGAAACTCGCTGGCCCGGTTGAACGCCTTTTCTTCGTCGATATAGATCGCGTCGACATCTTCGCTGAAGATGTCGCGGATCGTACGAATGATCATGTCACTTTCTTCGTAGATATCGACAGGCGTTTCGTTCTTTTTGATTCGCCGCACGATGACTCGCCAGAGCCGCAGCAGGTACGAGAGGTCGCGTTGCAGTTCTTCCTTGCTGCGCTCCATCCCGGCGGTTCGGACGATGAATCCGAGTCCCTTGGGTGGCTGGAGTTCGGTAAGGATCTTGCGTAAACGTCGCCGATCGTCGTCGTCTTCGATCTTTCGGGAAACACCGACTCGACCAAGTGCAGGCATGAGCACGAGGTAGCGGCCGGGAATACTGATGTACGTCGAAAGAGTCGGCCCTTTGTTGCCGATGCCTTCCTTGATGACCTGGACGAGAACTTCATCGCCTCGCTTGAAGATCTCCTGGATGGGAGGCTTGATGCGAGGTCGGTCACCGGGTCGTGGCTTGCGGCGTGGTCGCCCGCCTGGTCCGCGACCATTCGACTTGTTCTCGTCGCGATTGTTTGACCGTCGGTGATTGGGCGGCTGAATCGGCTTGTCGGGATCGTATCCGCCCTGCCGGAAATACTGTGGTTCGACATCGCTAATGTGGAGGAAGCCGTTATGTCCGACTCCGAAATCAACGAACGCAGCCTGAATGCTGGGTTCGAGATTGACGATTTTTCCCTTGTAGATATTTCCTACGTAGTTTTCCGCGCTGGCTCGCTCAATGTAGAGTTCTTCCAGTTGTCCGTCTTCGACGACGGCGATGCGGCATTCTTCCGATTGCGCCACATTGATCAGCATCTCTGTGCGCTTGGGCGGTTTGTTTCTTCGGGATGATGAGTTGTTGTTACTGTTTCTTCGTCTGGTCTGTGTTCTTGGTGAAGCGCTCATATCAGGTTGCGACTAATTGCACCTGTGTCCGCGTTAAATGGTGTCCCAGTTTCTCCAGCTCTGTAAGGCCTAACTGGTTCAACACATCTCGTGGGCTGGCCATTGCGGCTGCCGAAGTTGTCTGTTCAATACGAAGCTGGCCGTCCTCAATTTCGAGAGCCACTAGATTGGCTCGCAGGTCGATTGGCTTCGTTCGTCCGGCCCTGGTAATCATGCATTCCGATTGATTCATCAGGCTTAGGGCGGCTTGCCGGGCAGTTTCCTGTTGTTCGTCCGGTATGGGCACTTCGTAAACGACTTTGGCGACTTTCGCCTTTTTCGTGCCTTCGGGGACCAGTTGCAGGTCTTCAATAGTCAGACCTTTTGGAAACTCGGCCGTCAATAAATTTGTCAGCGATTCCACCTCAACAATCTCACTGAACTCAATTTCCATTACTTCTTGTTGCCCGGCGATTCCCACGGAAAGTGCCAGTGGGAACCCAAGTCGGGCTTTGGGGTGAAATCCTTCGGTCATACTCAGCTGGACTCCCGCACGGCGAATGGCGCGTTCGACAGTCCTCACGAGGTCACGGTGACCTATTAGTCGGAGGTCTCCTTCCTTTCGAAATCGGATACGAACACGTTGTCGTATCTTCTTGTTTTCGTTGTTGGTCATGTTACGACTCGCGAAAAACTGTTTGTCTATTCTTCCTGCGTGCTGGTTTGATGAAGTTCATCGAAACCGTTTTGCACAAGTTCCGCGAGGGCATTGATTGCAGCCTCGGCGTCGGGGCCGTTGGCTGTGATTGCAAGTTCCGAGCCCTGTTCCGCCGCCAACGTCATCAGGCCGAGGATGCTCTTGGCATCCACCTGATTTCCGTCTTTGACGATCTCGATTGCCGATTCAAATTCCGCAGCGCGGCGGGCAATCAGGTTTGCAGGACGGGCATGTAACCCCTGTTCATTGGTGATCTTTACCGTTATTGAAGCAGATTGCTCAGTCATGGTGTGGTCACGTCGTTGGTTACGGGCCTTGGACTTGCTGCCGGGCTTTTTCCAATTCCTGTCCGGACTAAACCGGACAGCGGAGAGAGCGACGGCGAAATGCTGTGTGTGAATCAGGGATTCACCACCAGCGATCAGGAAACGAACTGGTTGTTGTCGGCTTCTTCCAGCAACTGTTGGATGTCCTTCGCCGTTTTTGACTGTTTGAGGAAACGTCGGAACGTATCCTCTTCCAGCTGTCGAGAAATGTTTTCCAATGCCCGAAGGTGATCTTTGGGTTGGTCTGGTGGCGAAACGAGGAGGAAGAGCAGTTCGACTTTTTCGCCATCGAGGCTGTCAAAGTCTACGCCTTCTTTACTCACGGCCACGGTCCCAACCGGTTTGGTCACACTGTCGTGCTTGGTGTGCGGCACGGCGATGCCACGCCCGATGCCTGTACTTCCCAGTTCTTCCCGCTTCATGATGGCAGCGACAATGTCGTCGCAGGCATCTTTGGAGATCCCGCCAGCGTCGGCGAGGTTTTTCACGATTTCCGTGATTACGGCTTCTTTGGATTCGGACTCGACCTCAGCCGTGACCGATCCGCTACAAATAAAATCCGCAAACTTCATTACGTGGTTCCTTTCTAATGTGGACGTTTTATCCACACGCGACTTCGCATATTTTCCCAGATTCGGAGGGCGTTTCCGCCGTCAGCAAAGCTGGCGAATTGATTGAAGGGCTGCCGGGTGTTCCTCGGCGTCCGTCGGTTATTCGCTTTCATCCTCTTCCGGTGTAACGTCCGAGCCATCTTCACGAGGGACTGGGACACGGTGCGAGTCGATTTTCTTTTCTTTGTATCTTTTGAGTTGTTCCTGAAGCTTTTGGGAAGCGGCTTCGATCGCTCCGAGCAGGTTCCCGTCTTTTGTTTTTACTCGAGCCACAAAGTCGTTTGCCTTTTCGACACCGACAACGACCTCGACGACTGGTTCGCGAGCATCAGCCAGATCAATCGTGGCGTTGACCGCAGAAATTCGATCGTTAAATCGACTGAGTTTCTGGAGCTTTTGAGTGATTTTCGACTGGGTTCCCCCGGCCAAATTACCGTGTCTCGCTATTACGTTTATTTGCACCCAAACCTCCAGGTCGCTTGTCTGGATCATCGTTGAGGGTGAATCTGGCCCTTGCCAGCCATCCTTGATTGCGACCTTTGGCCGCACACCACCCTTGGAGGATATTCTACCCCTGCTGAGTAGCCCCGACAAACGCAAAACAAGCCAGCACCGACGCCTCTTTTACCCTGTATTCGACCGTTTCCCTGGAAAGCTCCCGGCGGTTTTACTAATTCGCCTGATCGGAACCAGCTGCCGGGTCATCCTTTGCCAGCACGAACGGTGGATTTCGGTAGGTAATCTCGCCCGCTTTGAGCCGCCGTTGCCAGTTCACAATCGCCGTCTCTCTCTGAGCCAGCGGGCGATCCGCGCGATAGTAAAGCGACTTGCCAGTAATCGCGGCGAGATTCTCAATAGCGAGAACCCGCATTTCAATCGACTCGCTCTCCAGCGACTGGACCAGCTCCGCTGCCGCGCCCGCTTTTAGTTGCTCGGGACTGTAGCCCCACAGCATGCGGTAGAGGGCGGGTGCATCTGCGCCCTTGGTTCGCTCGAGGGCCTCTTTGACGGCCAGAGCCGATTCCGGCCCTCGCTGGACGGCTTTGCGAAGTTGCTGGAAATGCTGGCTCCAGTGTGGGTGCTGCCGACGGCTGCCGATGGCTTCGAGCGATTCGTCGTGCCGGTCAAGGGATGCGAGGCAGCGCGATGCCAATGATTTTACGTCGGTTTGACGATGAGTGCTGGCGGTTACCAGCGAGTCCATCAGCGGATCATTCGACTGCACCACGGATACGAGTTCTTTCTGTGCAACACGGTCGATGCTTCGAAGTTGTCCTTTGACCCATTCTGGATACTTCTCGATCGTCGCGATGCGGGCTGGCCGCTCGTCGATCGCCATCCAGGCTTGACCTGCTTCAACAATTCTTGCCGGCTGTTCAGGTTGTTCAATGCGAATGCGCCCGCTCATGCAAACGACTCTGGCAACACGGTAGACCGGATCAGTCGCCGGATTGGAACCGGGAGCCATCCTGTTGCTGACTTCAACAGCGTACTGCGAATTCGCGTCGCCCATCTGAATGATCATCTGTCGGGGACTGGCGCCGACGATCAGCTGACTGTTGGCTTCACCATCCATGACAATTGCCCGTCCGTGTTCAAAATCGATCCGCGGAACGCCAGCGCTGTTGGATTCACCGATTCCGAAATCCGATTCGCCATCAAGTATCAGGATGAGTCCGTCATTGAGCGCGAACTGCGGTCGAAAAGTCGGCAAGCCGCGATACCTGACGCCTTCGTTAATGGAGAAACGATCCGACAGGCGTTGCCAAACCTCTTTCTCCGCGTCCCACCCGGCGATCGCCTGACCTTTTGCCACGTTCGCGCCGACCGCGTTGGCGCCGGTTGCCGGCGGCGTCGCCGATTCGTTATTTGTGTCAGGAACGTTGGGAGCGTCCGCTGTCGCATCAGCGATCCCGCCGATCATGGCAGCGTCGTTGGCCGGTTGTGTTGGGTCTGGCGACTCAGCCGGTGGTTCGAGATCGCTCGAGCCATCATTGGCGGGAGGGATTGGCGGCGGCGCCGTAATTCCCGGTTCCAGGTTCATCGATCCAATCGCAGCCGCTGAAGGATCATTGCGGGTGGTACCCGGTGCCGAGTCGGAATTGTTGGGTGACGCAAGTGGATTGGTGATGTCAGGACTTGTGGGGCCTGTGGGACTTGGCGCTGGCATATCCGATGCGATCGAGCCGCCGGTCGGTCCCTTTGGCGGAGCCAGATCAATGGTCGTGTTGGCGTCATTCGCTGCAATGGCTGGCGGTTGCAACGGGAACTCGCCGCCATTGTCAGTGTCAGGCGCCGGGCCAACTGGCGCAGTGTCTTGCAGTTCGAACGCGCTGTTTCGATCCGCGTCGTTGGAATCGTTGGCCAAAATACCAGCGGAAATACCTGCAGAAGTGTTAGCGGAACTATCTGTCAAACCATCGCCAGCCGCGGCAGACAAAGGAGGCGCCATCGACGAATCGACGACTGGTGGCAATGTCGGTACCGGATCGGATGTTGCGACACCGCCAGGCAACTGGCCGGTATCTGGCGTAATGATCGTTGGTGCAGGTGCCGCGTTGACATCGACGGGCGGCGCAACGGCGGGCGGTAGCGTCTGCACGATCGGTGGAGGGCTGTTGGCTGGTCGTGTATCGATGGGCTGGACATTGGCTGGCGGAATCGACGGCGGGAAGTTGGCAGAAGGAGCCTCCGCCGGTGCGACTTGCAAAGCCTCGCCTGATCCGTTGCCTGCAACTTCGCGGGATGAATCGCCGCCACCAAAGTATCCGCTCAACAGGAGCACTGCGGTTGTAATTCCGAACCCACCAAGTAATGCAACCAGCCCCAACGCCAGCGGTCCGCGGCCGGCGCCCTGATTCCTGCCAGCACTCGTTGTGTGTCGCGGCATCGAACCGGCGGCCGCACCAGCTGTTGCGACACCAGCCATTTTAACACCACCCGTAACGGCAACGTCATCATGTCCACTCGCCGCCGCAGCGCCAGCGATCTCCTGATCCAGTCGAGCCGAATCACTATAACTTTCGTGACCACGGAATCTCCCCGATCCATTCCCGTTCGTACTGGTGCCAGTGCCCTCACCCGAACCAACATTGGGTAAAGGTGGAGCCACGATTTCCGGGGTAACGCCGCGCATTTGGACTCGGGACAGGACTCGCTCGCGCATTTCTTCGGTCAAGTCAGTGGGCGTCGTCCCAAGAACCAGCGACAAAATCTGATGACTGGCCGCGACTTCCGCGAGATTCATATCCGACTCGAGACAAATCTTTTCAAACTCGCCGACTCGTTCAACATGAAGCGTATTATCTAGATACTCGGCGACCGTATTCGCGTCCGCCGCGAGGCCCTTACCGACAACCGGAGGGCTCGACAATCGTTGGCGACTGATTGTATTCCTGACGCGATGGACCAACCCGGTCGCATAGTCACTCTGATTGATCTTCTCGCCCAGTTCTTCCGCGTCCGACGCCTCAAGAATGTCGTCGAGATAAGCCAGCATGGTTCGTAACGTTAGTCGCATGTCGATGCACTCCGATGACGCTTTCATCCAGGGTGAGGCAGCCGGTCTGGCAAGTAAAGTGCCGATAAAGTCGGTAGTGACCCTGTTTCGATCACTCATCCACCTGTGTGGCCTCTATATAGTTAGTGACAACTCCGCTGCCGATCCGTACAACGAATTTGAGATTTTCCCCGAAAGCCGCCGTTTCCCGTTATCGGTGCCAATCCGGGAACGAATAGCCCGGTAGAACTTTGGGATGCTCGAACCGCGCAGCACTGCCAGCGTCCGGATGCCAAGATGAGTATCGGTCTAGCCAAAATACCCAACACGTCTTCATCGTACCGAGACCGAAATTGAGGTGGTGAACCTTATTGATTGCGATCTCGGATCTTTTTAGAAGTATCAATCACACTGCTCGATCGCCCATCCTCCCGAATTCAGGAACCTGGGGCGACTCGCGACTCGCGACTCGCGACTCGCCAAGGCTCGCCGCGATTGCCCCAGGCTGACTTGTCGGGGCCCTTTCAGGGCAAGCAGCGCGTTGGTCTCAATCCAGTTTTTCGTTGGTTAGTGATTGATTGGTTGCTTAAGAGGCCTGGTAGATTAAAGGTGCCCGCTTGCGTGAGAACGCTTGCCGAATTTTCAACCGCGAATGAACGCCAATAAACGCGAATAAAAATTCTGGGTTTCATTTGCGTCCATTGGCGTTTATTCGCGGTTCTATTTCGTCTTTGCAATACCAAAAATTGACTTCGACCGAGGCTACATCCTTTCGCCTCTTCCACGCCGACAGTGTGTGACTTCAAAACTTGCTCCTCGTGCTTCTGCCTGATGGTAGAAGCCCGTCCCAGTCGCGCGCGAACTCTATGCGCAGAGTCCGCTACGCGGCCTACTCACCGTCGGACCTGGTTGCCTTTTCCACAGCGTGATCAAAAGCCAACAATCCGCCAACGGAAAGTAGCAACTGAAAAGAAGTCACAAGAAATGGATGCAGGCCAGTCGCGGGTGGAGGATCCCACTTTGCCTGTTGGCTTTCCCACGCAAGATTGGAGACCCAGCCTTGAGCCGTTCGGCGCCAACGATTTGCATTGACGGAATGGAACGTTAACCAGCTGCACATGAATAGCGCAGCGAGAGTGAGAATGGTGCGTCGAAGGAACCGGCGCCGAAAGAACATGGAGAGATGTAGGGAGAAGGGAATGGAATAGTAACCACTTGCAAGCCTCCATGCCCGTCCATTCAACAGTTCGCAATCCATGTGCCCAAAGGATCGCGACACCATTCCCCTACACAACCGATCTGCGGGTGTCGTCAATCGGCAACCTCTGCCCGCCAATGGTGACAAACCGCAACCACTCAGGGCTCGCTAGTCACCACACAATCCCCACCATCAGTAAAAGCCGACTCCAGTCATCATTTCACCCGAGCTTGACCGTCGACCGCAAACTGCGTTGGATCGGGACCTGCGACCGCGAAAATGTCAAGCATTCTGAACGAGGCATTCCAGCGACTTTTGCAAATGCGATTCGTAACGATCCTCGTAAAAGAAGTGTCCCATTCGATCCGACTGGTAGCGACTCGTAGAAGTCGCACAAGTCACGCGGTTCGCCATTGCGAACAGGTCTTTTCATTCCCGACAACCAAACAGGTTGGAGCCGTTTCGTAAGGAGATTCACCAACGTGGGTACTGCAGCTCTGCGAGAATCTTATTGCCACTGGCGTTCACCATGTACAATGGAGGAGTGTTGACCTTCCAGGACGGAGGTCGCTTCTTCCCGGGAACAGGATTTGGCTATGTCGATCTTCAGCGATATACGACAGCAGCAGCACCTCCGCGCCGCTGAGGGCTACCTTGATCTTGTGATGGTGTTCGCAGATCGTTGGCCACTATCACTTCAGCATCGTGACCAGATTGCGAACCGGGCGCTCCGGGAATTGTCGCTTCTGGATCTCAGTCAGATTCCCAACGGCCATGTTCGCTACCTGCAAGGGCAGGCGCTGCGAGCCATGGAGTGTTATGACGAGGCGATCGAGCCATTTAACATCGCGCTCGAATGGGATCCGGACAACATCTACATCTACCTCGCACTCGCGTGGTGCTACAAGCGACTCGACCGACTGGACCTTGCCATTCAGGCGCTCGAAGATGCCATGTCCGTGGATCCTGATGAAGCCATCATTCACTACAATCTGGCTTGCTATTGGGCTCTGTCCAACAATGTTCGTATGGCCGTTCGCTATCTGGATCAGTCTTTCTCGATAGATCCCAAGTATCGCGATCAAGTCGCCGACGAAACTGACTTTGATACGATCCGAGACGATCCCGAGTTCCAGTCATTCGCTCGCGTGATTGTGTAGCGTTGACCGTATCGCTGTAGGCCCGTACAAGCGGCGGAATCAGTTACCATTTTCATGCGTTCAACGCCGCGCTGTGCGGGCAAGAATCGTCAGGCGGAATGAGCTACCGATTGCCGGCACTGCGCGGCGTTTGCGTTTGCCTGATGGACAACCGTCTCGCCGCTGGTACCAGCCTACAACATGGCAATACCATTCCCCAGCGGTTTCTATCGAACATGAATGAGGTATGCTCCGTATCTGCCGTGAGATTGTCAATTCGCCTCACGCTCCTCAACTGTGCGCGATGCCGTGAATTCTATCGATGTTGCCTTATTGATCGTGATGATCTCCGTGAACTACTGCATATGCCTGTTGGCAGTGTGGAGTGTGACACTTTCTGGCTATATCTGGGTGCGGTCGACTGCTCTCGTCATTCCGCTGATGCTTCTGGCGGCTGCAGACGCGGTCGAACCGATTGTCTATTTGGCGTCGCAGTATCTCGCGGTGGCCGTCATTGCGTCGTCACTTCGGGTGCAACGCGATCTTGTCAAAACGTCCTTGATGGCAGAAGCGACTCGCCATAGTCGAAATAGTGGAGGTTTTTCGCTGAAGTCGATTTTTATCGCAACCGTCTACATAGCGGTTCTGGTTTCCATTTGCCGATCCACGCTGAACGAGTCGCCGGAGATTCTCAAGACAGTCTTCTTGACAGGCCTGCTCGCCGGCGTGGCCGGCGGTCTGGCTGTTCATTTTGGGCTCGGGCGCCCGCCCAAGGTTTTGCGGATGGCGATTTCGGCAATCGCGATCCCGCTCGTTATCATTCTGACTTCAACGATGAATGGCTTTTTGGACAGTTCCGTACAGCTTGTCGATAGCGAACGATGGGACATCGACGCAACCGACGAATCGTGGCAACGTTGGAGTATTGTCATCCTGTCAGGATGGATACTGGTGGCCGCAACCATCCGCTTTTTGTGTCTTCGCAATGTTCATGCGACCAGAAGTAAGTCGATATCTGCGGTTGTCGGAATGCTTGCATTCGCATGTAGTGTTCCAGCGCTTTTGACCGTGTTCGGATTGCTCGGCACGTCGCCGAAGTCATTGACATATTTGAGTTATTTCGGTGAATTTGAGGAACACCAGGAGTTTTACGAAGAACTTCACAGCGGCGAACACTCCGTTCATATTCGGGACGTTGATTGGCGCTTTGTTAGTGAGACCCGTATTCACGATTTGCAATGTAACTTCCCGGCGGCTACCAGATTTGTTGGTGCGGGTACCTGGCCTCACCGAGCCAAGAGTGCATTCCAGACTCTTCAGCTTGTCGCGATATGTCGTCGTAATCAGATGCCCTATGATCCGGCGGCGATGCTGCCACTGAATTACAGCGAAGAGAGAGACCGGTTACTACAGGAATGTGAACCGCTTGGTTGGCGTGCGCAGTTCTACAAGATCCTGCTCTGGATGTCGCGTCAACGATATCCATCCGCGATTCTTGATCTCGATCAACATCATCGAACTTATGCTGCATTGCTGAAGCTGGATTTCAAAATCCGTGACCAGCACCCACGCCCGCATCGCCTGCATGACTGGGAACCGACCATTCGCAAAGTTCTGGCTGGCCATTCCGATCCTTATAGCAAAGAGCCGGATTCTTCTTACGGCTATTTTCTTCAGGACGGCGACTTCATTCTTTACAGCGTTGGCTACGACGGCGTGGATGACAACGGTAAGCCGATGGAGACGTTGACCGGCGCAGGAGACATTGCGCTACCTGGCAGGGAGGAATCGCTCAAAATTCTCCGTGAAAATAACGATCGGTGATGCGCTTTTGTGAAGCTGGAGTTGTTCAAACCTGCGGGACAGCGCTGGCCAGCGCAACGCGCATAAGAAAACTCGGCCCTGCTTTCGCAGGGCCGAGTGGTGCTTTCCGCCTTTGGCGAGGAAGAGCGGATTGGGTCCGCTCTACCTGGGTCAGCTCTACCAAGCAAATTCCAGCCCGGCGTAAGCACCATGAAGAATCAGGTCGCCATTCGACTGAACCTGATTTGCTTTTGTGATTCCGTTGAACGAACGTCCGAATGGAATCTGATTTGTTGCAAGAGCAACGCGACTTGCAGCCAGTCCACGATATCCACCGGTGACTCGCCAGTGGCAGCCAAGCTTGTAAGCCAGGCCAGCCCGGATTTCACCGAGGAACGAGACGACCTGATCGCTCGTGTGGATGTCAAAGTCCTGAAGAGCTCCTGCAGTTCCGACCTGGCCGTTGCCAAAGTCGGTGTAGACCCGCTGGTTGACGGAAACGTTGTTGCCGTACAGACCAAAGCGGCTGCCGGTTTCGAACTGCAACCGGTTTGACAGGTAGTAGTCCATGTTCAGACCAAGCTGGAATCCAACGAGATCGTTCTCAGCGGATACTTCATGCTGAAGTGTGGACAAGCCAGCATTAGGAACCAGTGGATCGAGCCGGTTGTAGGTCAAGCGGAGGCTCTCATCGAAGCGGAAGTAGCGAGCACCGGCCAACCAGCCAATATGCAGTCGCGGGCCACATGCAGGTTGTGGAGCACAGGAGTCGCCACACGGGTCGCAACTGGACCCGCAAGCTGCACTTCCACCGCCGCATCCGCCAAGACCGCCACCGCTACCGAACGGTCG
Organism: uncultured Pirellulaceae bacterium; assembly: GCA_938040995.1. Taxonomy (GTDB): domain Bacteria; phylum Planctomycetota; class Planctomycetia; order Pirellulales; family Pirellulaceae; genus CALHZT01. The sequence continues at coordinate 21,261 of CALHZT010000079.1, read as the reverse complement.
GGCACGTCCGGCTCGCAAGCCACCGCCTGCGTAGATTGGACGGCTGATAAAGTTCAGCTCGATGTTCTGAAAGTCGAAGGACCGGTCGACTTGTGCCGAAACAATGTTTCCGCCCTCGGTAAATATCGAAGCTGGAGCGGGTCGCACCGTACCTGCAGGGTAAGGATAGTCATCACCAAAGTCGACGAACACATCGCGATAGTCGATTGTCGAGTAAGCCGGCAAGACACCATCGGCGTTAAATGTCGCCGACTGGTTGTCAGGAAGAAGCTCCCAGTAAATCGCTTCGACGCCCCAGTTACCGCCACCGAAGGTGCGGCCAAAGCGGACTTCGTAGCCGCCGGATGTTTGCATCTGGGCATCACCCGAACTTAGTGAAAGGCTGTCGGCGGTGCTTGGTGCCGTCAGGAAATAGACTTCATTGGCATCGTCACGATCCATAACCAGTCCGTAGATTCCACCGAACCAGCGAGGTGCGCCGTTTGTTCGCACGTTAGGAACCTGACCGTAGACAGGTTGCCAACTTCCCGACTGGGCGACTTGCCCGTATACCGGCTGCCAGCTACCCGACTGCATCGAGTCCATGTAGGGAGCACCCATTTGAGTCCCAACGACTGGTCCACTGATCGCGCCACCCATCACAGGTCCAGCGACTGCTTCGCCCGTATACGCTGCGGCCATCGGGGCAGCTTCGGTCATCATTGGTGCAGACGCGTGGGGAGCCATTGCAGGAGCGGCCATTGGAGCTGACGCCGCTGGTGCTGCAACGGAAGGAGCCGCGGTGACGGCGGAAGGAGCACCGTAGATGCTACCCATCATTCCGCCGTTCATGGCAGGAGCCGCGTAACCAGCGGCTGGGCCGCCGTAGCTCATGGCTGGACTGCCATAGCTCGCTGCGGGCGAACCGTAACCCATGCCGCCACTCATTTGACCGTAGGTGCCACCCATTTGGCCGGTGTACGTGCTACCCATCTGGCCGTAAGACGACCATGCTCCAGCTCCCGTCGTCGGCATCGGCGGCGAACCACCGAATGCACTTGTGGCCGGAGCGCCAGCACCAGTTCCCAATCCCATGCCGGGTGCCAAGCTGCGGGTTCCGCTTTGGGCGTGGGCCGTAGCGGTTACCACTCCGACGGTGAGTAAGACCGTCATGGTAAGTCGAACAAAAGACCTCATGTCGTAATCTCCTTGTTCGTGTTCGTCTGCCGCATCCTTGCGGCTTGCGAATCACGTCTATCAACTGGATCACTTCGTTCGTTTGTTCGTCTCGCTGAAAGCTTGACGCATGGTCGAGTCGTAACGAACGTAGCAACAGCAAGTGCTGTAATCAGTATTCAGCTATCGACGAGTCCGTTCGCAACGCTTGTAGGTTTTGCGCGACTTCATAAAGATTCTGAGCCGTGCGTAGGGCAAAATCCGCACACCCCGCAAACTCTGCGTGGCTAGCCTGTTTTGAAGCGATGGCCGCGCGCCATTTCGCAAGATCGGCGCGAAGATGCGAAAGACCAGGGGCTTTTGCGGGCGGCGATAGCGTCCACTTTGAGCCGTGGTAGCAGCGCTATTGGTGATTGCTGACGCACCAGTGAGAGGCGGAATGGTCATGCCGCCAGCAACACGAAAGAACGTCGGCAGACTGATTAAGTCGCTATTGGGCGTCGCGCTATCGAGCGAGCTTCTTACGTCGCGATTTTTTCATCGAACGCTTTTTCACACCCGATCTGCCTGAAGATTGACCTCGATCATTGCGCCCGCCGTAAGCGTATCGTCGTTGTTCACCTGCTTCGAGAACTTCTTCGGCCAGGCAACGATAGTCGGCGGCTCCGTTGGAATACGGCGCGTACTCGAAAATCGACTGACCAAAACTGGGGGCTTCGGCCAGTCGAATGTTTCGCCTGATTTTTGTTGCCATCGGTGCTGCATGAGCCCATGGACTGGTAGGATCATCGACTTGTTCAAAAAACGACTCGACATCGCGGGTTACTTCTGCGGCGAGCCTGGTGGCTCGATCGTACATGCAAAACACGATGCCACTAAGCTGAAGCTGCGGGTTCAGCCGCCGGCCAACCACGTCGATGGTGCTGAGCAATTTGCTGAGGCCGTGCAGCGCAAGAAAATGCGGCTGCATCGGCAGGAGCACTTCGTTGACGGTCGTCAGTGCATTCAGCGTCAGCACGCCGAGGGACGGTGGACAATCAATGAGAACATAATCAGCCGTCAATTCCGAAGCTGCGATTCGGTCGCGAAGGATGACTTCCCGACCGACTTCGCCGGCGAGTTCAAGTTCGGCGGCAGCGAGGTCCAGGTGCGAAGGGAGAACCGTCAGGTTCGGTCGCACTTCCTGTGCGACTTCGTCGATGTCGGCTTCGTCAAGCAGCACGTCGTAAATCGACGGTTCGCCTTCCTGCGGAATCACGCCAAGGTGCAAGGATGCGTGAGCCTGTGGGTCGAGGTCGATCAGGAAGACCTGCTTGCCAGATTCCGCCAGCGCCGCGCTCAGATTCACCGCAGTCGTTGTTTTTCCAACGCCGCCCTTCTGATTGATAATTGCGATCGTGCGCATGGGGACTCCTTACCCACTCAACGAAATGCGTCCTGCCGCCGAACCCACGGGGGACCGGCCAGTTGCTCAAATTGCGTACTCGCCAAAAGTATAGGGAAAACTGTTGCCAGTGGCCTATACGAATTCCCCCGGCGCCTATTTACTAGTACTTTGACGCATCCTGTTTTCGGGTGGCTGGATTCGCAAGAATTCAGACGAACGGTCGTTCGTTGCGAACGGAACTTTTGTGAGTCCAGTTCCATTTCCAGTTACGCTGTGCCCGAAGCATGCTGAGAGAGTTATTTTGAAAATCCACGACGGGCATGCTGCCTGTCGCTTGCATCCACGAAAGCCAGTTCATGCGTCATATCGGTACGATTCCAGATCTTGAGAAAGCGCAACTTTTCGTTGACTATTTGGCGGCGAATAAAATAGATGCGATCAATGATTCTCAGGGCTCGGAGTGGGCAATCTGGGTGCGAGACGAAGATTCGCTGGTCCAGTCGCGTGAACTGTTGCAGAATTTTCTGGCCGATCCGACTCAACCGGAGTTTGAAGAAAAGGCTGCGCCGATTCGAGCCGCCAGAAAACAGGCGCAGGAGTTGCTGATCCGCAAGGCGGACGAGGCGGTTCGGGGCAAGTCGGCGGGCAGCGTTCAAGGCGCTACTGAAACGGGGGCCGGTTCGGCTACCGACGCGACCGCCGATTCGGTCGCGACTCAGCAACCTCTCACGATGGCTCAGATGACGAAGCGGGCGCCGCTTACGATGACGATCATCTACATCTGCATGTTTGTCTTTTTTACGACTCAGTTTGGCTCGAACATGCGAAGTATCAGCATGGAGAGTTTTGCGTTTTGCAATCCGCATCGCGTGAACGAAGCCGCCTGGCAGGATTCCGCGGACGGCATGACGGACATTCGTCGTGGCGAGTTCTGGCGATTGGTGACTCCATCGTTTCTACACTTTGGGCTGGCGCATATTGGTTTGAATCTGTTCTTCCTCTTTCAACTGGGGCGTATTTTCGAAGTACGGAACAATACGGCACGGATGGCACTGATTCTTCTCTTGTGCGCAATTGCGGGCAACATCGGCCAGTATCTGTGTGATGGCTGGCCGCTGTTCGGTGGATTATCCGGAGCCGTTTCTGGCTTGTTGGCATTTATTAGCGTGAGAATGGTGACGAAGCCAAACGAAGGACCGAAGATTGCGCCGCTGGCCGTGCTGATGATTTTGCTTTCGATTGGCCTGGCGGGAAGTGTTGATCAGTTGGCAAACGATACGATCGGCAACGATATCAAGATCGCCAATTGGGCGCAACTTTTTGGCGTAGTGACGGGCGCGATCCTTGCAGTTGCGATGCCCAAGAAAGTTGAAGTGGAAGCTGAAGCAGCGTTTACTGACGCCAAGGCGTGATCGGCACGGAGAAGCACGCTATGCAGGTTTGATAGGCGGGGATTGTGGCGCTCTGGCGTCAAGTTCTAAGGTTGCTTCAATAAATCGCAAACTGATTCAAAGTCGTATCCAGTCCTGTCTGATATCAGCTGCGATAGTCTGCTTGCGTCCCCTGTTCTGGACATTGCGTCAAGCTCCGAAGAGATGTCGGTAGCGCCCATTCGCCGATAACGGTCGTGCATCAAGGCAAGGTGGTGTTCCGGCAGTTCCTGCACGAATGCCGGAAGGTCGCCAAAGTCGGCTGCTGATTCTGCATCGACGATTAGCGCAATTTGCTTTCCTGTATCGGGCAATTCGTCGATGCCATTGGAGTTTGCATATTGAATGATGCCCTGGACAATTTCATCAGGCGTCATTCGTTGCGGATCGTCTCCGACAAAATAGTCCCAGACTCCGTCCTGCATATGCATTGGCAGATTACGTCCGATGATCATTGCTGCAGTTCCTCCAGCAACGCGTGATGCCGACACTTCTGGAAGTGACAGGCAAAAGCCGACGAATCCACCAAGGCAAGCGATCACGAGCGCCTGCGTCGCGCCTGTTTTTGCGAACCACGCCAGGCCGGGTGCAGCGCAAACCAGTGCTATGAAGATTGACTTTACTGGATTTCGCGTACTAGCCATGGTGCTGATGTTATGAAGTCTGAATGTTGGCAAAATTGAGGGTTGGCGTTCAAAGACAGGTATTTGTTATCCACTGTCTGGCGAATCAGTCAGGTGTTTCCAGTACATTTCCGGGTTGTCGAGTATGCCTTTGGTTACCTGGTAATGGGATGTGTCATCTAGCTCGACACGTTGTAGCCTTTCCTCGTCGAACGAGATGATGTCCGCATCAGGAAACGTCAGCAAGATGGGCGAATGCGTGGCTATAAAGAACTGGCATTCCTTGTCATGGACCAGGTGATAGATCAATGCAAGCAACGTCAGTTGACGCTGCGGCGAAAGTGCAGATTCCGGCTCGTCCAGGAAATACAGTCCACGATCGAAGCGATTTTGCATAATGGACAAGAATGCCTCGCCATGTGACATTTCGTGCAGCGAACGTCCACCGTACCGACCGAATGGGTCGCCAGCAAAGCCAGGTTCGTCACCCCGCTGTGCCAGAAGAGATGCAAAATAAGCCTGCGTTTCGGCGCGAAAAAAGAATCGGTCTTTGGGTTGTTTGATAAAGGCAAGATTCAGCGACTTTGCCAGAACGCTCTCTTCAGCGAAAGCGAATTTTGAATCGACTTCATTTAGCCCACCTCCGGAAATTGGCAATCGAGCCAGCACCGCCATGGCCTCCAGAAGAGTTGATTTCCCGGTGCCATTTTCACCAACGAAGAAAGTGACTGGTGAGCGGAATTTAAAATCCAGATCAATAGTGAACGGAAGATTTCCCGGAAACTCGTCTCGCTTTAACTTCCGTTTGGCGTTTAGCACGACGTAGTCAACGTACGGTACCGATGTCATTCGAGGACTCGTGGAGGAGATGAGATGACGCTTTGGATGCCAGAGGGCTATTCTTCGGTTTGCTTTGCAGCCTTACCGTAGTCGCGGACTTTGGGCTCGATGTCGGTGTTCAGTTTGGGTAGGTATGAACGCGTAACGTAGTCGGTATCGGAGTAGCTCTCATGGCAAGCGACACAAGATTTTGTTTTGCCCCTGGAGAAAAGTTTGTGTTTGCCGTCAACGATTGAGACGATGGAATACTCCCAGTCGCCGTGATCAGTATCGTAGCCGGCGTGCATTTTTCGCATGACAGTAAACAGCTCGGGCGCTATGGAGTCGGCCTTTCGGAGTTTCTCTTTTACGATGATCGAGCCAGCAGGATGTTTGCTACCCTTGAGAAGAGCGAGTTTTCCGATCTTGTTGACAAAAATGTGGCAATAAAAGCGGTCGTGAAGGCTGTCTGTGGCTGGTATCAATCTGCACAACGTCGTTGAATCAACCGACATCTGGAATGGTTCGGTCGTTACTTGAACCAGCTTTGACTCGTCGCGATCTTTTTGAGTTTCCTTTGTTGCAGCAAGAATTGTTGCAATACCTTTAGCTGCAGATTCATCACCGAGGACGATGGTAGCAAAGAGGTTCAGGGCGGTGAGAAAGATGATTGCCTTTTTCATTGGTTCTTCCGCAGAATCCTTACTTGTTATTGAACCGGTTCAAGTCCTTCATTGAAGTCCCATTCGTGAAGTCGCCTGGCGTCGCCGAGCACGACGGCTGGAAGAAGGAAAAGCCCACAGAAAAAGACGGGAGTCAACAGTGCGGTAAGTGTGACATGCGTGACTGCATAGAGAGATCCACGGTTCTTGAATCCAATAATTCCGACCAGGATCCAGATAGCGACCGCGCTCACTATTGCTACGAAAACACAACATGACGCGATCACCGAGGACAGCATTGAATCGCCGATGAAGAGTTGAAGGACCGACAAGCCGAATGCGGTGAAGAGGCTGATTGTAAAGTACTTCTGAGCGAGCCCGATCTGGCGCTCTTCGGCAATCGATGCAGCTTGCCACTCCGGTTCCACGCCGAGTTTCTGCAGCGGAACACATCTCGCATCCATGAGCGTCGTTGCACTGAAGGTCTTCTGCGGTGACCACTGGTGGTCGCAGATAAGAGTTCGGAATGTGTTCGTAGTGGGTTCGAAGCAGATGGCAAAGCAGTGGTCGCCAAGATCGTGCGAGAATTCGATGACGCAGAGGCCGTCAATTTTGGTTGGAATTGAGTTCGCCATTTTGATTCGCAGATTGCAATAAAGTGAGTCGGAATTGGGTTCGATGGAGCAATGTGACCTTTCACATTGTAGCAGACTTGTAGGTGGCATATTGCGCGACGCTGCTTTCGCGGAGCGAAAGGCGACTTTTTGTCCACCAAAGCCAAAGACCCAGAGCCTTATTGTGTTGTGTCGTTGCCGCGTGTCCGCGCGTGGATTGGGTTTGGCGGTAAGTCGTTTTTTGGTTCATTGTTCGTGATGCCTAGCCAAATGGCACGCAAGAACAGCAGGCCCGAAGGTACAAGGCCGGCTACTGATACGAGTAGTACGGGGATTCTCGCCATGGCCAACCCGGTGTCATTGCCTGGCACTGGCCAGTAGAGACAGTAACCGATTCCAAATAGCGAGGGAGATGCCAACGCCAATGCGATGATGCACAAAATCACTGGTGATCGCCAGTTCGCCATCGCTTAAACTCTTCTCGTTTCTTTATTAAGTGAGACCAGGTGAATTCACTCAAGGTTCTCTTCGAAGAACGTTCTCAGCCCATCGGCGATCGTGATCTGTACCGTCCGCGAACCATCGGCGGTTCCTGCCACCGAGTGCTCCAGGTCAAAAAGTAGCACGACACCTTTTGACTGTTCGTTTGTCGTCGCTTCCAAAGCGGATTCGCCTTTCACTTCATCTGTGAACCGGAGCGCATACTGCCAAACCGGCGGCTCGTGCGGTGTCGCGTTCCATTCGTAACTCGGATCGAACACCAGCGCCTGCCTTGCGTGAACCAGGCCCTTCGCCTTGCTGATCATCTTCGACTGGGCGATTCCCCACGACTGACCGTCGATCTCCAGCGTGTTGCCGCTGGTGGACTCATCAGAGGTTTTGGGCGAAGTCAGCTGAAGCAACTCGATTTCTTTGCCGTACCGCAATCGCAGTGCAATTCGACTGCCCCAAAATTCCAGCGTGCGGCGGCCCTTTTGCTTTTGGTGCCACCACGCGTATCCCGACATTAGCAGGGCGACGAGAACAATGCCGATAATCAGGGCTTTGCCTGAACCTGAGTCACCGGTTGGTGCCGGCCCGGGTCCGGAAGCTGTATTGCCCTGATTATTTGTCGATTCTGTCATCATCCCGTTCCTGTTGGGCCTTTTTACACCAGCGCCGCGGACCGTATTATATAAAGGTCGTCGATCGGAAAGATCAGCCGACTGAGATACTGCAGAGAATTGACCGTCGTCGCAACTGCGACGCAACCGCCGGAGCCAGGATATGCCTGACAAGTTTGACCCTTATCGCGAAGCACTAATCGTAGAGACCACGACCGAATGGCCGGAAGAGTATCAGGAAATGGATCCTCGCGAGAAGCAGAAGATTGCTGAAAAGCTGCACGCCGACGCCGAGAATGCGGCGAATCTTGAATACGTTCGCATGCACACCGGGTTTTGCCGGACCATCCATGTGACCGCGGATGACGTCGCGCGAGTCGCCGGTTAGTAAGTGACGCAAGATATAAGTACCGTCCGCGTTGGGCTCGACGATCGCGGATACGATATCGAAATCGGGCATCGCATTCTGCCAGATGCCGGTGCCCGCATCCTCGGACGAATTTCCGGATTGCGTCGTGCGGTCGTGATTAGTGACAGCAACGTGGCGCCGCTCTACGCGGAACCGCTCATTGGTTCGCTGGATGCTGCCGGAGTCAACGCGACGCTGGTTACCGTTCCGGCTGGGGAACCCAGCAAGTCGGTGGAGCAGGCGACGGCGATCTGGAACCAGCTGCTGGCCGAACGAATTGACAGGCAGACAACCATCATCGCGCTGGGTGGTGGTGTCGTCGGGGATCTGGCCGGTTTCATTGCCGCGACGTTCGCGCGTGGTTTGAAGTTTGTGCAGATACCGACAACGCTTCTCGCCACGGTGGACAGCAGTGTTGGTGGCAAAGTCGGTATCAACTTGCCAGGCGGCAAAAATATCGTCGGTGCGTTCTGGCAACCGCAGTACGTTTTGATCGACTTGAGTTTGCTGGATTCACTACCGGTCAGGCAGGGCCGCGCGGGAATGGCCGAAGTCATCAAATATGGCGTCATCGCGGATGCAGAGTTCTTCGAGTACATCGAAACAAATGTCGAAAAAATTCGGGCTCACGAGCCCGGGACGCTGAAGCATATCGTTTCGACTTGTTGTCAGATCAAGGCGGATGTCGTCGAGGAAGACGAACGCGAAACTTCGGGGCGTCGCGCCATTCTGAATTACGGTCACACGTTTGGTCACGCGGTCGAGTCGGCAACGAAGTACGAAAAGTATCTGCACGGCGAAGCCATCACGATGGGCATGCAGTGCGCCGCGAGTCTTTCGGTGAATTTGAAGCGGATTGATGCCGAAATGGCTGATCGACAGGCGGCTTTGTTTCGGCAGTTTGAACTGCCGGTGGAGCTGGACGCGGCGCTCGATTCAAATGAGCTCCTCGAGTTGATGAGACGCGACAAGAAAGCCGACCAGGGGAATATTCGACTGGTTCTTCCCACGAAGATGGGGCATGTTGAACTGGTCGACAATGTTCCGGATCATGAGATTCTTGAAGTTCTCTGAAGCTCCCTGAGTTCGCCTGATATCCGAGCGGTGGGCCGCAGGCGAAATCAGCGATAGTAGTCCGCGTCTGCGACCGACTCCTGCCTGGCGGCCATCGTGTAGGTTGCCAGGTATTCTTTGGCCTCTTTCCGGTCCATTGGCTTTGCGTACCGATATCCCTGCACATAAGTGCAGCCCAAGCTCATTATGCATTCTTCGTGGTTGGCTGTTTCCACGCCTTCTGCAATGACCTTCATGTTCAATAGTTCGGCGAGGCCCAAAACGGTTTTTACGATCGCCTGGCTGTTATGGTTTTCGTCAATTCCTTCAATAAACGATCTGTCAATCTTTAGCGTATCGATTGGAAACTTGTGAAGGTAGCTCAGAGAGCTATAGCCGGTGCCGAAATCGTCCAGCATCATCTTGTGCCCCCGTTCGCTGAGCTCCTCGACGACTTCTTTGACGTCTTCCTGTTTGTCCAGAATCATACTCTCAGTGATCTCAAGGTTGATGTCGCTCGGGGCCAGCCCGTGCGTTGTGAGAATTGCTTCGAGGAATGTCGGGAAGTCTTCCCATAGCAGCTGCACGATCGAAACGTTCACGCTGATTGACATCGTCCTGGTCAGATCCGGAAACTCTTTCCTCCAGTTGCAAAGCTGATCGCAGGCCTGGCGAACCACTTGTTCGCCGATTTCAATAATCAGTCCGGTTTCTTCGGCGAGAGGGAGGAAGTCACCAGGCGGCATCAGTCCTCTTGCCTTGTTTTGCCAACGCACCAGGGCTTCGAACCCGGTCAACTGCCCGGTGCGGAGGTCGATAATCGGCTGGTAGGCGTTGAAGAACTCGCGGTTAACAAGTCCTTGGCGGATCTCCTGCTCAAGAGCGATTTTTTCGCTAACCTCCATGAGCATGTCCTGGGAGAACATCTTGAAACATGCCTTGCCGGCTCGTTTGGCCTCAAACATCGCGATGTCGGAGTCTCTGAGGATATCGCCCGCTGATTTGTATACTTTCTTCAGGTCAACAACGCAGCCAATGCTTGCCGAAATGGCGTGCTGGTAACTTTTGAGCTCGACAGATTCTGTGAACATCTCCTGAATCCGTTTGCTGACGTGTGCGACTTCGTCGTCATTTTGAACACCACGCAGCAAGACGGTGAATTCGTCACCGCCAAATCGGCCGACGGTGTCCGAGTCGCGAGTTGCCCGTTCAAGGATCCGGGCAACCTCAATCAACAATTTGTCGCCGGCGCCATGACCAAGGCTGTCATTGACTGTTTTGAATCGGTCAACGTCAACAAACAGTAGCCCAAATGGCAAGTCAGACGCAACGACCTTTTCAAGCTGGGACATGAAGAATGAGCGGTTGGGTAATCCTGTTAGTGCGTCGTGCTGTGCGAGATGTTGAAGCTCAACTGTGCGATCCTTGACGCGTTGTTCCATGAGATCGTGTGCCTGTTGCAGCGTCAGTTCCGCCTCCTTGATTTTCGTAATGTCGTGATACGTTCCAAGAATCCCTATGACCTGCCCATTGTCATCGAGTAGTGGCACCTTGTTCGTTTCGAGAAAAGTTTTGTTTCCCTGGTTGTTGCGCTGCGACTCAATGATTCCAATCTCGGGTTGGTTGCGATCCATGACACGACGATCGCACTCGCGATAGAACTCGGCCTCTTCTTCAGTCCACGGCAGATCGAAGTCCGTCAGGTCGACAATCTGCTCAGGGGACGACAAACCTGCATCGCTTGCGAAGAGTTGGTTGCAGCCGAGGTACCTGGAATCGATGTTTTTCCAGAAGACCTTTTGCGGAATCGTATCGAGGACCAGTTGCAAAAGCTGGGCTGATTCGAGCGGTTCTTTGCCGGGAGGTGAATTCATGGAGCGGTTTGGGTTAGTTGTTTACTCTGAAGTGTAGCTCTCCCCCCAGAACGAGAGGTTTGGGATCGGCAGGGTTTGCCCCGTTCTGGGAACACGATGGATTCCAGTCTTCATGCGTTCAACCGGTCGGTGTCCGACGGACGTGAGCGTCTCGGGCGACGTGAATCCCGGCCGAGAGAGACGAAATGACGCCACACCAAAGTTGAATGCGCTCTAGCGAACGGCGGGAAACCATCGTGGTCGAATGTTCAGCCGATAATGATCCGCATGCATTTCGATTTGGTCGCCCGTTAACTGCTTCACAGCCCGTTCTCCCGTCCAGCGATCCGATTCACTGTAAACGCGAATCTCGCATGGTAATTTTCCCTTTTGCGCGATTGCCCGGGCGATCGCAAACTGCACACGTGCTTGTGGATAGATTGGAACGCCGTAGCTATCAAGGGACAATTGGCCGATGGAACGTTCGGAACCGATGCCGCTTTTCAACTCGGCCCGACTTGTTCTGGGAGCATATACCTCCCACGCTGGCCAATGATCGCAGATCCCGATGGGTTGCGTGAGCGGAAACAGAATTGCAAAGGCAGTAATGGCCCATCCCAGCCTGGGGAATGGGCAGGGTGTTGGCGTGTCTGGTACTGGCCTGTTAGCGGGTTGGTCCTGTAGTTGCGGCTCGACCTCATCTTCAGGCAGCAAGACATCGGCTTCGGACTTGTCGTTCACAATCCAGAAAAGGATGACGGCTTGAACCACAAAAAACAGGTTCCAGATCAACACGGGCCATTGGTGATTCAAGCCGAAAGGCCCGAGTATCAACACGAGACCCAGGTGAAGGGCAACGGCAGCGATCACTCCCAGTAGGCGGCTTTTTCGAAAAGTCAGCAAGCCACCAACGAGAAGCTCTCCCAGCGGGAATCCCAGGACCAGCCACCTTCGAGTCCCATTGTTCTCAATGACGATACCGCATGAATCTGAAATTGCGGTCAGCATCTGCGCGCCCACCGACTGGACAAACTGATAGTCAAACTTGCTAACTGCGGAATAGACGTAAATGCTGATTACGACCCACCGCAACGCTCTGGAGGCTGCTTTTTTTGAAAGGCAAAAGAACAGGCTCGCGATAATCAGAAAATGATAAACCCACGGTTGAAGTCGATTTTGATCAAGTAAGACCAGCATCACGCAACAAATAGCGAATCCGAGGGCGAATCGGCGTTGTGTTTTGACTGCTTTCGCAATGAGAACGCCGAACGGGCAGATCAGGAGGACAGGGAATAGACACCGGTCAACCAGGGCTGGAATTTCGACAAACGTTTCGAAAAATGGAATCTGTGGGAACGCCGGTTGCCCGACCCAGAGTCGCCACGTGAGCCCAAACAGAACCAACGAAGAGATCGCCCAGCATCGCATCAGCCATTGGAAGGGAGCACGCGACATTTCAATTTTTCCGTAACCGTTCACGGATATTGACATTCCCTCCGGGTTCGAGAGGGTCAGGCATAAATTTTCGGCGTTTGTCCGCAAAGCGAAATAAGCCAGCTTGCCGCCAAAAAATTGAGCCAGACCCTTGCCCGCGTGAACGGTTACAATTTTTCACTGCGGGGCTGGATGGGCAATTCATTCGCTGTCTGTTCATACATCGGTTGTCGGAATTTCTGTCGTGGTCGTGATGTTAGCAGAACCGGCCCTGGTCGGCGGCTTGCACGCGTTCGATGCGGAGTTGTCCGCATCCCCGGTGGTCGTGTAGCTGATCACAGGATACCAACTCGCGCCTGCATCTTTTTTTCAAGGGGTTCACCCTAATTTAGCCCCATGGCGGGGTTCGAGAGAAATGGGTTGGCGCGATTGATTGTCGCCCGGTGCTGCGCTAATCCTGCCTTCCCGGTTGGCTCGGGTTTTGACGCTACCTATCCCCCATTGTGGCGAACCCTAAACAGGAATTTTTTATCCAGTCGTTCCAAACGGCAACCTAGTTTTTGGTGATTCGACGACGGCTCGCACACGACTGCCCTTTGGCAATGTCAGCGGTGTGAAAGGGCAATGAGAACAGTCTCCAACTCCAAAGGGAACACAAGAAATGAATCACGTTGCTAATAGAATGTGGAACGACGAAGCCGGCTTTATCGTTTCGATTGAATTGATTTTGATTGCCACGATCGCCGTTATTGGCTTGATCACCGGTTTGACTGCTGTCCGCGATGCAGTCGTTTCGGAATTGTCCGATGTCGCTGGTGCGGTTCAGGACCTTAACCAGTGCTACTCGTTCTTCGGTGTAGTTGGTCACTCCGGAAGCACATGCGGTAGCGACTATGTTGACATGACTGACTGGTGTGACGACGCGGATGACATCGCCGCTGCTGCAGACAACTGCATCACATTCGACGGTGGTCCAGACGACGAGCTGTAAGCGAAGCCCTGCAGTCGACAAACGGTTGGCGGACGTATCCATCTGGGTACGTCCGCCTTTTTTCATTGGTGTTGTCGGGATTACTTCCGGACTACATTGGGATTACGTCGGGATTAGGTCGGGAGGATTACGAAAGGGCTCGCCGATCCGGCTGATTTTCAGTCCTGGCGGTGTTTTGCGTGACGATTATCGACACGATCAAATTTTCCATGTAGTCTTCTAACGAGTGCGAATTTCGCCCGATAGATCCCGATCACTACGAGAAATTGAAACAGGCAACGAATGACCGACTGCTCCAGATATTCCGTATTCAAATGGCTAACCTCTTCGTTTGTGTTGGCTTCGTGTTTCCTCGCGACCTGTGTTGCCGAAGTCGAATGGTCATGGCGGGGACCATCCGGAAATGGGCATGCAACATCTGCCGACGCGATCAACACTCCTGCAAAGTGGTCAGAGTCGGAGAACGTAGTCTGGTCGGCCGACGTTCCTGGAAGAGGTCATTCGTCGCCCATTCTGGCCGACGGGAAAATTTTTCTGACGACTGCCGATGAGAGAAAGGGCAACCAGTCGGTGCTGTGTTATGACCTGGCATCCGGAAAGCAGTTATGGAACACGCTGTGCCACGAGAAAGTGAAATTTGCAAAGCAGCATCCAAAGAACACACAGGCTTCGCCAACGGTCGCGGTGTTGGGCGAGCGCGCCTTTGCCGTATTTTGCAATGATGATGCGGTGCATGTCAGCTGTCTGGGGTTCGACGGAAAGACTGTCTGGCAGAAAGAGATTGGCCCGTGGGTTCCGGCTCAGTATCAGTTTGGATTCGGACAATCGCCCATCGTTCACGATGGCAAGCTGATCGTCACCGCGGAAAGTGAAGCCGACCCGTTTGTGATCGCCCTCAACCCTGAGAATGGCGAAACTGTCTGGAAAATCAGTCGCCCGAGAAAAACAAGCTACGGCACACCGGTCGTTGTAAATGTCGATGGCCGTGAGCAGCTTTTGATCTCCGGCAGCAATGAGGTAAGCAGCTACGATCCGCAATCGGGAGAGGAGCTGTGGTCGGTGGATAGTAAGTGGCAAGTCACGTGTGGCACGATGATCTCACATCCGAGTCAGCCGATTGTCTATGCAAGCGGCGGCTATCCCGTCAAGCAGACACTTGCGGTAAAGGCCGATGGCTCGGGTGAAGTGCTCTGGGAGAACAATATCAAGTGTTATGAGCAATCGCTGATTCTCGTTGACGACTGCCTGTATGGATTTGCAGAAGGCGGCATCCTGTACTGTTGGGATGCGACAACGGGAGAACAGCTTTGGCGCGAACGACTGGAAGGGCCCGAAAGCGCCTCGCCCGTCTACGCTGGCGGCAAGTTGTACTTCACCAACGAGAAAGGAAAGACGTGGGTCGTTCGCCCCAGTCGGAAAGCGTTTGATCTTGTAGCCGAAAATCAGCTGGAAGAAGAAATGTTCGCTTCCATCGCCGTATCAAAAAATCGGTTAATCATGCGAGTCGCCGACAGGGATGGCGATCGAAAAGAGCGACTTTACTGCATCGGTCAGTAAACGCCCGGCCCGTCGGCTTTGTTTTCCATCGTTCATTTGTCTACGGGCAAATGAACCGGTCAACGCAAAGTGTCTTCGGGCAATCGCTGTCGCAATCGTGCCAGGCGATGACTTCTGCCGACAGGGTCGTGGTCGGCAGGCTGCAGCCGAGAAAGTTGTCGCACAGCCATGGGACTTCGATCGTGGCTCGTGCGCGGACCACGCAAGGCCCGCCGAAGGTGACGTAATTGACGACTTCGGTCGTGTGCGAACGCTCGTTGTCTCTTAGTTGATCTTCGTCGAGGATGAGGTTCACGCCTGCTGATGAAACAGGATCTGGCCCGTTGAGAAAGACAAAGCTACCATTCCCACCGGCTTCTCCCGTCTGGCTGGCAACGGCGTAGCGGCACGGATCGCCACTGGGGATCGACGCGGTAAAGCCAGCCGAATTGCCGACGCCCCGAACGATGTCCGGCGTCTGGCCAGCAAAAACGGGCAGCCCATTCATGTGTCCCGAACCGGCTTCGAAGACGATGTAACCTATCGTCTCATCTGCCCGTGTGGTGTCCGGGTCTTCTCCAACATGTTTACCGGTAAAGAGGTTGGCGCCAGCCGGCGTCGCCCGATTGCCGCCACCAAAACTCCAGAACACCGACCAGTCGGGATCGCGAAACGACATCACCTGGCCAATCACGACAGGATTCGCATAGGCCTGGCCGTACGGTTGATTTTCGGCGACCCAGCTTCCACTCCGGTCGGTGACGGTCGATTCGTACTTGTTGGCTTCCATCTTCATACCGTCGGCCGCCGTGTATACGCCGGCTTCCATGACGATAAAGTTGACAGGAATATTGGGCTCTGGCGCACCCGTCGTGGTGTTTTGAACAAAGAAGTCGAAACTGCTACTGCCGGTATCGCGAATGCGAACGACGGACGGTGTGGTCGCTGCGTCATAGTTGGGAGTGGCCACCACGATCATGCATTCGTAACTGCGACCACAGAGGTTGACGGTTTGCCAACCGGTTTCGCTGACTCGATCCAGCGCGACGGCATTCGGTCCGTCTTTCAGACCACAGCCGGCAGGTTGTGTCGTGTCAAACACGACCTCCGGGCTCTCTTTGCTCAGTGCGCCATAAACAAGGTCGCCATCGCAGGATGCGTTTTCGTTCGGTAAGTCGCCGGGAGCGAAGTTTGTGTCCAACGTCACGGTTTGGCCGAGAACTGGATTCGCGGCGGCAAAGTCGATCGCGACTTGGCGTGAGCCCAATGTGCCATCCTCAGGTCGCGTTTGACACCAGTCTTTGGCGGCAGCCATTGCGGCAGATTCAAGAGAAGTGACCAGCTGCTGCCGAGCCAGAAAAAGCCGTCCGGCTTCCACGACGTAGCAAATCAGAAGGACGAAAATGCCAAGCGTCAGGATCGTCCAGAGAGTCGCGATGCCGCGTTTCTTGCGATTCCATTCCGGGAGCATGGTTGCCTGCCTACCCCGCCAGACGCGGGTGTTCAGCCGGATCATCCGGCTGGCGACGAACAGCTGAACGTCCTTGTTCGGCTACCTGATGTTATTCGGCTCGTTTGCCTGTTCTGTCGCACAGTTGCTCCCGCAAACGGCGTCGGCGATGCCGTTTTGGGGGATGATCCTGACGATTTTGATCGCCGTCTGGGTTGATGGGGTCAAGACTGTCTCGGTATCCCCGCACGACCGTCAGCCTCCAGTCCACATGGAAAAGGTAGACGACGATCTTGCCGGTATACCCTTTCAACCGTCAGCCGACTGGACCTCACGGCGTTCGATTCCGAAAAAATTGATCAGGGATGATCCCTGTCGGTTCGCTGTCATCCGCGCAATGATTGCGCGGTCGCAAAGGAGTTGCGATGATGAAATGGAATTCGTGGCGATCCTTCGTGCTTTTGGCGCGAAGGCAAGGCACGCGCTGCCAACAATTGATTCAGGACACCCAAGGCGGGGTGTTCGTTGAATATCTACTGCTGCTCACGATCGTGGGCATCGGAGTCATCGCGGGTCTCGCGACGGTCCGGAGTGCGCTGATCAGTGAGCTTCTGGATCTGGCGAATGCGATTGCATCCATCACATGATCGTCTCGCCTTGTGGAAACTTCGCAAGCTTCGCGAAATTGCCGCGCAGCAATCGGCGTTCGCGCGTTTCGCGTGGGCGTTGCGCAAGTCGACGTAGCATACGTCGGCAGGACCGTCGTGGCATTGAGGTACTCGAGTTTATTCTCGTGATGCCTGTACTGATCATTGCCCTGATTGCCGGCATTCAGTTTGCCACGGTCCTGGTTGTTGACAACACGATTCAGGCGGCGGCTTTCGAAGCCGCACGGGTTGCGGCTGGTGACTATTGCGACGACGACGATGTAACCAACGCAGTCGACGATTTCCTCGCGGTACACGGTATCAGTCTGGGGCCCGGCGTACGTCTCGTGCTGCAGGATTCGACGGGGATCACTGGTTCCTTCGGAGACGCAACGCTGACTAGCGACCACCTTGGTTCCTTGCCGGACGCCGGCACGGTTCAATCGGTGTTGATTGTGGAAACGGATCAGACACCGATTCCAAATCTTCTCGCGAACTACTGCGTTGATTTCTCCGGCAAACAGTACGAAGCCTGCGCCGTTTCGATCCTCCCGCAATGTTGTCGGGGCTCTGGATAACGCTTGAGTTCGTCCCGTTCAGCTGGGGAAAGAACCACGCAACTAGAACACCAAAACTCAAACACACTCAACAAATAGATGTCGACCGGAACCCAACAATCACCGCTCCACACAGTGCCCGTGCCGGACTTGGCATCGCGGCTCGAGCCGGTGTTGGATACACGGTTTGCCCTGAAGTTCCAGCACGCGATCGTGGTAGCGGCATTTGCCACGATGTTCCTGCTGGTGAATCATCTGCCACTTTCTGCTTACCAAACCTGGGAACACGCGAACCGTGGCCAGTGGATTCTCGATCATGGTCGAATACCGACGGAGGTGCCGTCCGCTGAACTGGCCGATGGAATGCCATTCACGGCGACTTCGTGGCTGTCGGATGTAGCCATTGCATTCGCGGCCAACATTCACCCGGAAGTCATCAGCTCGGTGATGGCGATCGCAACCACATTCTCACTGGGATTGTGGTTCTGGATTTTCCTGCAGGCATCGGGTCGCAAGCGATTCGCTTTAGCGGCGACTCTCGCGACGGCGGTTTACTGGTCATTCGGGCTGGGAGCCTTACGAAGTCAGGTATTGGGCGGATTGGTTTTACCGTCGCTGTTTGTTCTCCTGTGGCCCATGATTCAGCTGCAGGATGACGGCGACTTGAAAGTGCATTCCCAGTCCGGCCTGGAGCGATGGCGAGTCATCGGGATCTTCAGTTTGTTTGTACTCTGGGCAAA
This sequence comes from uncultured Pirellulaceae bacterium, assembly GCA_938040995.1. GTDB lineage: Bacteria > Planctomycetota > Planctomycetia > Pirellulales > Pirellulaceae > CALHZT01. The sequence continues at coordinate 2,798 of CALHZT010000079.1, read as the reverse complement.
CCTCGATATTTCGCATTTGATCGGCGTTGCCATTCTGGTTGGGTTTGTTGTTTCAGTCGCGATAGAGCGCGTCGTCGATTTTGCGGGTTCCAGTCGTCATCAAACGGGCAAGTTGATTGACGATCGCGATTTTCAGCAATGGATTCTGCTCACGGAGCTCGCTGTGCTGGCGACGTTTCTGAATCCTGCGGGATTCAATCTCTGGAAGAGCCTGGTCACATTCGATACGCAGGGGCCGATTTGGTCCGTGGCTGGTGGCAGCTACGGGCTGCGGCTCTCAACCATATCTGGGGCTCTGTTCGGTTTTCTGTTGTTTTCCCTCGTGATGCTCTGGCTCTACCGTCGCTGGACGGTAAGAGTTTACGAAGTCGTGATTACGGTCACGCTCACGGTGCTGACGGCTCTTCATGCAAGTTGTATTTACTGGTTTGCTCCGGTGTTGATGTTTTTTGTCGCCCGTCATTTGCGAGGCGGCGCCGATTTGCAAGCCGCGAGAGAATTGACAAAGCGTGCCACGCCGCAAGGCTCAAGTTTCCCTGCAGAATCACAAGTCGAACTGGAACGGCGACCGCTTCTCTTCGCGTGGTCACTGATTTGCCTGCTGCTGATCTGGTTCGGTTTTGCCTTCTCTCCGACGGCGAACCCTGTGCTCGGCTCCAAGGGGAGACCAGTTCATCGACTTTACGAAGAGAGTGTGCCTTATGAAGTCGGTGAGTTCTTTGCGAACGTACCAAAGGGCGATCTCGACAATGCAATTTCAAACGGGCTGGTGTTTTCGCCCTTCGACTGGTCCGATTGGCTGCACTGGCATTCTCATTCTGACCGCCGGCCGTTTGTAACTTCCAGGCTGGGAGGTTTTCCTGCGTCGGTGCAGCGAGACTACTGGAAAATCTTTGAGGGAGATCAGGGCTGGGATCTGCTCGTCGACAAGTATCGCGTTTCTACACTGGTGATTGATCGTAAACGCCAATCGCGATTGGCGGCTGAGATCATGAGGACTGGCGGCGACTGGCGACTGGTCTACGAATCGGCGACTGCCATGATCGCTGTAAACGCCGGACTCGCGAACGAGTGGCGATTGCCGACCGCAACTGCCAGTAAGAACCAGTTGCCGGTTGCAGGGAGGCGACTTCGATGAGCCGTTTCGTAACCATTCAATTGATCCTGCTGCCCGCATTGGGATTGTTGGCACTGCTGGGCAGTGATGAACGCAGCACGCTTCCTGCGACCCCGCGTCTGAATAACGAACCTGTTGCGATTCGTCCGACGTGGAACGACAGCCGAATCATTACTGATGAGCAACTGGTAATGGTTCTGAAGAAGCTTCGTTTTGAAAATCAGCACCAGCCGAAAATCAATCATGTCGACCATGCACTGCGAATGTGGGGCTTGCCCGCGAGGCTTGATGAAAGGTTCCTCAGTGGCCATCAGATGCTGGCGTTGTTGACGGAAGATGGAACCTACAAGGCGTGCTGGGGTGAGAAAGCCAGACCGCTTGTGATGTTAACGGCGACGGGGCCTCGTTATCGCACCCAGGAAGGATCCGCATCTTCCAGTCATGTGGATCATACCCTGGCGACTTTGGCGGAAGTTGGCTTGCCACTGGACTACAAAATTGCCTCGCGCATTGGTCCGATTGAAATGAGGACAATTGTCGAGCGTTCTCTTCAGCAGTTTTCACTCAATCAACGTGAGTATGAATGGACCGCGATCCTGTGGGGATTGTACGCCGCGGATGCAAATTCCTTTCGGTCGATTGAAGGTCAGGAAGTCACCTTTGACCGGCTTGCGAAACGAATCATGCGTCAGCAGTTTGGGCAGGGTGTCTGTTACGGTGGGCACCGTCTGTTCTCGCTCGTCATGCTTCGACGGATTGATCTAGATAAAACGCGACTGTTCAGTGACGAAACGCGATCCGCCGTTGATGCGCATCTTCTCGAGGCGACGCGACTGCTCGTTGCCAGTCAGTCGCAGGAAGGTTACTGGGACCGAACCTGGCCCGGCGAGCCGATTGGCGAGATCAAGGCACTTTGGGAGCAGGGCAGTCGATTTTTGGCGACGAGTCATGCGATGGAGTGGTGGGCGATGGCCCCCGAGCACCTGCTACCGCCCCGCGAGACGTTGATCAGGGCAGGGCAGTGGATGGTTGTTGAACTGGAAAAGATGGACGAAGCGAACGTCAGGAAGAACTATACGTTTCTGACTCATGCCGGCCGTTCGTTGGCATTGTGGCGAGGCGGATTTCCTCACGAGTTGTATTCCGAATGAAGATACCAGGGAAGTCATCAGGAAAAGTACTAACAACAAAAGTGATCTTATGAGAACCATTCAACGACTGTTTCGCGACGAACACGGTGCCATCGTTTCGATCGAGATGATTCTGTTGGCGACCCTGACGGTTCTGGGACTGATTGTTGGCATGGCTGCGTTTCGTGATGCGATTTTTCAGGAGTTGGGTGACGCCGCAGCGGGTGTTTCCAGTCTTCAACAGTCGTTTTCGATTGATGAAGTCGTCATGTCCGGCAGCTTTGGCGATATCCCGTACAACGCGAGAACGGAAGCGAGCGTTTATAACGACGCACGCGATTTCTGCGAGACGAATCCTGATTTGTCCGGTCAGGCCCCGATGTGTATGCAAGTCATCGCGGCTACGGTGCGTGATGAAGGTACGGTCGTGCTGGTTCCGTCCGGGTAGCTGAAGGATTGCGGATTGTCGGTGACGGTGATGGAATTATTGGAAGTTCAAATGGATACCAGGCTCTGTTGAATAATTGTGAGCGGTACGGCGCTAGCCGCCG
>CALHZT010000078.1 GCA_938040995.1 uncultured Pirellulaceae bacterium | reverse complement strand
AGCCGCGAACGATCCATTCGCGTTGCCTGCTCCAACGGCTCGGACGGAGCCTCGCCCTCCGTCGCCGTTTCCGCACTAATTGTCTTTTAAGGCGAGCGGCGGATAAAAACTTACCAACTTGCGTTCTTGAGCGCTACGTCCACCGATGTCTTATTGGTAAATTCTCACTCGCCTTTCGCCTAACTACGCGAACTGTGAAAGAAAGCGGATGTCATTTTCAATCAGCAAACGAATATCCTTGATGCCCCACTGGATCATCGCCAAACGATCGAGTCCCATTCCGAACGCGTAACCGGTTGTCGTCGCCGGATCGTACGCACTGTCGCCACGACTTTTGTTGACCGCATCAAAAACGGCTGGATCGACCATGCCACACCCGGCGACTTCGATCCACTTTGGTTTCTCACCCTTCACCGTCAGCAGGACATCAATCTCAAAGCTTGGTTCGGTGAACGGAAAGAAGTGCGGTCGAAAGCGAACTTCCGTCTGATCACCAAACATCGCGCGGTAGAAGAATTCCAACGTGCCTTTCAAGTCGGACAATCGCACATCGGAATCGACATAAAGCCCCTCCAGCTGATTGAATACCGACAGGTGTGTCGCATCAATCTCGTCTCGCCGGTAAGCCGACCCGGGCGCGATAATCTTGATGGGCGGTTTGGCGCTCTCCATCGTGCGAACCTGCACCGTGGATGTGTGCGTGCGGAGCAGTTTTCCACTGTCAAAGTAAAAGGTATCCGACTCATTTCGTGCCGGATGATCTTCCGGTGTGTTCAACGCATCGAAACAGTGAAACTCGGTTTCGATCTCCGGACCTTCCGCCAAAGCGAATCCCAATCGACGGAGAATCTGGATCGCGCGGTCCTTGATGATCGTCAGCGGGTGGAGACTTCCCGTCGGCAACGATCTCGCCGGCATGGTGACATCCAGGCCCTCAATCGACTTGGCATCCGCTTCATCCTGCAACGCCTGCTTCCGCGCATCGAGCGCTTCGGTGACAGCCGTTCGGGCGGCGTTGAGCGCCTGCCCCATCGCTTTCTTGTCTTCTTTCGGAACATCCTTCATCGATGCCGAAATGGCGGTGATCGAACCCTTCTTGCCCAGAAAGGCGACTCGAACCTTGTCGAGAGAAGCCTCGTCCGCAGTCGATGCAATTGCTTCGATCGCTTCGGACTGGAGGCGTACCAGATCTTCTTTCACGGTCATGCCTTGTCGTTTGGCGCCGTGTCGAGGTTGCGGCGCGCTTTGTCGCTACGCGAGTCCCAGATTGCCGACCATCACAGTTGAGGGTCGGCATTTAGACAGCCGCAATCGGAACAATCGCCGATCTGCTAAGCGGCTGCTTTTGCTTCTTCGACGACTTTGTCAAAACCTGCCGGGTCGTGAATCGCCATTTCGGAAAGCATTTTGCGATCCAGTTCGATGTTCGCCTTTTTCAGACCATTGATAAACTGGCTGTATCGCATGTCTCGCTGGCGACAAGCCGCATTGATACGCGTGATCCACAGACGGCGGAATTCACGCTTCTTTGTGCGGCGATCGCGATAAGCATATGCTTCCGCACGGATCAAAGTCTCTTTGACCGTTCGCAGCAGATTGCTGCGTCCGCCGACATAGCCTTTGGCTTTTTTGAACAGTCGACGCTTGGCTCGTGTACGAGCCGAACCTTTGGTAGTTCTCATCGTATCTCTCTAGTTGTCTGACGCATCCAGGCCCTCTCATTCGAGAGCGTTTTTCGCCCGCACGTCGGTGCTAAATTCTGTCTCTGACAACGAAGTCGTCGGTGTGTCCCGACGAACTACGCGCTGTACTTCCCAAGTGCCTGGTGAATAGCAGGTTCCATTGTCGCATCAACGCTCGTCGTTCCACGAAGGTTACGTCGACGCTTCTTGCTCAATCGAAAAGCCAGGTGACTGGTTCCCGATTTACGATGCATGGCCTTGCCCTTCGCCGACAGTCGGAAGCGCTTCTTCGTTCCCTTGTGTGTCTTTTGCTTAGGCATGATTTCCAATTTCCTGAATAGGTATCAATCTTCCCTTCCGCGACCAGCCGACCGGAGCCGCCAACCTGCCAAAGGTAGTCCCGAATTGTAGAGCGAACCCCGATTTTCCGCTAGGGGTTTGGGCCTCGATCCGTCGTGTTCGCCCATCGCTTTTGCCCGCCATTTTGGCTCGATCGGGTACCATGGAATATCGACGGCTTTCCGAGCATTATCCAGCAATACGCCTCGCGACCCTGAATATCCGTGCCTCAGCCCCAAAATCCCACCCCAACGCTCGCGATCATCACTGCCGGAGCCGGCGGGATGTACTGCGGCAGCTGCCTGCACGATAACCAGCTCGCGGCGGCCCTGATTCACCTGGGAGTCGATACCTGCCTGATTCCGATGTACACGCCGATCCGGACGGACACGCCGGATGTGTCGCTCGATCAGGTGTTCTTCGGCGGCATCAATGTCTATCTGCAACAGAAAAGTCGCCTGGCTGGCATGCTCCCCGGCTTTGTAAAACGCTGGCTGGACCACCCGGCTTTTCTGCGCTGGGTCACCTCCCGAACGATGAGTACGGACGCGAGCCAGCTGGGCGATCTGACGCTTTCCATGCTCGAGGGCACCGACGGGCGACAGCACCTTGAGGTCGCGAAGCTTTGCGATTGGCTTGCCCAGTCGCTAAATCCTTCGATGATCGTTTTCAGCAATGTACTAATCTCTGGTTGTATTCCGGCGATTCGCCAGCGTCTGAACGTGCCGATCCTCGTAACGTTGCAGGGCGATGACGTCTTTCTCAGTGGCTTGCCGGACAAGGATCAAGCCGCTGCGATTGCGCAGATTCAAAAGAACGCTCAGTCGATCGATGGGTTCATTACACATAGCGAATACTATCGCGATCACATGGCAGAGTATCTCGACTTGCCGTTGGAAAAATTTCGTATTGTTCCGCTGGGCGTTGCGGTAGAAGACTTTCGCCCCAAGCGAGAATCAGCCGCCGGCGCAACATCGGCGACCTCTCATGCGACTGGTGCCGCGACGGTCGGCTACCTCGCCAAGCTGGTGCCGGAAAAGGGGCTGCACCTGATTATCGATGCGGCCGCAAAGCTGCGAGAGATCCCAGACCTGGCGAACACGCGACTGGCCGTTGCCGGATGGTCCGGCGGTGATGATGCTGACTATGCCCGCCGGGAAATCGAACGCGCTACAAAGCTGCTAGGTCCTGAAGGGTTCATTCACCACGGCGAAGTGACGCGGCAAGAAAAGATTGACTTTCTGCACGCTGCCGACATCCTCTCCGTTCCGTCGCCCTATAAAGACCCCAAGGGACTCTACGCCATCGAGGCCATGGCCAGCGGTACGCCGGTAGTCCTGCCAGATCACGGAGCATTCCCCGAGTTGATTGAGCGAACTGGCGGTGGCAAGCTGTTTGCAGCCGACGGTATTGAATCGCTGGTCGAGACACTCGCGGAACTGATTCGGGACAATCAACTTCGCACGCAATTGGGGAACGCGGGCCTGGCAGCGGTGAACGAAAAACACTCCGCAGAAGTTGCGGCGAAAGCAACGTGGAATGTTTACCGTCAATTTCTCGGCGAGTCGAAACAATGAATATCACGGAATTTGCCGAACGGATCGTGTTTGGGAAAACGCTGGAAGACAAACTGGCGGCTCCGGGGAAACTGACTCACGACTTGCCCTCGTCCAACCTTCCACGCGTCGATAACCTGACGACGCCGGGCCGTTCGCAACAACTGCAAATGCACCATGGGCGAAGCGAAAAAATCCAGCCGCCGAGCGATGCGAAGCTTGAGAATGAACAGGCCCGTGGTCAACTGCTGCACTTTCTGGCCAACCATGAGCTACTGGCCACCGAACTCATGGCGTTGGTGCTGCTGAAATTCCCGGACGCGCCGCATGCTTTTCGTCGCGGCGTTCTTGTGACGCTTCAGGAAGAACAGGAACACACGCGGATGTACGTTCGCCGCATGCAGGAGTGTGGTGTTGCGTTCGGCAGCTTTCCATTGAGCGGCCAATTCTGGCGAGTCGTCGAGCCGATGCGTTCGCCCATGGATTTTGTATCGCGACTAAGCCTGACGTTCGAACAGGCGAATCTTGACTATAGCCTGCACTTCGCCAACGTGTTTCGCCGACTGGGAGACGACGCGACCGCTGGATTGTTGCAGCAGATTTACGAAGACGAAATTGGGCACGTTCAGCACGGGCTGCACTGGTTTCGCCAATGGAAGAACGAAGATCAAAGTGACTGGGAGGCCTACCAAGCGGCTTTGGAATTTCCCATGTCGCCTCAACGAGCCCGAGGTCCCCGAGCCGCGTTCAATCGCGCCGGTCGCGAACAAGCTGGTTTGACCGCGGACTTTATCGACAAGATCGAAGTCTTTCGTCAGTCGCGTGGCCGCCCGCCGACCGTTCGCTGGTTCGACGCCGGTACTGAATCGGAACTCGCCGGCGAGAAATCCGCAAAATCGCTGCGCCTGATGAATCAACTGGGCGGAGACATGGAACTGGTGATGCTCCCTCTATGCCGCGAAGATGACGTGCTGCTCGTTCGAGACATTCCCACCGAGGCGTTCCGCAAGCAACTAATCAATGCCGGATTCATTTTGCCGGAGTTCATTCCGTTGTCTCAGCCGGAATCGTTATCAGATCGACATTTGACAGGGGTGCATCCCTGGGCATGGACTCCAAAAAACCAGGCAATCGCGTCGCCGCTTTCCGAAAAATCACAAGAGGAGCTTCCGACGTGGCATGAATCGCAAGCCGACTTGTTTCGAAAGTCGTGGGCAGCGGAGCGACTGGGGTCGTGGCTGAGTGCTTCAACAACGAATAGTGAGAAAACTCCCGACTGGTTTACATCGAGCGAGTCGGCGGGAATTTCGATTCATACCCCTGCCGACTTGCAACCGGCTTTGAAGAAAGTCGCCGAGCGAGGATATGATTTCGCGCTTTTCAAACAGGACTTTGGTTCCTCAGGGCGAGGGCAGCGGCGCTGGTCGACTCAGGATCCGCTGCCAGCATCAGAGCAAACATGGTTGCAGGCGATTGCCAACAAAACGGCCACGTCATCGCACGCGCCGCTGTCACCGCAGTCACCAATCGGGGTCATTGAACCGGAGCTCCATCGAGTTCTCGACATTTCGTTTCTCTGGAGAATGGGAAAGGGGGCAGCGCCGGAATACCTTGGCTGGACTCGGCCGCTGATCGCCGGGCGCCGCTATGTCGGGACCCGGTTGGCCATGCCACTAAAGAATTGTGAAGAGTCAGTCCGCCGATTCTTGATGGAAGACCGGGGCCGACGCGTTGAAGAGACTGCTGACTGGCTGCAAAATCGGCTGGCACCGGAACTGTCGGCTCGGGAGTTCTCTGGCCGCTTCGGTGTTGACGCAATGGTCTGCCGAAAGCCTGACGGTTCCCATGAGATAAAACCCGTCGTCGAACTGAACCCGCGAACCACGATGGGGCATGTCGCACTTGAACTGAGATCGAAGATCGCACCCAGTGTCCAAGCCGAATTCCGTGTGCTCAACCGAACGGACTGGCAAGGGATACGCGACTTATTCGCTTCGTCGCCATTGATCGTCGCGCGAGACGGTCGCTGGCAGTCCGGCGCCGTCTGGCTCACGGAAGTCACTGATGAAACCATCTTGGTACCCGCCGTCTTTATTGGCAGCGAGGCACTCGAAGCCATCCGACAAGCCACCGGCGTCTGAATAAAGTCTCGAAAAGAAGAACCGCGGATGAACACAAATACACGCGGATGAAACTCTTGCAATCCGTGTTCATTCGCGTCCATTCGTGGTTCCAGCAGGCACAGCTAATCCCTCGGCAAACGCAAATCCACGTCCTTGCCTCGATTCTTCGGAACAGATGCGACTCTAAAAGACATCAAGGTCTTTCCCGGAAACAACGCTGCCGCTGTACCCGGATCGCACCTCCCGAACCAGATCCGAATCGGAAACACCCTGGTGCAACTGATGAGTCAACACCACCAGCCCCGGCTGAGCTTCGTTGGCGATCTCCGCCAATTCATGACCGAGTGTGTGATAAGTCGAATGATATTTCCGCCATTCCGGTGAACGCCATTTCACCCCTTCGCCAGAACAGACTTCGTGAACCAACACATCGCAACCGCGAGCCGCCTCGATCACGTTCTCGTGTTTGCACGTGTCACCCGAAACAACGATCGTCCGGTCCGGGCAAATGAATTTGTATCCGTAACACGTCCAGCCATCACCATGCCAGACTTCGAATGCGTGAACCTCGACGTTGTGGTCTTCGTAGACTTTCCCCGGCTGTACCTCGAACGCGCGAACCTCATGCCCCGTCTTGCTGGCGGGCTCAAGCCCGTTCAGCCGCTGGTCAATATCAGCGACGTACGCCTGAACGAGATGATCCGTCATGTGTTTGAGTCCGGGAGGACCGTAAACTTCGAGCGGCGCTTCGCGTCCGCAGACCCACGGCATCAACATCAAGTCGGCGTAACCTGCGGTATGATCCGAATGCAGATGAGTCAGAAAAGCCGTGTCGAGCAGATGAGGCGACAGTCCGTAGATGCCCTGTTGCTCGGCTGCCGCTGCACGCCGCACGACGCCCGGCCCAAAATCGACGAGGTACGGTTGATCGTTGACCACGATTGCCAGTGATGGACCAGAACGGTTCGGATCAGGACCCGGCGTACCGGTGCCCAACATCACGAGCAGCGAATAGCCATCGCGGCGATGCGTTTCAGAAAGATCGAGTGAAACAGGTGCCGGCTTCTTCGTGCGCCCGGCTGCAGCGGACTTCTTCGAATCCTGCTTTGATTTCGATTTCGCCTTGGCCCCTGTTTTTGGCTTGGCCTTGGTTTTTGGTTTACTCCTGGTTTTCGGCTTGGGCTTGGCCTTGGATTTCGGCTTGGCCTTGGGCTTCTCAGACGACTTGCTTTTGCTCTTCTTCGCGGGTTTCTTTTTCTTGCCAGCATCCTTCGACGACTTACCCTCGGCCTTCGGCTTTGCCTTGCCAGAGCTCTTCGATTTCTTTTTGGTTTTCTTTGCGCACATTTGATCTCATTCCTTGCGATCATTGTAACGCAAATGCGATCACCAAATTTCAAAGTAGTGGATCTTGTTAAAGATCCCTCGCGATCAGGATCTTTAACAAGATCCACTACATCGGCTACGCAGACGGTGAAGTAGTCCGGCGGTTGGCGACTTCGACAGGCGCAATCGAAAGCCCGTCCGATGCGCGAAGCGTAACTCGATAAGTACCGCCGGCTCGGAGTCGAGCCGACACGGCCTGGCCGTGGGCACCGCGTATTCCCATCGACGCGGCTCGTTCCCGGTCGTTTGCAATCGACCAGAACTCCGACCAAATCTCGCGCTCCAGGTCAGACATCAAACCGTTGCGACCATAGATGCTAGGCCGCGTACCGACCTGATCCAGCGTGTAACCTTCGTAAGGTTCCTGAAACTCGCCGAACAGTCGATTGAAAAGACAGATCGACGTATCACGATCGAGGCTGGCATTCTCAATGAATTCGTCATCAAACTTGACAATCCAAAAGTCCACATACAACAGATCGCCGACGATCTGAAAAGTCCTCGGATGATCGACTGGCTGGCCTTCTTTGGTAATTTCCTGATACGTAAATTGCGTATGGATCTCGCCAGTATCCGGATGAGTCGCCTGGTTAAGAACACGAATTTCGGCGACTCGCTGATCAACTTTCAACAACTGCAAGGATGTGTTGAGCTGCACGATACGCTGGTTACTTGCCGTGAGCTTGTTCTCCAGCTCGCCGATAAAGACATTCTGATTTTCGACTTGTTGTGCCGTCGCATCCAGCTGAACCCGAACCTGCTGCAGCTCAAGATCCTTTTGCTTCAGCCGCACGTCGGGAGAAAGGTACGTGAATGCCCAACCACCCAGATACCCAACAACCGCGATGAACAAGCCGCTGAATACCGTTCGGACCAGACTGCCAATCGCATCAGATGTTTCTCGAATCGTCATCTACCGCATGTTCCCTCAGGTTCAAAATTGCCCGCGGGATGATAGCAAGATGCGTATGCGAAAAACTAGTCTGAGTGAATGCGGATGAAATTCGCGACGTTCGCGTTGTGCAAGCTGCAGAACGCGGCGAAAACGGTGATAGCACGGCAAACTGAATATCGATTGACGAACAAGGAATGTCGAAGGAAGAAGGAAAAGAAGAACAGCTTGCTCCGCACAAATTCCGCTTGCGCGTCACTTCGTCATTCGTAAATCCTTGTTCGTCAATCGATATTCAATCGTTCGTCAATCGATATTCAACAACTCACGGACGGCATCTTCAATCACAGGCTGCCTCATTAACGACTCGCCAACCAGCATCGCATCGACGCCGGCATCTTGCAAAAGTCGTGCATCGTCACATCCGTGAATTCCACTTTCGCCAACGAACACACAAGCATCCGGCACCTGCTTTCGCATCCGCACGGAATGTTGAAGATCGACTTCGAAAGTGTGTAAGTCGCGATTATTGACTCCGATGAGAGACGCACCGGCTTCCAGAACGCGTTCGCAGTTTGCCGGTTCGTAAAATTCAACAAGCGGTGTCATCCCGAGTTCGATGGCTTCGTTGTGCAGTTTGCGAAGATTGCAATCGTCCAGACATTCGGCGATCAGCAAAACGGCATCCGCCCCGGCGACTCGTGCTTCCAGAAGCTGGTAGCTGTCGATCAGAAAGTCTTTGCGGAGGACCGGGATCCCGACGGATTCCCGGATGGCTGTCAGATATTCAAGATGGCCCTGAAAGTATGATTCATCTGTCAGGCAACTGATGCAGCTCGCACCTGCAGCCGCGTACGATCGGGCAATCGCGACTGGATCAAAATCGGCTCGGATCAGCCCTTTGGACGGACTGGCTTTTTTGACTTCGGCAATCAGTCGAATGGGCGGGCCGGCAGCAAGTGGCGCGAAAAAGTCGCGAACGGGTGGCGCGTCGGGCAGGGCGGCCCGAAGTTCTGATTCAGGACGCGCCGTTTTCGCGGCAGCGATTTCCTCGCGTTTGGTAGCGACAATTTTTTCGAGAATGGTAGGCATGGTTAACGATTGTAACTGGTGAACAGAATGGCAACCGTGAGCGGTTCGGCGTTTGCCGCCGGTGGGCTCACTGCTGAAAACGCAAATATTGGCTCGCGAGTCCCAGATGTCCGACCCACCGGCGGCTAGCGCCGAACCGCTCACGGTGGTTTCATAAAGCTACTGCTTAAAATGCCGTCGTCCGGTAAAGATCATCGGCAACCCGTTTTCGTTGCAGGCCGCGACGACTTGATCGTCGTTCTTCGAACCACCGGGCTGAATAATCGCCGTAATGCCCGCAGCCGCGGCGGCCTCGATCGAATCAGGGAACGGAAAGAACGC
>CALHZT010000077.1 GCA_938040995.1 uncultured Pirellulaceae bacterium | reverse complement strand
CATCGTTACGCCCAATCACGCAATGCAAACGGGATGAATTGGATAGCACATCATGGTGGGGCAGCGCTTCAATCGCTGGCAATTTGTCAGTCGCTCAACAGCATGACTTGGCGAAGAGAGAAACGCTGTCTGAAATTTCGCTCGTCCCACCCTACGCCCGGTGCTGTATATGGACTTGCCAAACTGACTTGTGGTTAGCGGTGTAGGGTGGGACGAGCGGTGCTGCTCCATTGAACGTGACGTACCCTGCCTCTTCCATTCAACCCATCGCACTGGCGCATCAGGATGCGAGCGCTGCCCCACCATGATGCGGCATCAACTTCATCGCCGCCACATTGAGCCAGCGCGGAAAGGTCACATCGTTACGCCCAATCACGCAATGCAAACGGGATGAATTGGATAGCACATCATGGTGGGGCAGCGCTTCAATCGCTGGTAATTTGTCAGGCGCTCAACAGCATGACTTGGCGAAGAGAGAAACGCTGTCTGAAATTTTGCTCGTCCCACCCTACGCCCCGTTCGTGCCCGTCAGCACGTTTGCGCCCCCGTATTTTCCTGACGATCGTTACATCCTTACCCGGCCACGCCCTTCTGTTGAGTAAGCGAACCGCCTGAATTACGCTGGAGCCATTGCCGAGTCCGAACCCGCTTCTCTTTTGGCGTAAATCCTCTTGCGTACAATCATGCTCATCGCCGTCGTCTGCGCGCTTGCGCTGGGTCACGACGCCGGTACGCAACCATTGGATCTCTGTGGGCTGAGAATCCTACTCGCCTGTAGTGGTATCGTTCTCTCCGGATTCGCAGCAAGACTGATCGTGATCGCGTGCGGCGGAAACACGACACCCATTTCTGGCGGCTGGGTTCGAGGGATGCATCAACTGCATCTGGGACTCTGGATCGCACTCGCAGTCTTTTTGGTGTTCATTGTCGACTGGATCACTGTTGTTCGTACGAACTGGGGCCTTGGTCAATCCGTCCTGATCGACGAGCTGCTGATTTTGGCTCCGCTGGTCGCGCCTTGGGTTCTTTCTTGGGCGATTCTCTACGATCTCGACAGCCGCAGTCGGCTTCGCGGTTCATTCCTCGCCGAAGTCAAAGCCCGCTTGCGATTTGCATGGCTGAACCTGCAACTGGTGCTCGGGATTGGAATCGTGCCAGTCCTGATCGTCTGCCTGGTCGGCGACGTGGCGGCACTGGTGAATCCGGATCTGCTCGAGGGCAAGTCGGCGTTGGCTGTTTTTGCCCTGCCAATGCTCTTTCTTATGGCAGCGTATCCCGGCATCCTGCGACGGCTGTGGAAAACGGAACCGCTTTCTGATCTGCCGTTACGATCACGGCTGACCCAATTCGCTGACGACCACAAAATCGGAATAGGTAAATTACTTGTCTGGAATACCGGTGGCCGAGTCGCGAATGCTCTGGTCACCGGGCTCGTTCCCTGCGTGCGGACCGTGCTGTTTACGGACCGGCTGTTAGAGCTTCTGTCGGATGAAGAAGTCGAAGCCGCATTGGCCCACGAAATGGGTCACATCGCGAAATTCCACCTGCCATTACGGCTGGTGGCGCTCGCACTGCCCATGATGGCCTGTAGCTTGCTGTCCGCCGTTTTCAGCATGCTCAATCCGGGCGATGGCGGGGCGATGTTGGTTGATACCGTTTCGCCTGACGCAGGTGTTTGGTGTCTGGTCGCGGGCACGCTGATCTACATGTGGCTGGGGCTCGGATGGTATTCACGCCAGCTGGAGCATGAAGCGGATCTTTGGGCCTGCATTCACATGCGGGCTCGCAGCGGTGAGCCCGCCACAGGTGTCTATCTTCGTGCCTTGGGAAAGCTCACCGATGGGGCAACGAAGAGAGGGTGGCTACACCCTTCTTTCGAGGAGCGATTGACGTTCCTTGGTCGGGCTCTTGTTGACGACGGGTCCGTGGCGAGGTTCTCGCGACGCTTGAGGGCGTTTGCGTGGATTGGAAGCGTCGTGACCGTATTGGGGCTGGCCTCCATTCTCTTGGGCATCTGAAACTGGTTTCGAATCGACGGCGTTGGCAACCGTTACAACCGTGCAAGGTGGTGCGAACCGTATCCGAGAAGCTTCCCATCCGGAATGATGTGCAATAGTGGAACTATTTCTTTAAAACCATCCAATTGCCCACGAATAAAATACAGCCATTGGAGTCCGAATGGCCGATACCTTCAGAGAATCGCGGTGTCAACGGAAGCCACCCACTACCCGGGACGGAGTCGTTCAATCCTCTCCAAATGTGCATGGCAAACTATGTCTGATTCTCCAAACACCGTAGCAGATCAACTCACTCAGCGAGCCAGCGAAGCGGTCATGAAGGCTCCGCATCTCATTGGTCAGCGGCTTCGATGCGAAGCTCACGATGGGCAGGTGACTCTTCACGGAGTTGTCTCGAGCTACTTCCAAAAGCAAATGGCTCAAGAGACGATTCGTCGCGTTGACGGCGTGACTGAGATTCACAATCTCTTGGAAGTCTCCTGGTCGCAATGTCAGGAAGCCGACGCGGAGAATGGCGAAGTCGTCGAGATGGCATAGTCCATCTTCATCGACGGTTTCAGCATTTTCCATTCTTGGCCCTCATTCCCGCAACTTGCGAATTGGTGGGGCCACCTTTGGCTCATGGTCCACGAATCTCCAGCTCACCCAGAGCTGCGGGTGGCTGATGTGGCCACACGGGTGCATACAGATGCCATGATCCTCGCCCTCGGGCGTAGGAGCCCGAATTTCGTCGGGCCTTATCGGGCCTGGAGCGACTCTCCAGCGGCCACACCGCCTGCTAAATCCGGGGCCGTGCGCGAAAGGGTCAGCCTGATCTTTTGCGGCTTTCGCCGAGCATTTTGAGCTTTCCGCCAGCGGAATTCATCGCGATTCTCGCGTTCAACGCCATGCTCGCCTCTCTCTTCGGCCCCTTGAAGCAGTGTCTTCGCGACTCGATACTACTGGGTTATCGAACAACCCTAACAATGTTGCACCACCCGACCGGCGTGCCGACTTCGTCGAACCGGTTTTTGGTGCTGAGAAATTACCAAGGAGAAAAGGCACTATGGCTGAAACAAGATCAGGCGCTACCAAGCTCAAAGGAAATCCAGTTGACCTTCTTGGACCTGAACTGAAAGTGGGCGACGCTGCGCCCGATTTCAAGCTTCAGGCCGTTGACCTGAGCGAAGTCACACTGGCATGTGGTGAAGGCAAGACGCGAATCATCGCCACGCTGCCTTCGCTCGACACACCCGTCTGTGCCGAAGAGACGAAAAAGTTCAACGACCACGTCAAGGAACTGCCGGACGTTGAAGTCCTCGTTGCCAGCATGGACTTGCCTTTCGGTCAGAAGCGATGGTGCGGCTCCGAAGGCGTTGAGAACGTCAAGACGGTCAGCGGCCATCGCTGCTCGCAGTTCGGCGAGAACTACGGCGTTATGATTGCTGGCGGACCGCTGGAGCGATGCCTTGCCCGCGCTATCTTCGTCGTGGGGCCGGACAACAAGATCAAGCACGTCGAGTACGTCGGCGAGATCGCCGAGCACCCGAACTATGACGCCGCGCTCGCTGCTGCCAAAGCGTAAGCAAGGTAACGCAAAGTAGATCTGGAGTTGCACCGCGCGTGACGCGAATGGTCATTCTTCAAATGAACGAGCCCGAAAGCCACGTGCTTTCGGGCTTGCTCTTGTGAACGATGTTAAACATTGCGGCCCCTTTGTGGGAAATTCGCAGATGGGGTAGTCTCTAGGTTCTCCTGGTCGCCTAACTCGCCGGAATGCATGATGCAACAACGAGCTAAAACGAGACTGTTTCCGCTACATTTGGCTCCGATCGACGAATTCTTCCGGTTGGACGATCGCGAAGAATATCCGATGGCCTTCACCAGCCATCTGAAGTTTTCTGGCGAGATTCAAAAAGACGCATTTCAGGAAGCACTGGTCGTGGCGCTATCACGCCATCCGCTCCTTCGCTCACTCATCAAGCCCGCCAAGGCTGGTAAGCCGTGTTGGGTTTCAGCCGGAGACCTGTTGCCCAAAGTCTATTGGGGCAAAGTCGGCGACAAGATCGAGTTTGAGTCGCATGAGCGAATCGACCTGACTCAAGAAGTTGGTTTGCGTGTCTGGGTACACGTCGACGATGATCGAAGTGAAGTCCTGCTGCAGTTTCATCACGCTTGCTGCGATGGAACCGGCGCCTACCGGTTCATCGGAGACTTGCTGGCGGAGTATGGCTTGCGAACGGCGTTTGACGATGCCGATTTACCAGTCGTCGAGCTGTGTGATTCGGACTTATTGAAGCAGCGACGCGGCAAGATGGCTGGTTCTGCAATATCCGGATCCAAATGGAGCAGTACTCGCCGGGCACTCGAGCATGGGTTCGCCGTTTTCTTTCGTAAGATTGCGCCGATCAGCGTGCCATCCCGGACAGCTGTCGCGAATTCAATTCCGGTCTCCACCGAAGCGTTGGAGTACCCCGGAATTGTGAGGAAGGTTTTCGACAAATCGAAATACAAGGCGCTTCGCGATGCTGCCAGTTCTGTCGGAGCCATGTTTAATGATCTCCTGCTGGCAGAAATGTTTGTCGCGATGCGTGACTGGAATCGTAAGTGCGGCAATAGCTCGCGACAGCGGTTGCGAATTATGATGCCCAACGATCTACGTGGCAAAGACGAGATTACGATGCCCGCCGCCAACATGACGGCTTATACGTTTATTACACGCTCATCCGACGAATGTGATAACCAGCCCGCACTATTGCGAAGCTTGCGTGATGAAACACTGAACATCAAACGCGATCAGAGCGGAAAGCGGTTCGTTGACGCGATCATGTTGGGGAAGAATGTCCCGGGTCTGATCAAGTTTCTGTTGGGGCGCAAACGCTGCCTGGCATCGGTGATCCTTTCGAACGTCGGTGATCCCAGTCGCCGTTTCCTTGCGAGATTCCCTCGCGAAGGTGGGCGAGTTCGTTGCGGCAATGTTCGACTGGAGCGAATTTCCGGCGTTCCACCATTGCGACCACTTTCAAGAGCCACCGTATCGATCGTGACTTACGGTCGCGAGTTTGCAATCAATGTCCGCTGCGATCCCAAAACGTTCACGCTCGATGACGCGAACGAATTTCTCGAGCTGTTTGCCAGTCGACTTGCAAGGCACGTCCCTGAGGTGAAGCCAGTTCCTGAAGTGCCAGTTGCCGCCGAAGTTTCGGCGTCCTGAAAATCAATTCCCACCGGTTCTTCGCGCCGCTGGGACAAGTGTTCAACTGCGTGTTGAGGTGTCGCTAACGCTATCAACAAACGAGAAGATCACCATCCAATAGATGAGCCTTCGCCACGAAGTGGCAAAACAAGCCAGCCTGGGGCACAGCGAAAACGAGCCTGCGAGTTTGAGCGACGCCCCAGGAATGCGGATACCGGGATAAGTGTTGGTCGAGCCACAATGCCCAACACGTCTTCTTCATACCGAGACCGAAATTGAGGTGGCCAACCACATTGATTGCGATCTCGGTTCATCTCCAAGGTTTCAAACATACTGCTCGATCGCCCCAATCTCCGGGATGCAGGAACCTGGGGCGACTCGCGACTCGCCGGGGCTCGCCGCGTTTGCCCCAGGCTGACTTGTCGTGGCCCTTTCAGGGCGGCCGCGCGTTGGTCTTGGTTTCACTGAATTGGTAATTTGAGGAGCAAGGATAATTTGCCTTTGATGAGCTCGACTCGGCTATGCCGCACGAAACGGACAAGTCGAGATGGTCAGGTTCTTCCTTGAGCAAGGCGCTGACAAAAACCCCAACGTTCCCACTTGGGCAAAGCCGCTGACATATGCAAAGGACTTCCTCAAAGACCACGAAACGCGATACAGCGAGAAGAAGCATGGTCAGTCTCGCCTCAACGGTCACCGCACCAATCAGCCAGCGGCGGCCTACGAAGAAGTCATTGAGCTGTTGTCGTAGCGTCCGTGGCTATCGTGTTGCTCCGGTTGTTAGCTAAAGGAAATGCCGGGCAACCGTCGGCAACAAAAAAACGAGAGTAAGCGAAAAAGGAAATACGCTTTAGTAGGTTGCCAAAGCTTCCGACTCGCCCATCCGGCCAAGCAGCTTCTTCATTCCTGCGAGATTCTCGGCGAGGACATCTTTGACATCGGCGTTCTCGACGTGGCCGAGAATTCCAATGCGGCCTTGGAATCCGGTCTCTTGCAGCTTTTTCATCATCACTTCTTCGCGATCGCCCGAGCCAAGCGGTATTATCTTCGGGCCGTCAGCGCGCATCCCGTTCAGATTTACCGTACGAAGATAAGGCATCATCAACGCGAGATTGGCCTCATATTCCTTCAGCTGATCGTGGGCGTGATGGAAGTTGTAAACGAGGCCAATGTCATCGACCTCGAGGTGGCGAATGATCCTGATCATATTCCGCGGCTCGCCAAACCAGTCGCCATGGTTATAGAGGCAGACGCTGCAACCGATTGCTTTGGCTTTCTCTCTCAGAATCGCAACGGCCTCGGCTCCCTTGGCGACTTTCTGTTCGTCGGACAGGCCCGAGAAAAACGAAGACGCGAAACTCATCCAGATTTCCGTTTTCGTACCGGTCCGCTTCAAAGTCGCCAACAACGTTTCATTCGACTCGCCCGGCGTTTCACTGCTGTTGCCATCTATCCAGCACCAGACGGCTGCCAATTCGATATTGGCTTGCTTGAGGCAGCCGATCTCCTCTTCAAGCGAGCCCAAGTGTTTCTGTCGCCAGTCCCATGCCAGTGAACGAATCCCAAGCTCCTGCAACATCGCGGCTCGCCCGGCAGGTGTCCGTTCCTGGTTGTCGTACGGCACGATACACCACGCAACCAGATTGTCTTTGGCGAAGAGGTTCGGTTTGAGTTTGGCATGATCAGGTTCCGCAGAAGCTGAACAAGCGAATGCAGAGAACGTGAAGATCGTGAATGCCGACAGCAAAAGCTTCAACTTGTTTGTGGACATCATGTTCTCTTTGAATACGGATTGTTCATTACCGTGTCATCAGACGCAACAAGCCCGGCAACTTGCCGGGCTTGCTTGAGTTGTCAACGCGTTTGTCGCGTTTGTCTATCGGCGGCGAAGGCTAAGCAAGCCCAGACCTGCAATCATGATCAGCGACAAACTCGATGGCTCGGGCAGATACTGCGTTGCTCCGGCCGTCGGCGAAATCAGAACGGTGCTTTGCAGATCAGTTCCACCAGGACCAAAAATCTGCCATCCGAACTGGCGAACGTTGTTTGTATCAGCGAGAGCCGTCAGATCAAGAGCGACGGCCGTCGGTCCGTCAGCCGCAGCAATGCTTGTAAATTCGGTTTCAAAGAACGCAAATCCGTCACCGGTCTGAACGTATGGTTTGACGCCAATGTCTTCGCCAAACGCATCAAACGTGACTGAGAAGTTGTCAAAAGCGGACCAGTCAGCATCGACACTCGCCCTCTGAAAAACAACACGTGTAAATCCTTCCCCAGTGTCATCCCAGTTCACAAGGACCCCGACGCCATCACCGCTGGCAACATAATTCTCTACCGTACTGGTTTGCGATGCGCCAAAAACGGTAGTGATATCGTCCATGCCGAGCATCGCGAATTGCGATGGAGTGATGTCGACCGCGAATGCATGCACAGAAATGCCCAGAACGGCCACGAGAGACAAAAGGGAATTCTTTAACATTGAATCTTCCTCACAGATTAGAAGTAACGAACACGTCTACGAAAAAAAGACGCACAACCACGCGTTCCATGGAACGCAAGGTCACGCATCTTTTTGTTGAACTTCAGTGGCTTTCCTACCCGGTATATTGTTGTTTGAACTGTCTTGTGGAACGTGGAAACTACGCCGAACGAACGGACTGATTTGAACGGCGAAGGAATGTCATCATGAGGAGCAATCCGGTCAACAGGGACATGATACCAGCCGGCTCGGGTACGGCAGCCTGAAAAGCGCCATCACCATTCACGAGATCAAACGTCTGCTCAAACAGCAAAAAATCGAAGAAGTCGCTATCAAAGTCGCCGTCAAAATCGCCACGCGACAATGCGGTGGCTGCATCAAGACCTGAGAAATCAGTTTTGTGCCACATCATGAATATGTCAAAGTCGTCGAGATCCACATCCAGATCGGCGTCAAGGTCCTGAGCCGGCCCTGCTTCAGTGACGCGAATGTTGTCGATGTAGAACGTTGCCGGTGCATCCCAATCGCCATTCACAGGGATCACAGGACGAATGAATCCCGGCAGCGGATCTGTCTGGAATGGCTGAATCGTAAAATCTGAAAGCTGTTGACCGACTGTCGTCGTTCCGGAAACGGTATTGCCGTTCGCAATAATTTCACCGGCTCCGATGTTAAACAGGCCAAAGCCCTGGTGAAATACGTCTTGCGCGCCTTCCTGTACGCTCAAGCTCAAACCGATATTGAAGAAGGAACCGTTGGGGTCCGGGTTGCTCCAGGAAAGATCGTACGTCAAATCGTATTCGATCCGGTGGAACGCAGGATTGCTGAGAGCCGTTACAAAATCAGCGAATTCCGCATCATTGCCATCGGTCAGAAAACGTTCGATAGACCATTCGAACCCGCTGCTGTTCAAAGTGAAGCCGAGCGAGTTGTTGCCATCGGTATTCCCGGTGCCGGTAACAACATCGATCGAATTCGGATCTGTATTTCCGCCGAAACTGTCCTGCCAGCCTTCAACGCCGTTCTCGAACGAATTGAGCAGAAAATCGACTGCGTACGCATTCGAAAACAGACCAAAGCCGACCATTGCGACAACAAGTGCAATAGTTCTTCCGGGAAAGCTGTTGCGGCAGTTCATACTATCCTCAGTTTTTCTCTTCAAGAAGGTTTCTTGATTTTGATTTCCCAGGGGGTGCTGGCTGTATCCACAATCAGCGGCGTGGTCGCAGCATTTACATACTCTTTGGGGACCACATCGCTGACTTGCCCATCCTTGTAAGCGAAGATCGCGACCTTGTGTTTCCCTTTGACGACACCGTCACCTGGCTTGTGGCTGGTAACCTTTTCAAACGAACCATCCGCAACGTTCACGGCGGCTTTTGCCGGACGCGGATGAGTCATTTCGTCCACGGCTGGCGCCTGCGACGCGAACCACAACTCAATGGAGTCGGCCGGGATCTGTGTGCCGTCTTCGTAAGTCACTTTTCCTGTCACTTTGACATAGTCGAAGGGTTCATTGCTGCACCCGACGCATAATGCGACAAAAATCGTGATCGTCCCCAATTGTCTTTTCGCATTCATGGTTACACCGTCAGCTTCCATCGCCAATTGATACAACCATCGAATCGTTCGCGCTATTGATTCGCTGCCACACACCAATGTTGTCGGGATTGCACTCGTACTGCGGAACTGGCAAACCGGTCTGCACAAAGTCCGATATGAAATGAACGCTGTTGTCCGCCATGACCACGTTCACGCCGCCAGTATGACGACTTCGAACCGTGCTCTGTGCGCTTCGTGAAAACGATGATACGCCCATGCATTCGTTTTCCAGTCGCGATTGCCCCACGGTGCTGATGATCTGCGATCCCGTCAGCACGTCGTCTCCGCCGAACGAGCAGTCGTTTGGTGACTGAACACCATTGGATGCGTGTCGCTGGTGCATGTTGGATCCGATCAATGGCATGGCCCACACACCACGAACATCAACATCGCTGATGCCGGCACGCATCTCGGCGAGCAAAATTGTCTTGGTTGTTCCATCTTTTATCTGGCGAATTTTTGCGCCCTTGTTGACCCAGGCGATTCCACGTCCGCATGGCGAATTCCAGTCGTCATTCAGACTGTCCGGCTGGAAGTAGCCGAGTCCAAGGTTCAGTCCGTAACTTCCGCGAGCCCAGTCACCACCCAGAACCCGAACTCGCGTTTCGCTCTGGTCCGTTGGGCATACCATGATCGAAATATCGGCGCTGCGTATGAGCGCATTTTCATTCCGATACATGTGTTCGTTGAGGTTCGCCTGGTCATACAAACCCTGCTCTTCGATGAATGGCAGCATCAGTACCGCCCAGTTTGGCAAAAGCTCCGTTCCATCACCCAACTTTTGAGCGCGAACTTTCTGTTCGACATCGCCCTGCACGCGAAATGCTGGCGGGAATTCTTTCTGGGCGTCATGCGCCAGTAACATACCCAATCCCACGTTGCGCAGATTGTTCAGGCATTGCGTACGGCGTGCTGCCTCACGAGCCTGCTGAACCGCTGGCAAAAGCAACGCAACGAGAATCCCGATGATTGCAATCACAACCAGTAACTCTACAAGCGTAAATCCAGTCGAACTTCGTCGTCTATTTCGCATCATGCGGAAAGTTCCTTTCTTCGCAACAGCCCCGCCGCGATTGCAATCGCAATCAAAAATGTCGTGCAAGCCGATGGTTCTGGAACCGATGCAACATCCGACGTGGTGAACTTGTTGCCATTCCAGAGGTTGAAGTCGCCCACATCAACCACACCGTCCGCGTTAAAGTCGCCACTGCACCACGCTGCCGTACTTGTGAACTTGTTTCCGTTCCACGCGTTAAAGTCGCTGACATCAACGGTACCATCGAGATTGGCGTCGCCTGACAGGAATGGATTCCCCGATGCATTGGACATGGCACCTGCCGAGGCCAGCCATTCGTCCAGATCATCGGTATTTACCATGCCATCGCCATTCAGGTCGAACCCGGCGGCGTTCGTTCCCGCTGCGATTTCGGCCACCAGACTGTCGACGTCTGCACAGTCGCAGACGCCATCGCCATCGAAGTCACAACCGTCGTTTGACATGCCGACGAACGTGACGACTCCATCCCGCAACACGCCTGGACGCGATGGCTCGCGATATCGGAATGCAACACCCGACTCGTCACCACCCGTCGTCCATGCATTGCCGAGGGAGAATGACTCGCTTCCATTGAGGTCGGAAAAAGACTGAAGATTCGCTTCCGTCAAGTCGAACGCGCTCGCTCCGCCGGCACTAGCCCAACCTTCGTTGATCGTATCTTCGAGAGACGTCCATCCGGCTGGATTCAGGGAACCAGGCGTGCTCACTATTTCGTAATAATCAAACTCGACGGGCGAAGTCGTCGATGACGGATTAAGAATCCGAGTCGCTCCCGTAGCGCGATCGACTTCGAGTTCGAGAATCGTCGGCTCGCTCACCTGGACCAGTCGCAATTGGTCAAAATAGACCGTTGCAGGACCGCCGCCCCAGTCGCCATTCATCGCGAGGCTGACATCGAAGAAAGTCGTATCGTCTGTTTGCGGCACGACCCAGTCGTTAAGCGGTCGGGCAATCCGAATCGTCTCATTCGCCGCCCCCGTCGATGGAGCGAGGCCCAGCTGAGAATTGAATGGGGCTCCGGCACCCTCAAGCGCGATGCCAACATTTACGTTTCCGCCAATTTGAGATTGAACATACGTGACGTCGAGTTGTAACTCGAAATGCTGGGCACCAATGCCAAATGCCTGGTTGAGAGCGGCAAGCTGGGCATCGCCAGTGCTGTACCTGACCTCCGCGTTGTAGCTGTATGCCGAATTGAAAATCGGGTCCAGCTCAAAAGTGTCTCCGAACTGCGTCACGCTCAGGCTCGAACTTCCATCCGTTGCGCCAGTCGCCGAAGTCGCAAGATCTGCACCAAGACCTACTTGGGCTCCGTTGCCTACCTGATCGGTCCAATTACCAACGCCGCTTTCCCACGATTCAAGAATTACGTCCAATTGGGCTGAGCTCTCCGAAGTCATCGAAAATGCGATGGCAAAAAGCAAAATTGCTCGAAGGATCGAATAAGAGTTTTTGTTCGACATGGTTGACCAGCGTAGGTAGACCGTTTGCGAGGACGAGTACATATATCGCCCGATATGACTGCTAAAGTACTTGAATTGATGAATTACTCAAGGTCTTTCGGGAAAAACACCAAGAGAACGCCCTAAGTTGACTCAAGAGAATTTCGCCGTTTTTTGCCGCAATTCGAAAGGTCGTTCTATAAGCTGCTTTTTGCGTTCTTGGAACGCATTCAACTTTGGTTTAGCGTCGTTTCGTCTCTCTCGACCGGGATTCACGCCGCCCGAGACGCCACACGTCCGTTGGACACCGAC
The DNA here is from genome assembly GCA_938040995.1 of uncultured Pirellulaceae bacterium. GTDB lineage: Bacteria > Planctomycetota > Planctomycetia > Pirellulales > Pirellulaceae > CALHZT01. The sequence goes on along the minus strand of CALHZT010000077.1, from coordinate 6,676 downwards.
TGGCTTCAGGGATTTGGTTCGTTCAGGGATTTGGTTCGTATTCCAATTCGATCCGCGATAGTTGGCATGATTCACCATTGGAAGAATTCGTGGCGGGAAACTGAATTCGCAGGCTGCAAAAATTCGAATCAGAACCGCAAGCCCAGTGATAGATGGTGGGTACCAAATACCCGTAATCTCCAGACGCCCGTTTAAACGACGTCGCAGTTACCGTGCTTTGCGGCTCAAACTGTTGATTCAAACCAGCGACCTCGAATTGCAATTCCTGTTCGCCCTTCTCAAAAACGAACAGTCGCACCTTTCGCAACTTGCCCGGCACCCGATACTCGATGCTTTGCCCTTTAACCAATGACACGCGATGCATATCTTCTTCGGCGCGACGGGCATCATCCTTCAGGAACACAAGATTGTCACTGCATTTGTGGATTTGCGACTGATCTTCGAATTCGTCCACCTTCATTTGTGTGGTCGCAACCACGGGCCCGACAACATTCGAGGGTTTTGAGTGTCCCTCAGGATTCCCGGCGATAACCCGATAGAAGAAGGGCTTTCCGGGTTCCGCTTTTTCATCGCAGAACAGCGGCCGATAGGCGACTGCAGCGTCAGAAATTTCGCGGCCAATCGTTGCGAATGGTCCCTCAGACGAGGTCGCACGTTGCACGTCATAACGATCGGCTCCAGCGGCACCTTGCCAGGAAATTCGTCCCGGATGCGAAACAGGCAGCAACCTGGGCGGTTGAAGAATGACGCGTGGGATCTCCGAAAGACCGCGAATCCTGTGCGCAAATTCCGTCATCAACTTTAAGACGGCTCGTTCACGATACGACTCACCTGACGCGAAACCTGGCCAGTGATACGCTTTGAACGTTCCCATTCCAGCCGGCTCAGAATGCCAGTAAAAGCCCCCATCGCGACGATGGAAACGGAGACTCCATAGAAGTGCGCCAGCCGCGTGACTGCGCTCAACGTCCGCGAGAATTTCCTTTATTTTCTCGTACGAAACAAAACCAAACTCTCCTACGAAATACGGTTTCTTGCCAGCTGTTTTGCCAATTGCCGTCCGAATCGCCAACGGCATATCAACGTCGCTGTTTGGATAATGGTGAGTTGTGACGACATCAATATCGCTGCACTCCAGTGACCATGGTGCGACTCCATGGAGCGAACGACCATCAATTACGAGGTGATTCGGATCGAGTTGTTTAATGGTACGCGCAATGTCCCGCGTCCAAGATTCAGGCGAATCCAGCTCATTTCCCGTTTCCCACCCAAAGATGGCTTTGTCATCAAGGTAGCGTTGGCCAGTGAGCGTGTTTCGGCGCGTAATCACGTAGCGAATCGTTTCCTTCAGATCGGCGCGTATCTCGTCATCCGTCCAAAATGCCTCTTTCGGCTTGTCTCGAAACGCGGCGTATTGTTCGATGCCGCCCCACCAATGCCAGTTGTCAACAAACGGAATGATGACTCGAATTCCCTTTTCGTTGGCCACTTGCAGTATCAGATCAAGGCATCGGAAAGCGTCTTCATTGAACTTGCCGGGAGCCTCCACATGAACGTGGTCTGTGAAATCAGTGCCCTGGCGAAAAACACTCAATGCGTAAATCCGAACGACCGTACCGCCCATTTGCCGGACAGATTCGAGCGCATCGGTGACTTCGAAACGGTTAGGCCACCTCCATGGGGACTTGCCGTCAAATCCGAACTCATCTTCGACGTTGTGCAAGTTCGGAATGTTGAAGGAAACAAACCTCATCGGTTTGTTCTCCACCACCAGGCGATCGCCTTCAGCGACGACAAAATGTTCCAGCGGACTCGATTCTGCCCGAGCGAAGGATGCAAAGAGCCCTCCAGCGATCAGAAGAAGTGCGTAGCCGTAACTTCTGACTTCGCAACGATCCATGCTTTGAGCTCCCGACGTCCAATTCGACTTATGAAATTTCGCAGGACAAAAAAAGCCTGCCTCGTTGACAAAGCCCCTGTTCAAGTATTTGAGCACGATGATAATGTGCATTGCAAGTCTGCCATTCACTCACCTGGCAAAAATAGCCGATACTCGAAGGGTTTCACTCCTCATGCCTCCTACCGCCATGCCACCACCAGCGATACCGAGATTAAAAGACGTTGCGGAAGCAGCTAACGTATCGCTAAGCGCGGCGTCACGGATTCTGCGCGGAGATCGCGAACGATTTGGTGAAGACACCTGCAACCGCGTTGTCGAAGCGGCCAGAAAACTGGGTTGGCGACGTAACTTGTTGGTCAACGGCATGCAGACCGGTCGGACCAACACGATCGGTGTCATGATACCGCCTTACGATTCGTTCTGGATTGGTGTCCTTGCAGGGATTCATTCCACTTTGGCGAATGCTGACTTCTTGCCCATTACCGTTTGGGTCGGTGACCCACAGGCGTTTCCCAGCCTGGAGGGTGACGAAGATCGGGGCGTAGCGCAAATCAGCCGTCTTTTGGATCGACGCGTCGACGGGCTGATACTCTGGCCCCCTTTTGGTTTGGCTTATAACTCTCATTATCGCGAATTGATTGAGCGCCGTGTGCCGGTCGCAGTTATTGACCATGAGGTGTCGGAACAAAGGGTGGCCGACTCAATCGAAACGGATGAAGAGCAGGGAGCCACCTCGGCTGCGAAACACCTGCTGGAATTGGGCCATCGACGCATCGCCTGTTTGTCGACTGCTGAAACAAGATGGCAACCATGGGCCGTTCGCCGGCGCGAGAATTTTCAGTCGGTAGTCCAGTCTCACAAAGATACGGATTTTCGTCACTGGAATGTTGGAGCAGATCCGGACGAGGCGATCGAAATTGCCAAGGCGATGCTCACCGAGTGGAAGCCTACGGCCGTTTTTTCGGTTACGGATCACGAAGCTACGTCCGTCTATGCAGCAGCAGCGGCGCTTGGGTTGTCGATACCGGATGATTTGTCGGTACTTGGTTTTTCCGACCTTGATTTTGCCAGAAGACTGACGCCACCACTCTCGACCATTCGTCAACGTCCTGCGGAAATAGGGCAACAGGCTGCCGATCTGATCCTCGCCCGTCTTGCTGGACGGCAAACCTCAGAAGAACCGGTGACGAAGCGAGTTGGTACCGACCTGATCATTCGCGACTCGACCGCACGACCGAGAACCTGACCTACCGCTGCGTGACGTCCACCGGCAAGGTATTTGTCTCATCTGGAATCGCTATGCATCCGATCGATCTCGCCATCATTCTCGTCTATATCGCAGCGGTGGTCGTTGCAGGCATTGTTCTCTCGCGCCGCGCTGCTGAAGGAGTCGAAGGCTACTTCTTGGCGGGCCGCTCTGTCCCCTGGTATTTGCTGGGCATTTCCAACGCCTCGGGAATGTTCGATATCACCGGGACCATGTGGATGGTCATGCTACTCTTCGTTTACGGCTTGAAGAGCACGTGGATTCCGTGGGTTTGGCCGATGTTCAACCAGATCTTCATGATGGTCTTTCTTGCCGCCTGGGTTCGGCGCTCCAAGGCCGTCACGGGCGCTGACTGGCTGCGAACGCGGTTTGGAGCCGGTCGCGGACTGGAACTGGCGCATGCTGGTGTTGTGCTGTTTGCATTGGTGGCTGTCGTGGCATCAGTCGCTGTTGCATTCAAGGGCGTTGGAAAATTCTCAGCGACTTTTCTGCCGGGAGATCTTACGGCCAATCAGTACGCGACAATCGTTATGGGCTTCACTGCCCTGTATGTCGTGGTGGGCGGCATGTACAGCGTGGTGTTCACGGACGTCCTTCAATTCCTCCTTTTGACGGTCGCTTCCGTGATGATCGGTTTCATTGCCATGAGCAAAGTGTCTGGCGAAGCGATCGCAGCGGCAACACCGGCGGGCTGGGATACGCTCTGGTTCGGCTGGAAGTTGAAGCTGGACTGGTCCGAGCTGTTACCTGCAGCAAACAACGCGATTGAGAATGACGGCTATTTGTTGTTCGCGCCATTCGTGGCGATGGCATTAATCAAGGGACTGTTGGCCAGCGTCGCAGGCCCGACGCCGGGGTACGATATGCAACGGGTTCTGGCGACTCGCGACGATCGGGAAGCCTCGCTGATGAGTGGAATCGTCTCACTCGTCCTGTTTGTACCCCGCTATTTCCTGATTGGTGGAATTACGGCTTTGGCGCTCATCTACTATTCGGACTCTCTTCGAGGGCAGGCGCAACCCGACTATGAGCAAATTCTTCCTTATGTGATCGAGAACTTTGTTCCAGTGGGGGTCTCCGGAATTCTGCTGGCTGGCTTGCTTGCTGCGTTCATGAGCACTTTTGATTCGACCGTGAACTCTGGTGCAGCGTACCTGGTCGTGGACGTTTTCCAGCGTTACGTCAAACCAGACGCAAAGAAGTCCACATTGATGATCGCCAGCTACTCTGCATCAATCGCCATCGTGTTGGTGGGCATCTTCATCGGCTGGCGAGCAAACAATATCAATCAGACAATTCAATGGATTGTCGGCGGATTGTACGGCGGATACGCGGCACCTAACGTTCTGAAGTGGGTTTGGTGGCGGCTCAATGGAGTCGGGTACTTCAGTGGGATGGCAGTTGGTGTCATCGTCGCGTTGGCCATTACACAGAAGGCCGAATTCATGGATTGGCTAGGCACGGCGGCTCCGGCCTTGCATGAGCGACTGCTACCGGTCGCATCGAATGACGTCTACCTTTTCCCAATACTGCTACTCTCCAGCGGATTCGCCGCTATCGTCGTCAGCCTGGTTACAAGTCCCGACGACGAATCTGTACTGAAGGAATTTTATCGTACCGTCAGACCATGGGGATTCTGGACGCCGATTCGAAAGTTGGTGGAGCGGGACGACCCGAATTTTTGCAGTGACGCCAACTTTCTGCGCGATATGGTGAACTGCGGCGTAGGCATTGCGTGGCAGGTCGCACTGTGCGCACTACCCGTGTTCGTCGTGATTCGCAAATGGTCGGAAGCTATCGGCTGCCTGGCGGTTATCGTGGTGACGATGCTGGTGTTGAAAATCAACTGGTACGACCGACTGAAAGTTTCCACGCCCAGCGAGTCGTGAGGTGATCAATCATCAAGTCGAACGCGGCTTGCGGATGGTCGATCGTCACCACGGAAAGGACTGGAGAGATCCTAAAGCTCGGAATTCGCTTTCATGAATTCGAGGAGTTCATCCACCTGGCAGAAAGCCAACCCGGTCACCGTATCGGCGCAGCCGTAGTAGATTGCGATCCGTCCTGTTGCTGCGTCAGCCAGTGCGGCTGTTGGAAATACGACGTTGGGTACATCACCCACACATTCGTACAAATGCTGAGGCGACAACAGGTATGGTTTGGTCCGATAGATGACTTTCCATGGCTGCTCGAGATCCAGCAGCGCGGCTCCCATGCTGTAAACAAAACCATTGCAACTGGTGAGCACGCCGTGGTAGATCGTTAGCCAGCCTTCGGTGGTTTCAATCGGCAGCGGTCCGGCACCAATTTTGGTGCTTTGCCAGCTGTGTTTTTTTGGCGCCATCACATGGCGGTGGCATCCCCAATGAATAAGGTCGGGACTGGTGCTGTAAAAGATGTCACCAAACGGCGTGTGACCGGTGTCACTGGGGCGTGAGAACATCGCATACTTGCCACCGATCTTCCGCGGGAACAACACACCGTTTCGATTGAAGGGGAGCGTAATGTTCTCCAACTGGTGAAATTCTTTGAAATCGGTTGTGAACCCCATGCCGATCGTATAGCCGTGATAGTTGTTACACCACGTGACATAGTACTTTCCATCGAGGTAGCAAACGCGGGGATCATAGGCTTCGATAAAGTGCCCAATCTCAGGATCGTCACAATTCCATTCAATAGGGTCAGGGGCAATATCGAAGTGGATACCGTCGCGGCTGAAACCACTGTGGATCCGCATGTTTCGGGAACGATCATCAATGCGAAATACACCGGCGAACCCATCGTTAAACGGCACGACCGCGCTGTTAAATACGCTGTTAGCGCAGGGAATAATGTCGCGAGGGATTACCGGATTTTCGCTGAAACGCCAAACAACATTCTCGTTCGTGGGCGGTCGATCCTGCCAGGGAATATTGGGTAACGCTTCGCCAACAATCGTATTGCTCATGACGCGACTTTCGCTTGACTGATCTTTAACGCAGTTGAAGTCGTAGAACGTACACTGTGTCAGTCATCAAGCTCAATACCTCGACTCACGAAAGTCATGAAAGAACCCGTAGAAAATTCCTACGCGGTATTCATGCCCTTCCATGGCAGCAGCCATTCAAATCGAGTGAATACTTGCCGCGTTTTTCACCGCCGCGTTGACCGGGTTGATATAATGCCATTTGGCATTTTTTACCTCCCAAAACAACTCTACAGGCATTGCCAGTCATGCATCGAAGTCCCGACTTGAATTGCTGGCGTTTCAACATAGCCGTTGCGTTTTCCTCACTTCTGTTCGCCTTGGACGCGAGCGCCGATGTGACGACTTACCAACCATCCAGCGATTCTCGTGTCGGTTTCAATCTGATTTCGTGGTTCAATTTTGGTGCGAACGGCGAATCCACCTGGGAGAACGCCGTGCAGTCGATTCACGATGCCGGATTCAATGATGTCTCGATCAGCCCGGTCCGCTTCGTTCAGGTCAACTCAAACCAGAATCCCGGTTCGATCGCGACAAGCTCATC
>CALHZT010000076.1 GCA_938040995.1 uncultured Pirellulaceae bacterium | reverse complement strand
ATTGGGCATTTATACAATTGATATTGAAGAAAATAGACATTTAGCTTTTTTATAAAAAAAACACTTATAGATTTTTCGTTTTGATACCTAAGCTTTCTAGTGCTTCAAAGTCAATGAAGCCTAATACATTGTGCATGCCGTGAGTCCTGGGCCGCCGGCATGCACAGCATGCCCTACGACTCTATCGGAATGAGACCGGCAAAGACTTTTCAAGATGTTCGCGAACGCCCTGGTGCGCTGCGTCAACTTCTTCGCTCTTGAGGGTTCGTTTGTCAGAGCGATAGGCAAACGACCAGGCAATCGACTTGCGATCAACGGCCATTTTCTCGCCGCTTGGATCGCGGAACATGTCAAAGCAAAATGCCGAAACAAGCAGCGGTTCTTTGTGCTTGCCCAGCTCTTTTTCGATCTCGGCATTGGTGACTGTCGCAGGCAGTTCCATCGCGATATCTCGGGTGGAACCCGGAAACTGCGGCAGTGGATTTGCGTGGTCGCTTCGATCAAGTAATGGCAACAGCTTGCCCAAATCGACTTCGGCGACGAATGCCGGTGCATCCAGCCCAATCGCGCGGCACCGGGACGGCGACACCTGCGCGTAAACGCCCAGCGGCTTTTCATCGACAACGATGTCGCCTGCCATCAGGAAACCATCTCGGGGACGAGCCGTAAATTGAACGGTCGCATTGGGAACCAGTGACTGGATCGCCGATTTGAGATCGAATAAGTCGAGGGTTCGTTTGGTATCCACGGCCCACGATTGCGGTTGCGACTGGCCACCGATAAACAACCCGAGACTGTCGGCCTCGAGATCTTTGGCTTTGCCACCACCGGCGTTTCGGAATTGACGTCCAGCTTCGAACAGCCGCAGTGACTTCACGCCGAAACGAATGTTCCTCTCCGCGGTTGCGATCAGTCCCGGTACGAGGCTGGGCCGCATGATGGCGTGATCTTCGCTGAGCGGTCGCGCGACCGAAATCAAGTCGCCATCTTGTAGTGGCTTGAGCGGAAGCGCGTCTGCCATTTGCTCCGCTGAGATCAGTTTGATCGTCTGTGATTCGTAAAACCCAACCGCAGCCAGGCGACGCTTGAGATTCATCAACCGGTCATAGGCGAAATCCTGCGTTGATTCATCGACGACGGTCCCGCCGATTCGCGATGGCACATTGTCCAGACCGTGGACTCGTGCGACTTCTTCAATCAGATCCGTCGAACGTTGTAGGTCGGCTCGCCAACTGGGAATCTTCCATGCGTCACCGCTTTGCTTCTCCAGTCCCAGACGAGTCAAAATGTCATCGGATGCCGAATCTTCGATACTTCCGTCCATGACTTGATTCAGTCGATTGCGATCGAGTTCTACCGTGCCAACAAGATTCGGAACTTCGCCGGCAACGCTGGTCATTGGCTCGCAGGTTCCGCCGGCAATCTCGACGATCAACTTTGCTGCGAAAGCCGAAGCCGCCAAAACGCCTTCCGGATCCACGCCGCGCTCGAAACGATACGACGAATCGGACATCAACGCGACTCGCCGCGACGTGCGACGAATATGTGACGGCGTGAACCAGGCAGCTTCGAGTAGTACATCGGTGCTGGAATCCGAGATCCCACTATCGAGACCACCCATGACTCCGCCGAGTGCGAGTGCCGAACCCGATTCATCGGAAATCACACAATCTTCTACCAACAAGTCGTAGGTCTCTTCATCGAGCGCAAGGAACTTCTCGCCTTCATTGGCATTGCGAACATGAATCGCGCCCTTCACTTTGGCCGCATCGAACGCATGCAGCGGTTGCCCCAGTTCGTGAAGCACGTAATTCGTGATATCCACGATATTGTTGATTGGTTTGCTGCCGATGCTCGTGATCTTCTCAGCCAGCCATTCCGGGCTGGGGCCTACTTTGACGCCCTTGATCGCGACCAGGCTATAGAAAGGACAGCCTTTCGTGTCATCGAGCTTGATGACGGATTTCTCAGCAGGCGATGTCTTTGCTTTGGGAATATCAAGTGTCGAAAGCTTCGAATGAAAGAGAGCCGCCAGTTCGCGCGACAAACCCGTGTGCGAGAGCAAGTCGGGACGGTTTGGTGTAATCTCGACGGCAATGATCGTATCGCTGTCGAATACATCGCATAGCGGCTGGCCCGATTTTAGTTCGCCGTCGAGAATCATCAGGCCGTCGACCTCGTCCACCATGCCCAATTCGGACGCTGAGCAGAGCATTCCCTTTGACTCGACGCCACGCATTTTCGTTTCGCCGATCGTAAAACCGGCAGGCAGGTCGGCTCCAGGCAAGGCGCAAGGAACCTTGTCACCGACCTTGTAGTTTTGTGCGCCGCAGACAATTTGCCGAAGCGAGCCTTCGCCAGCATCCACCTGGCAGACCTTTAAACGATCCGCATCCGGGTGTGGGTCGGCCTGTTTGACTTCGGCCACGACGACCTTGTCAGAAGTCACGCCGACGTGATGAATCTCTTCGACTTCGATCCCGGCAAAGGTGAGCAGGTCAGATATCTCGTCGATCGACCGATCGCCAAGATCGACTCGTTCTTTCAACCACTTCAATGAGACGTTCATAGATTCAAATACTCAATAACTTTGGTTGTCCAGAATATGCAGTGAGCGGTCGATGGGAGGGCGAGGCTCCGTCC
>CALHZT010000075.1 GCA_938040995.1 uncultured Pirellulaceae bacterium | reverse complement strand
TTCCAGAGCCATCGTCGTTCGCTCTGCTTGCGACAGCACTTCTCGCTGGTCTTGGCCTTCGTCGCCGAAGCTAAGCGAAAAATTTAAGACAGTATCCTGAGATGGAGAGTCCTGCAGAGCGACGGCTTTGCAGGACTCTTTTTTGCGCGCTTGCCCGCAATTCGGCTATGGAGTTATGCTCTTGGTGAAATGACGGTTACATCCGCTGAGCAAGTTCACCGTCGGCCAGACCGCTGAAAGCACCACAAATGACCGCATCAATGAGCGTTGACAAGTCCAATGATAAAGTTCGATCCATGTTTGCCGAAATTGCCGGCAACTACGATCGAATGAATCATTTGCTGTCGATGAATATCGATAAATATTGGCGATGGCGAACAACCAAACTGGTTCAACCGAGCGGTAGCCGTCCGATTCTTGACATGTGTACCGGCACTGGCGACTTGGCTCTCGCCTATTGGAAATCCACCGACGGCAAGATCCCCATTGTTGCTGCCGATTTTTGTCGTGAAATGCTCGATATCGGTGAAGACAAAAAGCACGCACTTGGCATTAACGGCCAAGTGGAATTCGTCGAAGCTGACGCGCAGGACCTGCCTTTTCCGAACGATGAATTTCAGATTGTCACCGTTGCATTTGGACTCCGCAACGTAAATGACACAGACCAGGGCTTGCGAGAGATGCACCGAGTCTGTGCCGATGGCGGCAAAGTCGCCGTGCTTGAATTTTCCCAACCCCAAATGCAACCGCTCAAAGCGATCTACGGTTGGTACTTTCGCAATATCCTTCCGCTCCTCGGTCGCCTGCTGGCGAGAAACGCGGCCAACGCCTACGACTACCTTCCTCAAAGCGTCGGTGAATTCCCATGCGGGCAAGCACTCGCTGATCGCATGACTTCCGCAGGCCTCCGGGACGTCTGGTTTCGACCACTGACCTTCGGTGTGGCTACCTTGTACGTAGGAACGAAGTAAACCCTGTCTATTGGATTGTTGGAATCGGCGCGGTATCGGCAATACCCTGCTTAGCGAGCTGATTCCCTGGGTTGCAAATCCGCGCTGGTACCCGACTCCCACTTCAGGCCCCATTTCACCATGGACTTGAGGACAGGCCTGAGCGCAAGCCCTTTCTTCGTTAGCTCGTAGGCCATCCGTTTCGTACCGTCAGCCGCCGGAACGAGTTGTACGATTTCGTGTTCAAGCAGTCGTTTCAGTCGGTCTGTCAAAATGTTCGTCGGAATTTTCTCCGGCGATGCGATGAATTCCTTAAACCGGGATCGTCCCAGGAAGAGGTCACGGATGACGATCAAAGTCCATTTGTCACCAACGATATCGAGGGTACAGGCAACGGGGCAGATTGATCGACGCTTATTTTTCCTTACAGCCATCGCTCCAGTATAACCCGATATATGCCCGCACACATATCACTTGCAAAATGCAAGTATATAAGATTCAATATGCAAGTATGAATACAACCTCTCAACAACTCGATCAGGCCTCCCCCCGGCTTGCCGCTCCCGGCGCTGGCCTACCCTTGCCAGAGCTCCTCATTGCACGACTTCGCTTCTGGATTGCGAGACGTAGCAAGTCAACCGAAGACTTCATGGGACTCTTCCAGTCTGAAAAAGCAAATATCCTGCAACTTGCGAGCGAGTGCTCTGACCAGGATGCGGCTCGGCAAGTTTTGATCAAGCGTTTGCGGGGCATGGAAGATAGCAGTCGTAACTGGTCCGTTTTCATGACGCTAAACCATCTTTCGATTGTTAATGGCGGCGTGATGCGTACCATTCAATCGCTTTCAAAAGGAGTGATTCCCGAAGGCAAAGTGGGGACGGCCGACGTAAAACCGGGTCCCGAGAGCGACGCTGGCTCGCTGGAATCTTTCGAGCGAGTTTGTGATCTATATGTCAAGTCGGTAAACAAGATTCCCAACCTCAAAACGGCGGTTCGATACCGGCATCCGTGGTTTGGACCGATGGATGCTTTCTCATGGCACGCATTGGCGGCGGTTCACATGAGAATTCACCGCCAGCAGATCGAATTGATCGTCGCGCAACTTGGAATAGACAATCCGAGGTAGGTCAACGGCGCTGAGTGGTCTCGACGCTCTAACCCACGTCGCCAAGCTCGAGGCGTTTCTTGTACCGTCTGGCCACCTGATTTAGCAGCTTGGCAAATTCTGGCTGTCTGAATTCATAAGAATCAACAAGTTGCCGGGCAATTGCCCGGACTTCCATCAGAACCTCCGAATCACGAATCAGATCTGCGATGCGAAGCGGTGGGAGACCGTGTTGCTTTGTCCCCAGCAGATCGCCCGGCCCTCGCAGTTCAAAGTCGAGTTCAGCCAGTTTGAATCCGTTGCTCGTGCTGACGAATGCTTCGAGCCGTTTCATCTTTTCTTCAGCAAGCTCGCCGTGAAAAACACCAACGTATCCAGCGTGAATACCACGTCCGACTCGACCTCGCATCTGGTGAAGCTGCGCGAGCCCGAAACGTTCCCCGTTCATGATGGTCATGACACCCGCGTTCGGTACATCGATACCGACTTCGATCACCGATGTCGCAACCAGAACCTGGGTCCGCCCCTCATGAAACGATTGCATCGCGGTTTGTTTCATTTCGGCGGACATTCTGCCGTGAATCAAATCCAGTCGAAATGCTTCCAGTTCGTCGTTGCATAACGATTCGAACATTTCGACCAGACTGGCGATCTCTTGCGATTCGGATTCTTCCAGTCGCGGGACAATCACATAGCCTTGCCGCCCGGAACGAAGTTGCTTGCGAAAGAACCCCCACCAGTCGGCTTGCTTGGCTGTTGGCACAAGGTACGAATTGATTTCCTGCCGACCGGGAGGATTTCCTTCAATGCTGGACGTATCCAGATCACCAAAGGCCGTCATCGCAACGGTTCTTGGAATTGGCGTCGCCGTCATGACGAGATAATGCGGAGCAACACCCGACTCACGAAGCCGCGCCCGTTGCTGCACACCGAACTTGTGTTGTTCATCAACAACCACCAGACGCAGGTTCGGAAATTCGCAGTCGGCATGCAGCAACGCCTGCGTTCCAACAATCAGATCGACATTGCCGTTCTGAATATCTTCCAGAGCTTGCCGTCGTTCCGCCGTCGTTTGGCTGCCAGTCCAAAGCGCCAACCTGACTCGTGCCTGCGACAGCGCTTTTCCCAATGTTTCAAAGTGCTGGCGAGCCAACACTTCGGTCGGAGCCATAATTGCAGCCTGGTAACCGTTCGCGGCGGCAACTAGCATCGCATAGATCGCAACGACCGTTTTTCCGCTGCCAACGTCGCCCTGAAGAAGTCGGTTCATCGGCACATCCATTGCGATATCCGCCACGACTTCCCCGATCGACTTGTTTTGCTCGTCCGTAAATTCGAACGGGAACAGCCGGCGAATACGCGCATCAATTTGCGCCGTCGTCTCGAGCGGTTCGGCTTTCTTCGCCGATTGGGTCTGGTTTCGACGAATCGCAAGCGCCAATTGGAGCACGAGCAGTTCCTGAAATACGAATCGCCGCCTCGCATGCTCCAGAGATTCCTGATCGCTGGGAAAATGGATCTGCATTAGCGACTGATGAATCGACCAGAGCTTGTGCCTTTCGACGAATTCTTCAGGCAAAACTTCTTCGACTTGTCGCACATAATCGGCCAGCGTTTGCTTTGCGAGGTACCGCAACTCATTTTGCTTCACACCCTCGGTGAGCGGATACACCGGCAAAATCTCACCGGCGACTTGATCCCCCGATTCAGATTCCTCAATCGGCTGGATGCGTGGATGGACGAACTCCCACCGCAAACCAGCCAGCTTTGGCTTGCCGGAAAACATCAGTCGCTTGCCTCGCTGCAATCGACTGCGAATAAACGGCTGATTGAACCACATGACACGCATCGAGGCGCCATGGGAATCGTGAATCACAGCGCCCGTAATCGTCTTGCCAGTCGAAGTTCTTTTCTGTTCGACTTCTGCGACCGTACCACAAACACTCGCCGTCACGCCGGCTTCGAGTTCGCCAATTGCCCGAATGTCCGTCAGATCCTGGTAGGTGCGTGGGAAGCGGAAAAGAACATCCGCGGCCGTTCTTAATTGCAGTTTCTGCAAGAGCGGAACCTGAGAACTGGAAACCCCGCCAAGCAGATGAATCGGAGTCGCAAGGCCATGCGAAGCATCCTGATCCACCCCGCCGTTGCCCGGTTCATTTTCAGCCATGGCCTCGCCATCCTTGCACCGGACGTCCCATCATGCGGCCAGCACGAATTGTGCTACAGATACTTTTGATACGCTTCCACCGCCAGCTCATCGACGCGATCATTTTCCGGATGACCACTATGCCCGGCGACTCGCGTGTACTTTACCTGATGCCGCGAGATCTGTTCATCGAGCTGTTTCCACAACTCGACATTCTTCACCGGTTTGAGCTTCCCTTTTTCCTTCCGCTGCCAATTGTTGCGTTTCCAGTTCGGCATCCATTCCGTCATGCCTTTTCCCACGTAAACGCTATCGGTAAACAGCTCGACTCGGCACGGGCGCTTCAACGAACGAAGCCCCTCGACCACGGCGGTCAGCTCCATGCGATTATTGGTCGTGTCCGGTTCACCGCCCGAAGATTCTTTCTCGGTACCCGTTGGCAAATGGCGAAGCAGATAAGCCCAACCGCCGGGCCCGGGGTTCCCGCTACAGCCGCCATCGGTGAACAGGTGTATTGTGATCGAGTCGGACATCTACAAATTTTCGCTTCCAGAGATACCAGTCATTTTGCCGAGTTTGGCAGGCAGTTTGCCGCGATAGGCAGGCAATACGGGAGTTTCGCCAGCATGGCCCAGTCGGATATCAACCCATTGTATCCGTTTTCGCGTCGTTGGAAGCGGGTGCAGAAGCAACATCCAATTTCGGCTTCGAACCGCCAACAGCACCAAAATCGGTAACGCCGGAGTCGTCGGAAGAATTCTCCGGAACCAACCGCAAGATCCAGGGCAAAGTAATCGTGAATGCACTACCATGCCCAAGCTGACTCTTAAACGTCACTTCGCCGCCGAGAAGCTTGCAAAGCTCCTTGATGATCGAAAGCCCCAGTCCAGTGCCCGAATATTCCCGCGTCAAATTGTCTTCGCCACGATGCGGAGTCGCCTGCCGGAACTTCTCAAACACGACATCATGATCCTCTTCGGCAATGCCGATTCCGGTATCCTGCACAGTGAATGCAAGTTTATCTGGTGCCTCCAGATCGTCGGCCGAATCATAGACCGGATCAACTACCACCGAAATGCGTCCGCCATCGGGAGTAAACTTGATCGCATTGGAAAGCAAGTTGGTAAGAATCTGTTGTATCTTGGCTTGATCCTGAAAGACCACTGGCAAGTCACCGGGGCACTGAAAAGAAACGTCAATATTCTTGTCTTCTGCCAACTTACGAACGACATCAATCTGTGCCTGCAGCACCGTGCCAATCGAGAACTCCGACGGGCGCACGCTAAGTTTGCCGCTTTCCATCTTCGCCAGATCGAGAATGTCGTTGATCAACTCGAGCAGTGTCTTCCCCTGATTTCCAATGTTGCCAACGTATCGCTTCTGCTTGTCGTCGAGCGCTTCCATGTCGCCGAGCAGATCCGAAAACCCGATAATGCTATTCAGTGGCGTCCGTAATTCGTGACTAACCGTTGCCAGGAACTCGCTTTTCAGCCGGTTGAGTTCGTACAACTGCATATTCGCCTGCGCCAGTTCATCAACTTTGAAATCGAGACTGTTATTGGCCGTTTTCAGTTCGGCTTGCGTTTCAACCATGTGCCGAAGCATACGGTTGAAAGCACCCGCAAGATCTTCGAACTCGTCTCGCGTTTCAATCTGTGCGCGGGCGTCGTAATTTCCCTGCTCGACTTGCTCACTAATTTCCTGCAAGTGCTGAAGTGGCTTCACGATGACATAGCGGACCACGATGTACAGCGCCACCATCGAAAGAAAGACCGTCACAATCCCCATGGCGATCAGGAATGCCCGAACCTTGTGAACATAGTCCATCGCTTTCGTGGGAAGCGAAATCCTCACTGCCCGAAATGGCATCGCCGCCAGCATTTCACTTCGAGTAGCATTGGGATCTGTCGCCAGTTCCCCAAGATCATCTGAATTGAGGGTTTGATGGCAATCCAGACATTTTTCTTTCCAGTAGACGGGCTGGTAGTAAACGTAGATCCCCGTATTGTCCAACGTGTTGTCGGCGAAGACAGGCACCGGACCGTTGTAGTATTCGAGCGTATCCCAGCTCCCGGACGGTGAAGTATCATCGTCAGCCGCCTGTGCGTCATCAGCATCCACCGTGTTGAGCTTGGTCAGTTGCTTGACATAGCGATCCCGCAAATCGTTCAGTCGTTCAAGCTCCTCATCCGCCGGCTGCAACAAATAGTCGCGTGCGGGAGCATCCAGCGTGAGCATCTGATGATCGTATTCCATGTCATCCAGCGCATTCGCCATATCTTCGATAAAGCTGCGATCGGTTTCGTCAGCTTCGAACTGGATAGCATGCAAACGGAGCACCACAAATTGCACCAGTCGCCGGCAGGTGCTTCGCGGATTTTCGAAAACGATTTGAGAAGTCAATCCGCTGCACCAGAGAAAACTCCCCAGAATAAGGAGCAGCAACGAAGCACCGAACAGGAAACGACACTTGCGTTCCAGACTGGTTTCGCCGACAAAGCGTTTAAAGGTGCGATACGCCATGTGTCAATTTTAGATGGCGCGAACCGGGCAAGCCAGAGCAACCACTGTGCTGTGCCTGCATTTGCTGACGAACGCGACGGCGTAAGCCAAAGCCTCATCGCGTCTGAACTCCAACTTACGCGGTCACAGCATTGCGATCGCATCGGCGTCGATGACCCATTGAACTCCATTGGGTGCCTTGGTTGACAACATGACACTGCGAAGAATCTCCGTCACGGCAGTGCGATCCACAGCCTGAAGAAGCAGATGAAAACGAAACTTTCCACGGAGCTTGGAAATAGGTGCGGCAGCAGGGCCCAGCAAACGGACGGAGACGCGGCCTTCGTCGCAAAGCGATTCAATGCGCTCCGCGACCTGTTGTGAAAACATGTCCGTTGCCGTTTCGGCTTCGCCCCGGAAGATCAAACGAATCACATGCGAATACGGCGGATACTTGAACTCTTCCCTCTCCGCCAACTCCGC
Organism: uncultured Pirellulaceae bacterium; assembly: GCA_938040995.1. GTDB lineage: Bacteria > Planctomycetota > Planctomycetia > Pirellulales > Pirellulaceae > CALHZT01. The sequence continues at coordinate 5,595 of CALHZT010000075.1, read as the reverse complement.
ATTGGCAAACGCTACAAAATCATGTCGCGTCGCTGCCTTGATGGCTCGCTCTTCCGGATTGAACGTCTGAACGAGAACACGCCCGCCCTTCTCACCGCGGCCCGTTCTCCCGGCGACTTGCGTGACCAACTGAAACGTTCGCTCGCTGGCCCGAAAGTCAGGTAAGTGCAGCCCCGTATCTGCATTGACGACTCCCACCAACGTCACGTTCGGAAAGTCGAGCCCCTTCGCAATCATTTGCGTGCCGAGCAAAATTTTGACTTCGCCTTTTCGAAAACGGTCGAGTGCGGCTTCGTGCGAACCTCGCCCTTGCATCGTGTCCGTATCCATTCGCAGCGTGGCAACACCAGGAAACCTCGCCATCACTTCCGCTTCCAACCGCTGAGTCCCCAGGCCACCGAACCGAATCCCGTCAAAGCGGCAATCGGGATCAGGGCACTGGGTCGGTGTTGGTTTCTGATAATTGCAATAGTGACAGATCGCAACGTCGCCGGTCCGATGATGCGTCAACCCGATCTCGCAATGTTCACATCTGACGACTCCGCCACAAGCCGGACACTGAATGTGCGTCGAGTACCCACGCCGGTTCAGCAGCAAAATCACCTGCCCGCCATCGGCCAGCGCGGCTCGCATCGCCTGGTGAAGTTGACGGCTGATCCCGCCACGATATCCCGACCGATCACGAAATTCATTGCGCAAGTCAATGGTCCCGACATGAGGCATCGGGCGATCCATAATCCGCCGGGGCATCGAAACCAGGGTGTAGCGTCCAGCCTTCGCCGCATGCCAGCTTTCCAGAGCGGGAGTCGCCGAACCCAATAGCAGCGGCACGCCCGCGCCGGCGGCGCGTTGCTCCGCGACTTCCCGCGCGTGGTACCGCGGCACCGAGTCCTGCTTGAACGAAGGTTCGTGCTCTTCGTCGATCACGATCAAGCCAAGATTTGGCAACGGCGCAAAGACAGCACTTCGCGCACCGACCACCACCTCGACTTCGCCGCGGGCAATTCGCTGCCACTCGCCGTGTCGCTCGACATGACTAAGATTGCTGTGCAGCACGGCGACTCGATCAAACCGGGACCGAAACCGGTGACGGGTTTGAGGCGTCAGGCTGATCTCCGGAACCAGAACAATCGCCTGACGCCCGAAACTGACGACTTTTTCAATCGCCTGGATATAAACCTCTGTCTTGCCACTTCCCGTGACGCCGTGCAGCAATATCGTCTCGTGCCTTGCCGCCTCCAGCGCCTGTTCAATCGCATCCAGCGCCAAACGCTGGTCACCATTGAGCGGCCACGCATTTTCACGCTCGACAGGAACGGCTTCCGGATCACCGACGAATACCCGTCGGTTCGTCGAACGTACAAGACTCTTGCCAACCAGCGACTTGACTGGCGAGTTGGTACATTTTACCGCCAGGCACAACTCCGCCATACTCAGCGGACGTTCCGCGGCAATCAGGTGATTCATCACCGCCGCCTGTTTTGCTGGCAACTTGATTGCAGAGATACGAGCCGCCACCGACGTTGGCACATCCAGGAACGTCGTCACCCGAGTGCCGGCTCGACCACGCACGCCGGCCGGAACGACGGCTTCGATCGCTGGGCCAAGATCGCACACATAGTAATCTGCCATCCACTGCGTCAACTTCAGGATGTCAGCCGAAACGAGTGGCGGATCGTCAAGAACTGCGCTAACCGCTTTGAGCTTTCCACGATGCGTCCCCTTGGGACCGATCGCGATACAATAAGCGACAAGTGTCCTGTTGCCTCGACCCAGTGGAACGCGAACCCGCGCTCCCACCTTTAATCGTTCCGCAAGTTCATCCGGGATGGAATAATCGAACTCGCCGCGGGGAGCCTCCGGGAACACGACCGTGGCAACCACCTGCTGGGCATCGGCATCCATATCCCACGGATTCGGCTCGGTCTCGAATAGTTCGCCCTGCCCCGCCATGAATTGCCACTCGTCCTGAAACCTGCCGCCGGATACGATGAGTCGATTGACGCACCTGCTACATCGTATTGTACGAACATTCAATTTCGGAAGGGATCACCTTGCCAGCCAAACGAGTCGGCATTTTTGGAGGAAGTTTTGACCCGGTGCATACCGGTCATTTGCTGCTGGCAGAGTGTTGCCGTGAACAAGCCGCTTTGGACGAAGTGCTCTTTGTTCCCGCCGCGGTGTCGCCTCACAAGATCGGATCGCAACCCGTTTCCGCCGAAGATCGTGTCACGATGCTCAAACTCGCGATCGGCGGCCACGAATCATTTCACATTTCGACGATCGAGATTGATCGCGGCGGAGTCAGCTACACCGTCGATACGCTGCAGGCTTTGACCGGCAAGATGGCGGAAAGTGAAGGAAGTGCGCCTGCTGCAGAGAGCTCTTCTCCCAAAGTCGCCGGTCAGAAATTGTTCTTTCTGATGGGTGCCGACTCGCTCCACGATTTTCCATCGTGGCGAGAGCCTCAACGCATTTGCGAACTGGCAACGCCCCTTGTCGTAAGTCGCCCAGGCTCGCCGGCGGTCGACTTTGATCTGCTCGGCCCATTCGCAAGCAAAGAGCGACTCGACGAAATCAGGGGCCTGGCCGTCCACATGCCACAGATGGACATTAGCAGTAGCGAGATTCGCCAACGAGTCAGCGAAGGCAAAAGCATTCGCTTTCAGACTCCCCGCGCCGTCGAGAAGTTTATCGAGTCGAACAAGCTCTATTCCATCGACAACGCCAACTCTTGACGCGCGGACACCAGGCTGAAATCAACATCGACTTCGTCGAGTTCGAGATTCATGTCGAGGAAGTCTCCCAGCCAACTTGCAATGGACTTTAACTGAAACTTGTCATGCGACTGAACGAAGGCATGGTCAGTAAACTCTTCCCGCGACGTCACGTTTTGACGGTCACCAAACTGGTGTCGACACACAACACTTAACCGATAGATCCCCCGGCCACCCTCTTCCCGATCCGGTTCAAGGATCGTCTTGAGCTGACATCGCTCAACCTTGTTAAGCTCAATCGAAACTGGCTCGCCAAACGCACCCTGAGCTGGAAGTTGCAACGTCCCATTGGCTTTATCAAGAACAAGATCCCAGCGTCCACGATCGACGCCCATGCGAGTATGAAAATAGTCGAAGATTCCAGCAGCCAGCCCGATACCGAGGGCGATTCCCGCTTTAACGAGAACGCCAGGACCTACCCAGTGCGTACCGACTTGAATAAAAAGAAAACTGATCGCAACCATCATTCCACAGCAAGCCATGCCGGCAGTTAGCGGCGTGAAATTACCGGGAACGAGGCGAACCCGTTGGGTTTGACCAACATACTCAACGCGGTCCGCATAGCTGCGTTTGATTTCGTCAATTGTTCGTGGCTGGCGAAACATGGGACAACACAATCCGATGAAGATAGACCTAATTCTTCTTAAGCTTAGGTCACAGAATTGTGTCACAGCCAGGAAAAACTGGCCCGTTGGGCAGACCTGCGTGGGGCCGTGAAAATGTGGGCGGCAAGTCGCAAAAGCGCTACCCCATTTCCCCCATTGGTGCGGGGACCAGCTGAATCTTGCGCGACAGTGGTGACCTGAATTCCCATAAGAGGGGATTCCGCGTTCCCGACGACTAAGGATCGTTCGAGAAATTACTGCCTGATCTTCCTCCGTCTTTCCCGCGCAGGCGGGAATCCATTGAATCGGATTGGCGGATTGGCTTTTTGATGCAGGGAAAGACATTGAGCGTTAATACGCTTCGAGTGGGTCCCCGCGTTCGCGGGGAAGACGACCATAGGCCGTCAATTGACTCGTCATGAGCGGAGATTCGACACTATTGATCGAACGATCCTAAGCCGCTCGGCGAATGCCGAGAACGGCCGCCAAATCGACAGACAGACTGAGCGAATGAATCGCTGCGTCATTCCGCAGTGTCTCGAGAATCTGATCAAGCTGCTCTGACTTGTTAAGAGCAACATCAACAAACACCCATTTCCGACCAGCGATCTCGCAGCCCCCGCCTCCAGTACCGCCAAGATACTCTTCGCGCACTCCATAACCCAACGTTTCGAGTGCGGCGATTCCCTGCTCCATCAGTTCAACCGTGTGCATCAAGTTATCCAATCCTTAAGGTCACTTGTTTGCTGGCGTAGCGTCGTGCTATCGCCGGCGGATTATATCGGCTTGCGATTGAGAATCACAGATTGATCCGACGATAGGTTACGTAACGCTAAGCCGTTTGCATAAAACAAGTTAAGACATCTCGATCACGCAAAGAAATCGGATCACAGACTCGCGGCAGTCCAGATAACTTCTGCCAACCCGGTCCAGTTTGCCGATTAGCCGAGCGACGCAAGTGAGAAACCTTATGGCCAACCCCATCAACAACAGAACAAACAGGACGGATCAACCAAACATGAGCCATCCTGCCATTGTCAACAATTCGGAAACGGCCGCGGCGACTGAGCCAGGTCAGCCTAGCCCAGCCGAAGAGATCGCGTCGCTCAAGCAGCAACTCATGCAGGCGCAAAAGATGACTGCGCTTGGCGAACTGGTTGGCACCACGACGCATGAGTTTAACAATCTGCTCATGACGATTCTCAACTACGCCAAGATGGGATTGCGGCACAAAGACGACCCGACCAGAGAAAAGGCGTTCACCAAGATTCTGTCGGCGAGTGAACGAGCCGCCAAGATTACAAACAACATCCTTGGCATGGCGCGAAACCGTTCCGATGAGTTCGAGCCGACAGATATGAAGAATTTGATCGAGGACAGCTTGCTGCTTCTTGAACGCGAGATGAACAAGTATCGGGTTCGCATCGACAAGCAGATCGAGCAGGTCCCGGAGGCGCTCGCCCGCGGAAACCAGATTCAGCAAGTCCTCATGAACCTGCTCACCAATGCCCGACAGGCCATGCCATCAGGCGGCGAAATAATCTTGCGACTGACTCACGACGCGGCCACCAATACGGTGGATCTTATGGTTCGCGACAATGGATCAGGGATCCCGCAAGACAAACTTCGCAACATCTTCGATCCGTACTTTTCAACGAAGGCCGGGCCTGACGCGACGGGCAAAGGCGGTACCGGTCTCGGTTTGACGGCATGCCGCGATATCATCCAGGCACACAATGGTCGCATTCGCGTGGACAGTACCGTCGGCAAGGGCACGGCGTTCACGATCAAGCTTCCAGTCGCCGTGGCGACGGTTTCGGCACCGGGCAAGTCGGTGGTGCCGCCAATCAATGCGATCGCAGATTCTTCACAGAAGAGAGTGTCCGCCTAATTCGAAATTGCATGCAACAAACTCGCAGTTTGTAATACCGCCTTAGTCGCACAAAGGCCAATACTACTTAATTGACGGCCTAGGCCGTCTTCCCCGCGAACGCGGGGATCCACTCGAAGCGTATTAACGCTCAATGTCTTTTCCTGCATCGAAAAGCCAATCCGATTCAATGGATTCCCGCCTGCGCGGGAAAGACGGAGGAAGATCAGGCAGTAATTTCACGAACGATCTTTAATTGAGTGGCCAGCATGGCTTCCAATCAGTCCGTCGTGGCTATCAGCAAACGAGACAAAGATCAACATTTGCCGGATGTGCCTTCGCC
>CALHZT010000074.1 GCA_938040995.1 uncultured Pirellulaceae bacterium | reverse complement strand
CGACCAACCGTAGCCAGAGTCGTGGCCACAATGTGCCGGCACTGCGCGGCGTTGGGCGGTAGAAAATTGAAAATTGTTTCGCCGCTGGTGCCAGCCTACTTTGTTTCTTCCTGTTTCAGGTCGCCTGCGAAAACAGGGCTGCCTGTCGATCCACCACCGCCCCAGATCAGCCGACCGTAGGGGTTCTTTGTGTGGACACCGAGTCGGTCGAGAAATTTCTGAATGTCTTGCTGGACATCATGCCGCTGCTTGATGAGAAGTCGTTCTGGAAGAGGAAGCAGTTTGACATCAGCATGTTTCCACGAGTCGGGCTCGACCTCATTGCGCAGTAGCTCAGCAATTAAACTACTCTCCATCTTCGCCAGTGACTGCTTTTCACCAGGAACCTGGTAGATGTGCGTAACGATGTCGTCGTCTTTGGGTATCGTCGTTTTTGGCTTGAGTGCATTCGGAGACTGTATTTTTTTTCGGTAATCGGACAGGAAGGATTCGATATCGTTCTGAACATGGGTTGTTTGAGAAATGACGAGGCAACCACGGTTCGCAAACCCGTAGATAGACCCCGTTCCTCCGACCCCTTCCCATGACTCAGGGGCCACCGTGGTGGTGATGACATTAATGATGGTGTCAAAGTCGAAACGGTTTGGGTTCGTTCCCTCTTGAAGATCCACAATGGGATACAGTCGTGTTTCCAGTTCCATTTCACAGTCAACAAGCGTTGTTATTCGGACACATCCCTGAACGAGAGAGAAGGTAAGCCGGTGCGGTTTGAGTATCGCTCGCAGGGACTCACCAAGTTTGCCTCCGGATGATTTTGCCTGTAACTCGATAGAAGCGGGAATGTCGTCGAGCGCCATTGCGGCGAGATTGAGAACGATCGGTACTTTGAATTCATCTTCTACATCGGCAATGAAATTCTTCAGTGCGATTCGGTCTTCATCGAATTTGGCGTCAACGTCCAGCTTCTTGCGAAGTACTTCGTGCCATTCGTCTTCTACCGCGACAGGAACTGAAACAGGAAGTTGTTTTTCACTTGGTTGTCCAGCGGATGGCAGCGTGCGTAAGGTATCGAGGAGTTTTGCTACCCGCCGATGAACCTCGATGTCTTGTGAAAACGTCAAGATCCCGTTAGTGCAGCAAACGGACCCTATTCCGCCGACCTCTTCCCATGTTTCTGGCCGCACTGAGCATTGCACCAGGTCAACGAGAGCGTCATTGTCTGGATCTTCATCTGGCGTGCTCCTGAGGAGGTCGGCTACCGGGTAGTTGCCGATGCTAAGGTTTTCTTCGGCAGCTTCCGTTGTCGTAACAAGCAACCAGGAGTCATCCGGAGTGGTCCTTAAGTCGTACCGACTCAACAAGTGAAAAAGTCCGTCGCGAATGCGAATGTCGTCTTTGCAAAATGAAACTCGCAACTCTTCGTCGATACCGGCTTGCTTTATCGCAAACCAGTCCAGTCGCAAGTTGAGGTTGTGTTTCTGGTTGAGTTCCGAAATGGCACTGTCGAGTGTTGTATCCTGAAAATCGAAATCAGCCTTTGCTTCGATTCGTCTCAAAAGTGGCCAGGCAGGATGGTTGGTAATCGCCGGTTCTTCGGCGCATAGATTTGCTCGCATGGGAATGAACAAGGCTGCCAGCATTACGCTGGTCAAGAGAACTCTCATGGATTGATCCTCCCGGGCAGAGTTGCGAAATGGGTAAGCTGCAGGATGAATCAAAGTCCCTGCGGCTGCAAATTTTTCGGAATTCGAGCAGCGATTGTCGTGCATTTTTTGCAGTGCCGGCATTGGAACGGTTGAAACGATCAACTGCTGCCAGAGCCTTGGCCACAATGTGCCGGCACTGCGCGGCGTTGGGCGGAAGAGTATCGAAAATTGTGTCGCCGCTGGTGCCAGCCTACCAGGGACGCCTGTCGATCCACTGCCCCAGCTACTGCGGCTCGGACGGAGCCTCGCCCTCCCGATCCGCTGGCGCTTCCTATTCGATCGGTGGTGCCAGTTCTTTCAACCGGTCGAAGTTCTGCTGCGCGGCTGGATCGTCGGAGTATTTGGTGGCAAGCTCGTAAGCGCGTCTTGCCATGATTAGCTCGCCTCCGTTCTCGAACTGGTTGGCCAATACAACCGTCTCTTTGGCCATGAAGGATCGAAGCGTTGATTCAAAGGCGGCGGCTTCCGCCTGTTGTTCAGGAGTCAGTGGCTTTTTCTGCTTCTTCTTTTTGGCTTTCTTCTTCGAGGCTTTTTCCGCGTCTTCGTCCGATTCGCTTTCTCCGTCTTCGTCGTTTTCTTCGTCGTCGTTCCCGGCGGCTTCTTCCTGGTCGTCGTTTTCGCCATCGCTGTTGGAAGCGTCGTTCTCTTCGTCGGAATCTTCTTCGTCGCTGGAGTCCTCTTTCGATTCTTCCGCGTCTTCGTCATCCAACTCGTCAACTTCTGCTACGTCCGGATCGTCCTCTTCCGATTCTTCGTCTTGCGTGTCCTCGTCTTCAACGCTCGTAGCCGAATCGAATCCGGCTTGTTGGGCCAGCTCAAAGAGATCGGGCATCAGGATGTACGAGCCGGCCTGGGCGGTATCGGCGACAACGGGCCAGAAGCGATCCGCAAGGTGCGGATAATTCTCGCTCCACGTCTGCCAGAGATAGCCGCTCTTTTTTCCCCGGATGGTGAGCAAGTCGCAAAGGATCTTGGCGTCACCCAGCCACTGCTGGGCACTGACTCGCTTTGATGAAACGAGATCCCAGTTCTTGACGGTCGCGGCCGAGTCCACGTTGGAAGCGTGATCCTCCACGGTCGAGGCCATGCCCAACCCCATATCCTTGCGTTGTATTCCAGTCACCTGGGTACGCAGAATCGGGATCTGAAAGTAGTGAAACCGTCGCTGCTCAAAAGTGTTGGGGCAAAACTCTTCCCCGGTGACTTGGCCGAAGATTAAAGTCATCAGAATGAGGACCGCACACACGATGAGGGCAAAGACCACGTAAGGAATTGCCTTGTGCCATGGTGACTCGGCCATCCGGTCTGGTGCTACCTTCGGCGGTTTGGGACGATTCGGAGCTGGGGATGCGGTGGTAGACATATCTGTACATTGTCTGCATCTTGACGTGTAAAGACAAGCGATTCTCAAACAGGCCCAATGACAGCCCAACGACTGGCTCAATGCGCAAGCAATTCTCATCACCGGCGGCTGCTTTAGGGAGCGTAAGTTCCCGATACGGTTTGGTGCTGCGCCCAGGAAGCGGTCGCGATTCGGCTCAGTCGCGAAATGGTGCGTTGATGAACGGCCTGGCGACTGGAACCGCAGCAGCGAACGGCAGCTTTGAAGCCCAGGGCCTGCCTCCCGCTGGCGCATCGGGTTCCCGGGCGCATTCGCCAGCAATTCGTTCGGAATTCGATCCTGCCGAGGGGTTTGAGCGAGATGACAGGCTGGCTCGGTTGGAGGCGGTTTTGTTTCTCGCCAAGGAGCCGTTACACTCCAGAAAATTGTCGAAATTTGCGAACTTGGCGGACGGCACAGAGGCGCTTACACTTGTGAGCCGTTTGAACGATTTGTACGATCATTCGGCCCGGGCTTTTCGCGTTGAGAACGTCGCGGGCGGGTGGCAGATAAGGACTCGGCCACAGTTCGGAACCTGGCTACGACGACTGAAGCATATTCCTCGTGAGGTTCGCCTGTCGGCGCCGGCGATGGAAACGCTTGCGGTTGTGGCTTACCGGCAACCAGTAGTTCGCGCGGACATTGAACAGGTTCGCGGAGTCGGTTGTGGTGAGATTTTACGCCAGTTGATGGAACGCGACCTGGTTCGCGTTTCCGGTAGGAGTGAAGAGCTTGGACGCCCTTACTTCTACAGTACAACAAATAATTTTCTTCAGGTCTTCGGTCTTCAGGATCTGGAGGAGCTTCCTCGGGCAGCGTATTTTCGGCAGTCCCTGGAAGAACAAAAGGAAAGAACCGAGAAACCTGGTGATATAGCGACTGATGGAGATGAAACAGTGACCGTTGCATTGAACGACCATGCGATGAACCCGGGCGGGGACGAAGAAGTCCCTGGCGGTGTGGCTGTCCAGAATGCCCCGCAATCTTCAAAGAAGAAGCGACGCCGCAAGAAGCTTCGCAATTCGACTGATGACGGGGATTGGGATGACGATGATCTCGACGCCGACGAAGGCGATGAGTTCGGGGATGATGACGAACTCGATGATGAGTATGAGTTCGACGACGAAGTCGACGAGGATGATGACTGGCAGGATTCCGAGGGAGATCTCGAAGACGAAGTCGGTGGGGATGACGATTGGGCCGAAGTCGATGACGACGATGATGATGCCGACGCAGGACTGGATGACGTCGGCGCGGATGATGACTGGGATGATGCGGATGAAGATGAGTACGAGTACGACGAAGAGTAGCTCGTATTCTTTGTAGTCGCGACGGCATCTTGCCGTTGTTCAGGCTCGGTAAAGCCGCGAAAGAATGGGTTTGCCAGACAGAGCGTGGGAAACGGAAATGGGCCAGCTTTGGGGACTCGTTGCCTCGTCCACTACGGATTTTGGCAAGGCCGGCCGGGGCATCCTGCGGAGGATGCCGATTACAGGCGGAATAGTCGCCTGATGGTCTCAAGTAGATGTGCCTGTTCCTGCTCGCCGGTGTTTTCTTTCAGCGATTCCAGCGGTGGGTGCAGGATCTTGTTTACCAGTCGGTCAAAGGCCCGCTGAATTTCTTTTTCGGTTCCGTCGTCGACGTCGATCTTGTTAAGCAGCCGATTCATTTCCGCATCGCGGAGTTCACCCGCTGACTCACGCAGTCGCCGGATCGTAGGCCCGGTGGCTTTGTGGCGCAACTCGGCCATGAACCGATCGGTTTCCTGCTCGATAATCTCGTGGGCCTTGGGCATTTCTGACTGTCTCGCAATGCGATTGCGTTCGCAGACGGATGAAAGGTCATCAATCGAATAGAGGTAGACGCCAAGGCAGTCGCCAATCTCCGGATCGAAATCGCGTGGTATCGCCAGGTCCACAATGAACAGTGGCCGTTGGTGCCGCTGCGATTCGACTTCGCGGTACTGCTGTGCTGTCATGATGTGTTCTGTCGCCGCAGTTGTACTCACAACGATGTCGGCGTCCACGATCAGCGTTGCCATGTCTTCCCACGGCCTTGCCGACCCGACAAACTTTTCTGCCAACGCGGCGGCTTTTTCGGGAGAACGGTTGATGATGTTGACGTTGTGAGCACCGAACTCCTGCAAATAACGGAGCGATTCCTCCGCCATCTCGCCGGCTCCGATCAGTAAAACCGACTTGTCATCCAGCCGCTCAAAAATGTCGCGTGCAAAATCACCGATGGCGACACTTGGAATGCTGACTCGGTTGCGATGAATGGCCGTTTCGTTGGCGACTCGTTTGGCCACACGGATCGCTGACTGGAATGCCGAATGAGTCAACTGGCCGGCGCTGTTTCCATTGGCAGCGATCCGGTACGCCTCTTTGACCTGGGAGAGGATTTGCGATTCGCCAAGGACCATGCTGTCGAGACTGGCCGCAACGGTGAACAGGTGGCGGATCGCTTCGTCGCCCGCGTGGCTGAACAGCTGGTTCTCGATCTGACTGGCGTCCAGGCCGGCCAGATCTGCAAGGAACGATGTCAGGTCGTCCCGCGTTGGTATCGAAGCGTTGTCGGCAGCCGTATAAAGCTCGGTGCGATTGCAAGTTGAAAGCAGGACGGCTTCGGTGGATGGAAATCGTCGTTGGAATCGGGCGAGTGCGTCCGGGAGTTGCCCGATGGCAACCGCAAGTTGCTCGCGAATTTCCACGGAGCAGTTTTGGTGGCTGCAGCCGATTAGTTGAACCTTCACAGGACGCCTCCTGTGAGCGGCACGGCGCTAGCCGCCGGTGGGTCCAACGTCAGATGGTCGGTTGAATTTTTACGTTCGGCCTTAGTTCCAGTTTTCTTAGGGTCGATGGTTGGTTTGACGCTTGTAATTGGCTTGTTGTTTTCCGCGATTCTTAACCCACCGGCGGCTAGCGCCGTGCCGCTCACGCGCGTCGTTTTTTGGACTGCCGTCGGGATGTGGTCGTCAGGTCCAAACAGAACCAGCGACAGGGTCAGCGTCAACATGATGAAACTTGCGACCGTGAGATACGCGACTTTGCGACCCATCGTGGCGGGCTTGTACAACAGCGTGAATGCGGTCATCACAATGAGCCATACCAACAGGACGATCGACATGCGGACGCCGGGATCGCTCCATTGAACACTGGTTGCCTGGGTGAGGTTCAGAATGACTCCCGACAGGATTCCACTGCCCAGAAAGAAAGCCGACCAAAGCAGGCTCCTTTCGTTGGCGGACCGCAACCACTCAAGAGATGGCAGCCGAAAGCCGGCGCTGTGAACGGTTTTCTGTTTCAGGCGTCGTTCCTTGATCAGGTACATGATCCCGGCCGCGAATCCGGCGATGACCGACACGGTCCCGATCAGCAGTGAAACGCCGTGCATGGCGCCCCAGACGCTGGCGGCCTGGCGGGGGCCGAACAGCTGCGTGCTCGGCATGGTTTTGGCAATTCCGATGACGAGCAAAATCAGTGGTGTGAAGAACAGACCGACGGCTGATTTGGGCCGAGCCATCGACGTCAGCAGGTAAATCAGTGCCAATGCCCACGCGGCGATCAGGCACCAGTGGTACCAGCTGGAAAGGGCGACGCCTCTTGTCTCGATACCGCGTTGAGCCAGTTGATAAAGGTATCCGGTATGGGCGACCAGTCCGGCGATGATCCAGAGCCAGATCCACCTCATGCGCAGCCGGATTTTCGGCGACAGCCTGAAGATTTCAAGCAGGAAGACGACCACGTAGCTGGCCGCAAAACACATGAGGGAAACGCGAGATAACATGCCAGTCCCAGTTTAATACCCAGGGCGGGACCAGCGATACTCGTTTTGAGATATGAAAGCCCGACGCGGTGATTTAACCGCAGAAAGTGGCAGGCGCCTAACCTAAGTGAGCTCAAGCCAGCCAGCGGACTTCAGGATTCCAGGCCGTACTCTTTGAGTTTCTTGTGCAGCGTATTCCGGTTAATGCCAAGTCGTGCAGCCGCCCGGGTCCGCACATGGTTGCATTCGGCCATGACCTGGGAGATCAGCTCGCGCTCGACGCTGTTGACGATTTTCGTATGCAATCCCGTTTCATTGGGCCCCACCGACGCGAGTTCTTTCTCGATCACGGTCGTCGTCAACAAATCGAGAGACGCCATTTCTTTCTTGCGGAATCCGGCAGCGCGTCCGGTGCGAACCTGTTCCGGCAAAAGATCGACCTCGAGCGTATCACCGTCGGCCATCACGACGGCTCGCTCGATATAGTTCTGGAGTTCCCGGACATTTCCGGGCCAGTCGTAGGCTTCCATGGCTGACAATGCGTCCGGAGCGATATGCGAAACGACCCGGTTGTTGGCCAGACTGTACTGATCCAGGAAGTGCACGACGAGGTCGCGGACATCTTCGGGACGATTCCGAAGCGGCGGAAGATAGATGGGAACCACATTCAGTCGCCAGTAGAGGTCTTCGCGAAAAGTCCCTTCTTCGACTTCTTCGAGCAGATTCCGGTTACTGGCCGCGATCACGCGCGTATCGACCCGAATCGTTTCAGTATCGCCGACTCGTTCAAACTCCCGTTCCTGCAAAACGCGGAGGAGCTTGACCTGCAGTTTGGTAGATGTTGAATCGATCTCGTCGAGGAAGATCGATCCGCCATGGGCGGCTTCGAACCTTCCCGTACGGTTGTTGACGGCGCCGGTAAATGAGCCGCGAACGTGGCCGAAAAGTTCGCTTTCCAGCAGACTCTCCGAGAGTGCGCCGCAGTTCACTTTGACGAGTGGCCCGCCAGCCCGAGGGCTTAATCGGTGAAGCGCGCTGGCAATGAGTTCCTTGCCCGTGCCCGTTTCGCCAAGAATCAGCGCTGATGCGCTGGAGTTGGCAACCTTCCGGGTGACGCGAAACACTTCCGACATCGCTGGCCCACTGCCAATGATGTTGCTGATGATATCGTCTATGGACTTGGAAGGATCCGACATGGCTTTGCGATTGCTATCGATCCCGGCTTTCCCGGCGACTGGGCATTTCGATGCTGTCGATGACCGAGCTGAGAATCGCTGCAGATTCCTGATCATCCAGGTTGTCGTTGTAGTTGTCGTACATACGCATGATCTCACGCGACTGAAGCAACAGACCTCTGCGGTCTACGGCAACGGAAAAAGCATCCGCGGCCGCGGAGCGGGATGCGATCGTTTGATGATTCTGACCGGCGTGGTTCGCCAGCGCGAGTTGCGCTGCTGGGGTGCCAAGTTGCCCAAGTCCGTCCGCAGCATCTTTCGACACTTCCGGATTTTGCAAAGCCGCAATCAGTGAGTCCGTCCATCCGACTGGTTCGTAGTAGCTGTAGCGAACCGGGTTGTTCGCGAGCTTCGCCATTTGCTGAATGGCCCAGCGTGAATTCGCAAGTCGCTCATTTGGCGACAACGCAAACTCGTCGGTCAGTGGAAGCGTTTGCTGAAGCAGGCTGGCCATGCCTTTGATGGTCGACGGCATCGGGAACGATTCCATTTTTGGAAACCGCTGCACACGGGCGGCGCCGGTGCCGACTCGTTCTTCGGTGGTCATCAGGCAAGCCGGAATGTTCTTCGTAAGGTGATCGAATCCAATTTGCTGGATGACTTCGCCGGCAGCCGGTCCGCTGACCATATCACTGACGAGGATCAATTCGAGATCCGCGTGCGCCCGCGAGGCTTCGAGGCCATCTTTCCCGTTGCCGGTGATGGTCGTAGTGAATCCAAGCGGTTGGAGGAAGCCGGCCAGCAACGCGGCTTTTTTTCGTTGTGGATGAATGATCAACACGTGTCGCGAGCCACTGGCCGTTGCGATCCGGTTTAATGACTTGGAAACATCACAGGCACCGTCGAAGGGCCGCGTTGGGTCAAGTCGCATGATCGCCTGTAGCGCGGCAAAGCGGACTCGCGGATGGGCATGATGCATCGCGGTGACGAGAGCCTTCGCATTACTGCTGGCTCCGATCGTGCGATTGCCCACGCTGAACTTGTCCGCATGGCCAAGCAGTTCGGCCGCGGCGATGGCGACCGGTAGATGGTTCTTCGACAAGGCGGTCGCGAGAGCGAGGTTGCATTCTTGTGGGTCGATGTGGGTTCGTGAGATTATTGCTTTGGCCACCGATTCCGAAAGCGGCACACCCATTCCGCCTCGTAGTTTGGCCCAGCCGAGTTGCGTGGTCAGGTAGAGTTCGCGATGAGCCGCCGGTTTGGGAGAAATTCGGTACAGGTCGTCGGCGAGCATGGCCGCGGTCAGCCAGGCCGCGTCCGTTCGCTTGAGCGTCTGCCGCGCGAGCTGGGAGGTGTCCGGATTCCAGGTCCAGACGGGCGTGTTGCCATCGAGGTCGCTGGCAAGCGCGATCGGATCGTTGATCAATCGTTCGACCCGGACACGCAGCATGTTTGCGGCTTGTTCACGATTCGGCAGACCGCTCAGGTTTCTCGAAATGGCGGCTTGTGAATTTTCGCGAATTGAAAAATTGGACTCCACATCGAAACGCGGGCTGCCGGAAAGGAAGTAGGGGCGCAACAACCACGGCAGGGCCTTGTCGGAATCGAAATAACGAAGTGCCCCGGTGGCTTCGATGACCAGCGCGGGGTTGTCAGACGTGAGAGCACCGATCAATGCCGATGCGCCGGCGTCGCCGATCGTCGCGAGTGCGTGTTGCAGGCGACGAGGCTGCTTCTCTTTCAGTTCGCCGTCGATAAACCGGTTGAGAATAAACGGCACCGCGTCCGAACCGATGGATCGCAGTCGTGACCGCGCGGAACGCCGACCGTCTTCGTTGTCACCGATGGTCGCGTCGATGAGCTTGTTGATTTCTTCAGGGTCGCGGTTGGCGACTTGTACTGCGTCCAGAACGAGGTCCGCCACCTGGCCACCGAGATCGGCGACTGCAGTCGTGCGGATGATTCGCGCGAAGAAGGGCGAACCCATTTTTCGATGAGCCAGCCGCAATTCTCGCTGCTTTGGTTTCTTGTCGATGAACTTCTGCAGGAACTCGTTGGCTTGTTCGTAGGCACTGACGTTCAGAAGATCATCGACGGCTCGCAAAATTCCAACGGCGTCGTCCGGATCAGCAGCCGCGGTATCCTCGACGATCGTCGACGAGATGCTCTGTTGGGCAAAACTGATCCCTGCCAAAAATGCAAAGCTGACGATGACGGTCGTCATCACGGTGCGAAGTAGTTTGAAGTTCATGGCAATACTCTTGGTGAGCGGCATGGCGCTAGCCACCGGCAGGTTTATGTCTTGATTTGGTCAATGTCTTTCGTGGGTTTCAATATCCAATGAATGCGGGCCCACCGGCGGATATCGCCGAACCGCTCACAGCATTTTCCGTCGGTTAGCGATGTCTGTTCGCGATCTTGCTTTCCCACCGTTTCGCCTGCTCGGCCACTCGCTTCGGTGCCGTCGATCCTTCACTTTCGAAAGCCGCCAGTGCATTGGCGACTCCGAGTGACTGAAAGACCGAATCGTCCAGCGTTTCATCCAGCGCCCGAAACTCTTCGAGCTTTAGTTCCGCCAGTGGAATTCCCCGGTCCATGGCGGTGCGAACAAGTTCGCCAACAAGATGATGTGCGGAGCGTTGCGGCGTGCCTCGACGAATCAGAAACTCCATCAGCGTCGTGGCGTCGAGGTAGCCGTGTTCCAGTCGCGAAGCAATCGATTCTTTGCGGAATTCCATCCCGGCGACCATCGGTGCGGCCAGTTCCAGACAGGCTTGCACCGTGTCTACGGAATCGAAAAGGGGCAGCTTGTCTTCCTGCAAGTCGCGGTTGTATGCGAGCGGTAAACCCTTGATCAGGACGAGAAGGCTTTGCAGGTTCCCGTTGACTCTGGCTGTCTTTCCGCGGATTAGTTCGAGCACGTCCGGATTGATCTTCTGCGGCATGATTGAAGATCCGGTGCAGAACTCCTGCGGCAATTTGATAAAGTTGAATTCGGTCGTGGACCAGAGAATCCACTCTTCGGCCCAGCCGCTCAGGTGCGTGGCCAGTAGCGAAAGTGCGAAACAAAGTTCGACAGCAAAATCACGATCGCTCGAGATGTCGATGCTGTTTGCCGCCACACCATCAAACCCAAGTCGCTTCGCAACGTCCTGACGATCAATTGGCAATGTCGTGCCGGCCAGAGCGGCCCCGCCAAGGCTGCAAACATTCAGCCGCTTGCGACAATCGACCAGTCGCCCATAGTCCCGCTCCAGTTTTTCGGTGTACGCCAGCCAGTAGTGCGGCGCGAGAACCGGTTGGGCTCGTTGCATGTGCGTATAAGCCGGCAGCACAACTTCCATGTCGGCCTGGCAACGGCCAACAAATGCCGATTGGAGATTGTGGATGGCTGAAAGAAGCCCGTCGATCGCGTCACGCGACCACAAACGGAGGTCAGTTGCGACTTGATCATTGCGGCTGCGGCCAGTGTGCAGTTTTCGGCCAACATCTCCCAGGCGATCAATCAGTGCCTGTTCAATGTGCATGTGGATATCTTCGAGTTCAATTCGGAATTCGAACTCGTTCCGCTCAATTTCTCCGTGAATTTCCAACAAAGTGTTGGCGATCTGCTGGCTTTCTTCGGAGGAAATGATGCCCTGACTGGCTAACATTTTGGCATGCGCGATCGAACCAGCGATGTCATGCGCGTAAAGGCGCTTGTCAAAGCTGATACTCTCGGTGAACTGGTCGACTCGCCGATCCGTCGACTGCTGAAAAACCCCGCTGCGAGACGGAGTATTGGGTTGATTGCTCAACGAATGACTCAGAGGCTGTAGGTTGGAATATAGGGAAGATTGGTCCCCAAGCTATTCATACTAAAAGAGTTACGTCGGATGGTCAACTTGCTGGCCTTGAGTGGATGCCTTGAAACCGGGCATCACACCCTACGAATCGCGCGAAAAGTGCTCCCTGTAGGGGTCGCAATGACGTCAAATCGCGATTGGGCCAGAAATTGCCCCGGTCGGCGGGAAAAACGCCAGCCTGCCATTTGCAGGGACACGGCGAATCCACGCGTGCCGTCAGACCCAGCCGGACCTTCGAATTCGGGCGACATTTTCTTTCGTTCTCTCGAGAGCTCGAAAGCGCATTCGGCTTTGTGCACCTGCATTAGTGAAATCAATACGGGCACGAATCACGCGCCTTTGGCGAGAGGCAGCACCAAGCCGCAAGATTGCCGCGGCTCATCAAAGCCGGTACATTCGCCAGGACTGAAAGTAGAACAGGCAAAGACCCGGAGACTGAGAAGGTAACGTGATGAATAAAGAGACTTTGACGCTTGCGGCAGCCGCCGCGCGTGGTTTGGCGATTGATGCTATTCATGCCTGTAGTTCCGGTCACCTTGGATTGCCGCTCGGTTCGGCCGAAGTCGGTGCTGTGCTGTTTGGCGAAAGCATGCAGTACGATCCGGCCACTCCAAAATGGTTGAATCGTGATCGCTTCATCCTTTCCGCTGGTCACGGCAGCATGTTCATCTACGCATGGCTGCACATGGCGGGATACGATCTTCCGCTCGAAGAGATCAAGAACTTCCGTCAGTTGCACAGCAAAACGCCAGGCCATCCGGAGTTCGGTGAAACGCCTGGTGTCGAAGCCACGACCGGTCCGCTGGGGCAGGGCGTTGGCAATGCAGTCGGCTATGCGATGTCCGGCAAGATGGCCGCTGCACGATTCAACACGGATGAGCACACGCTCTTTGACCATCACGTCATCGCGCTCGCGGGCGACGGTTGCTTGCAGGAGGGCGTCGTCGCCGAAGCCGTCGCGTTCGCTGGTCACAACGGGCTCGACAATCTGATTGTGATTTACGATTCCAATGACGTGACACTCGATGCGATGGCCGAAGTCACGCAAAGCTGCGATACCGCGAAGCGTTTCGAAGCGCTTGGTTGGGACGCCGTGACGATTGATGGCCACGACATGGATGCGATCCAAACGGCGATGTCCAATGCCAAGTCGCAGGACAACGGTCGACCCAAGATCATCATCGCACGTACAGAAATTGGACGCGGCATCCCGGAAGTCGCCGGGACGGCCAAAGGGCATGGCGAGGGTGGAGCCAAGTTTGCCGAAGGCGCCCGCGCCGGGCTGGGACTTCCTGCCGACGAGCATTTTCATGTGCATCCAGAGGTGCGTGAGTACTTCGCGGCCAAAGCCAAAAAATGCACGGCAGCGCGAGAAGAATGGGACAAGACGTTTGCGGGCTGGCAAAAGGCGAATCCGGAAAACGCCAAATTGCTTCAGGCCGCTATCGACGGCAAAGCACCAACCGATACCGCAAAAGCGATTCCCGAATTCGCGGCGGATTTTGCCAATGCGACTCGAGCAGCCGGTGGCGAAGTCATTCAGGCCGTTGCTGAAGCGAACCCAATGTTGGTCTCGGGCAGTGCCGACTTGTACGGTTCCACCAAGAACTACATCAAATCGAGTGGTGACTGGGGCCGCGATGATTTTGGCGCGAGGAACATCTGGTTCGGAATTCGCGAACATGCGATGGGCGCGATTCTCAACGGTCTCGCTTACGACGGGATCTTTCGGGCCAGCGGAGCCACCTTCGCGGTGTTTGCAGATTACATGCGGCCATCCATTCGTCTGGCAGCCCTTTCGCATTTGCCGGTCATCTACATCTTTACGCACGACTCTGTGGGAGTCGGCGAAGATGGTCCGACTCATCAGCCGGTCGAGACCTGCAGCGGCTTGCGTGTGATTCCGGGGCTTGATGTGATTCGACCTGGTGATCCCGAAGAAACGGCCGGTGCGTGGGCAGCCGCGATGGAACGAACCGACGGCCCGACGGCGCTCTTGTTGACTCGTCAAA
Organism: uncultured Pirellulaceae bacterium; assembly: GCA_938040995.1. Classification (GTDB taxonomy): domain Bacteria; phylum Planctomycetota; class Planctomycetia; order Pirellulales; family Pirellulaceae; genus CALHZT01. Next base: position 427 of record CALHZT010000074.1, on the reverse strand, counting down.
AAGTCGTCACGCAAAACAGCATCGCGTCGGCAGATCGTCGGTCGGGAACTGTCAAAGGTGCATATATTGCCGTCAAAGAAACTGGCGATCTCGAGCGCATCCTGATAGCGACGGGAAGCGAATTGGGCGTCGCGATCGAATCGGCTGAAAAGCTGGGTGGTGGTACACGCGTTGTTTCAATGCCGTGTATGGAACGGTTCGATCGTCAGACCGACGACTATCGCGAAAGCGTACTCCCCGCCGCATGCAAAAATCGCGTCGCGATCGAAGCCGGTGTGGGAGGTCTTTGGCACAAGTATGTCGGGGATGCCGGCAAGATCATCAGCATCGACCGCTTCGGGATCAGTGCGCCGGGCAATACTGTGATGTCAGAGCTGGGCATCTCGGTGGATAACGTCGTTGCGTCCGCCTAGACCTGGACTCACGC
>CALHZT010000073.1 GCA_938040995.1 uncultured Pirellulaceae bacterium | reverse complement strand
GATAAAGAAGAGAAGAACGTTGGGCGGGGAAGGTTTGGCGGTGTCAGCCGATGAAATTTTTGGTGATATGAGAAGCAGAAACAAACTCAAAATAATGGCGGCGACTGGCGGGAGGGCGAGGCTCCGTCCGAGCCGCTGTAGTTGAGAACGGCAAACGGCAACTTGCGGCTTTGCAGGATATTGAATGGCTCCAACCAAGCCGTTTGTAGTACCGCCTTTAGGCGGAACGGTGGACTTCCGGCTAAAGCCGGCACTACGAACACGTTGCGACGGTCCATGCAATTCCCTGTTGAGCGGGTCCTCCCCGCATGCGGTACGAGATGCGCGGTCGCAGGCGAAAGCCTGTACTCCAACTTTTTTTCGCATGAGCCGTTTGATCATTCTGAAAATTCCTCACGGCTGATACCGTAAATGACGACTGGAATATCTCCAATCTGATCGTTGCGCAAAAAACGCTCGCCAATTTTCTCGGCGACTCGAATCGAAGCCACATTCTCCGGTTTGATCACACTGATGATGCTCTCCAGATTTCTTTCGGAAAAGCCCCAATCGATCGCGGCATGCCCGGCTTCGGCGGCAAATCCCCTGCCCCAGCAATCCGGATCGACCAACCAACCGACTTCGATGCCAGGCCACCCATGCGGATGGTGCAAGCCGGCTCGACCAACCATTCGACCGGTGGACTTCTCTTCAACCGCCCACTGACCGTATCCACGAAGCTGCCAGTGACCAACCAGAAACGCCAGTTTTCGCCACGCCTCATCGGCAGAAAGCGTTTTGCCTTGCCCGATGTATTTCATGACCGTGGGATTCGCAACCCATCCGGCATAAGTCGCAGCATCACTCGCCCGCAAACCGCGAAGCACCAATCGCTTCGTTTCGATAACGGGGACAACCACCGGTGCCCGATCTTTCAATCGTTGATCAACACTCTCGGCGATTTTGCGAATCAGTTTTTCGCCAGCAGGATCGTTCAACTTTTACTTTCCTGTCAAACGTCGTCATCGCCAAGCTCGAGGTCAAAATCACTATCGCTGGCATCGTCCGGCGGCGGAATTTTGGAAACGTGCTTTCGCCATTTGTCGAGCTGCTCCTGGCTGAGTGAGTTTTCGCGTTGGAGCTCCATACTTTCAATGCGATCCTGCCCCTGCACTTTGACAAGTACAGTCAGCCGGCCATTCTCCTCGTAGCCGAACCGAATTTCGACCGGTGTCTGTGCCGGCAAATTTGGCGGCAACGAATCAATCACACATTCTCCAAGTTGCACGCAACCGTCAGGATTCGAGCTCTCACCCTCGACAATACGAACAAGAATCGACTTTTGATTCGACTTTTTGGTTTTAAAAATTCGCTTCGCCGTGATTGGAATCGGCGTATTGTTCGGAATCAGCACGGCGACACGATCGCGCCCCGTCGTCGGATCCGTCCCGACGACTCCAAGACTGTGCGAGTTGATATTGTTGATGCGAAAGCGGGAAGACTCGCCACGCTGCTTCGCGAGCAAAAACCCGGCATGCAGCGCCGCGCCGTGAGCCACGGCTTCATCTGGAGAGATCGACGTGTCCGGCTCCATGCCACTCAAATCGCGCAGCATCGTGCGCACTGCCGGCATTCGGGTCGATCCGCCCACGAGAAGAATGCGATCGATTTGATCCCAGTCCAGGCCGCTGGCCTCCAGCGCCTGAGTCGTCGTGAATCGCGTGCGTTCGAGCAAGTCGCTGGTTTGCGATTCAAATTCCGATCGCGTCACTTCCATTCGCAGCGCCTGCCCTTTGCAATCACAAGCCAGCGAAGCTTTGTCCCGGGCCGACAAGGTTCGCTTGGCGTCTTCGCATTCTCGCCACAGACGGCCGAGTGTGTTCGGATCGGTTCGCGGATCGATGCCATGCTTTTCACGGAACTGATCGGAGATCAAGTCAATAAGTCGCTGGTCCCAGTCCTGTCCGCCGAGCTGCACATCACCGTCCGTCGCCAGCGCCGTGAATTCCGATCCCTCGATCTCGAGCACGGTCACATCAAAAGTGCCCCCGCCGAGATCGTAAACCAGAATCCGCTGCACACCGTACGGAGTACCGTCCGGTGAAACGCTTTGCATAAACCCAAACGCGACAGCCGCTGCCGTCGGCTCGTTGATGATGTCGAGCACATCCAGCGCTGCGATGTAACCTGCATCCTGAGTCGCTTTGCGGCGGGTCTCATCAAAATAGGCCGGCACCGTGACGACGGCTTTCGTAACGGGACCAATCTGGCGACTCGCGTCGACACGCAACTTGTTCAGAATGTAGGCCTGAAGCGATTCGGGGGGATACTGCCGGCCATCCAGCGGCTGGCGAAAATAGCGATAGCCCAGTTCGCGTTTGGCACACAGAGCCACACTTTCGGCTTCCGTCGCCAGAGCCTTAATCGCTTCTTTACCAACGACTGCATCTCCCGACTCGACGAGCACTGCACTCGGAGTCACCTTGTCGCCTTCGGCATTGGCAAGCGTCTGCGGGCGACCGAGATCGTCCAGCCAGGCAATCGCTGAATTGGTCGTGCCCAGGTCGATGCCAACGGCGAGTTCGTTCTTCTTTGCGTTTTCCATCTCAACAGTTTAATGAATTTTGCCGATGGCGGTCCCCTCCAGGACGATGCGCATCTACTTTTCGTCGATGCCAAGCACGGACTGCAGCATCTCTTCGAATGCGTCAAAACCACCGTCGGCTGCAATCGCGCCTTGCCATTCGACGACACGTCGTGAAGTCAGCGAATCGCCTCGCTGCAAATCCATCTCGAGGGTTCGATCGGTCCCCTCCACGGTCAAGAGCACGTTCAGGCGACCGTTGGATTCGTATTCGAGGGTGACTTCGAGCGGATGCCCTTTGGGAAGCTCCGGCAAGTCGCGCAAAACCGCACGGCCAATCGTGATGCAGTCGGCGGGATCGGACATTTCTCCCTCAAGCACTTTGAGAACGATCGACGGTTGATGATCCTCCCGCGTCACGTACGACTGCACGAATCGAGCCGGCAACGGAGTGTTGCGCGGAATCACGATCGAATTTTCTTTGCGGCCGGTGGCGAGATGCACGCCTTCGATTCCCAGGCTGTGCGAGTTTACGTCTACCACGTCGAGTGTCTTGAGCGGCACGCCTTGCTGCCCCGACTTGGCGAGCAGATGCGCGGCATAGATTGCGGCTCCCCGGGCGATGGCCTCATCCGGGTTCACGGACTGCTCCGGCATTCGGCCTGCCAGCCGCTGCAACCGCTCGCCGACCATCGGCATGCGAGTCGAGCCGCCAACCAGCAACAACCTGTCGACATTTTCCCACTTCAGCCCCGCAGCGATGCGCACCGAGTCGGCGGTGTGTGCGGTTCGCTCCAGTAAGTCGACGGTCAGGGATTCAAACTGCTCACGCGTCACCACGACATCTGCCTGCTTGCCGTTGTATTCGACCGGGATCGTCACCTGGTTTCGTGTCGACAGGGTCTGCTTCGCTTCTTCACACTGTCGAAGCAGCTTTGCCGATGCGGCAGCATCTTCCCGTGGATCGCTGCGATGTTCGGCTTCGAATTTCTGGGAACAATACCTGGCAAGCCGGTCATCCCATTCGGTTCCGCCAAGCCGAATGTCTCCGTCCGTGGCCAGTGTCCGGAAACAGTCTTTCTTCAGCTCGATCGCCGTCACGTCGAACGTTCCGCCACCGAGATCAAAAACGATTGCCCGAATCGGCTTTTGAACGGACCCGTCCTTTGCCAGAAATCCAAGCTGTTCGCCAAACGCCAGCGCAGCCGCCGTGGGCTCGTTGATGATGTCGAGCAATTCAAGACCAGCCATGCGGCCGGCGTCGATTGTGAACTTCCTGCGACGCTCATCAAAAAATGCCGGAACAGTGATCACAACCGCTGCGGTACTCTTCAATCGCGATTCAATCGTTTTGTTGAGATGTCGAAGAATACAGGCCTGGATGACTTCCGGAGGAAGCGATTTGCCCTGAATCGGCCGCCGATAGAACGGCTGACCAATGTCGCGTTTCGCAGTATCCGCAATCGAATCAAAATGATGGCCAATTTCCCGAAGCGCTTCGCGGCCGACGACAATTTCGGTATCGCCAAAATAGACGACACTCGGCGTAAGCACATTGCCAAGCTCATCGGGCAACATTTCTGTCAGCCCTTCCGGGGAAACAGTTGCGGCCGACGAGAAAGTCGTTCCGAGATCTATGCCGACGGGTACGCGATCCACAAAACGGTTCCGCTTGGTAAGGAGGGTTCAAAAAAAGTTGCACTGTGCTGGAGTCTACTCTGTCGCGGGGCCGGCGCGTAGCAGAATTGGCAGCGTGTTGCAGCAACCTGTGAGCGGTTCGGCGCTAGCCGCCGGT
>CALHZT010000072.1 GCA_938040995.1 uncultured Pirellulaceae bacterium | reverse complement strand
AGCGTTAGCACCATCGCATGTTCGTAGAGTGATTGGCGGGAAACTGCACCGCCAGTCAACGAAGCGACGGCTCCGCCGGCTTGTTTGGAATTGTGTTCCTTAAATGCCGTGTCGTTGGCGTGTCCGAGTTCGAGGCCCGAGTCAACAAGCTTTTTGACGGAAGGTGGCAACGCGAACGAGCCACTTCTGCCTCGACCGATGCGGCCAGTGCTATCAATCACAACCATCCACGCGAAAGCGAAAAGCGTATCGTCGATGGTGTCGATGCCACCTTCGATCCCAATCGCATAGTCGGCATCGGGTGACAGCTCGCGAACCCTGTTTGCCCGGTTGGTAGCGCCGGTAAGCGTTTCGCCGTCCGACATCGGTTGATCGCTGACGCCGGATGGCACGTCAAAGCCCTCGGCCACGAAAGATCGCCCGGCAAACATCTGCTCAAAGCCGGCTTTGGCGGCGTTGATTTTGACAGGGTTCTTCGATCCGACGGCAAGTCGCAGGTTGGTTGTGTTTGACATGCGAAAGATTTTAATCGTCGGAGCAATTGTCGAACAGTGTTGCAAGTCGTTGGCTCGCCCCATCTTTGCAATACGATTCCCCCGATGATGCAGTAGGCGAGGCTGAGTCTGCGCAACAAATGATCGACATCGTTGGCTGAATTGAGAATGCCGTCGCTAATCGTCTTGCGCTTCCTCTTGGAGTAGCTTGCGAAACAATCGCTGTTGCTCGACCAGTCCGGAGGATGGACGAATCTCGAATGGGCGAGGCGGTTCCAACTGGTCAAAGATTCTCGCGGCGTCCTGTTCCGTCATATTGCGCAGTTCGGCCGTGCGGATGGCTTCGAGTTTCTCGTAGCCAGCAGAAATTTGAGCGTACCATTCGTGGGCATAGTCGGGAAGCATGGAATCCTGGAGAGAGTTTGGTGCGAGTGGCTTTCTATTCTAACTGTTGAGTCTTCGATTGGCACGGCAATAGTGGCGAAGCTGATCTCTCAGAGTAACTGTCGTTCCATGGCGATTTGCCTTGTGAACGACATTTTTTGAAATGTTGCGCGAAATCGGGGACAGTCGAGCGTTAGGGTGTTAGTCAGACTGGCTGACACTACAAATGCTCCAAATCTGGAAGGCTGGAATGCGATGAAACATTGGGGAAATACACGAAAGCAGTGTCTGTGGGCTGTGGTTATCACCATTGGACTGCTGAGTACCAAAGGCTCTGCTCAAGAGGCTGCACCGGCACCGAAAGCGACTGCGGCCACGGAATTGAATGAGGGAGAACTTTCTCTTGAGGAGAAATTGCAGAAGTATAAAGTCAACATTGATGTTTCACGGCCATTGAAAGTTACAGAGTTCATTGAGCAGTTGCAGCAGTCCGTCAGCGACGAATTTGGAACTCCGCTGAACATATTGGTAAGCCGAAATGCGAAATCGGCTCTGATTCCAAAAATGAGATTGCGTGAGGTTTCGGTCTACGCGGTTCTCAACGCTGCTGTCATTGCCGCAGAGAACGAGATCGCCTGGGACTACTCTGCTGATGATGAAGAAGTGATTGTCATCAATCTTGACGCTGATTACGAGTACCAATCTATTGAAACGGTAACCGTCGTCAACGTTTCGGACATTCTGCAGGATACCGAAGAGGCGTCTCTACTGTCGGCCATCGAAATCGGTTTGGAGTTGCGAGATAGCTCAAAGGAGAACGTAACGATCAAGCTTCACAAGGAAACCCGGCTACTGTTCGTCAAAGGCATTGAGGCGGACATCAACATCGTCATGAAAATCGTTGCGGAACTCGGTGGTAAACCATGGTCATCGAAAGGTGGCGGCGGCGGATTCGGTGGTGGAGGTGGTGGCCAAGGCGCTGGTGGCGGAGGAGTTTTCTAGAAGTGTTTTCAAAACCGGTTTTGAAAGTTTGTAGATCGCCTTCAGGTGGAATTTTCCCGGCCTCCAGCTAAGGCCGGTGCTGCTCGATCGAGAGTTGGACCATCGCAAAAACTCACGGAACGCCGGCCGGATAGTAAGTGGTGGATCTTGTTAAAGATCCTCGTCGCACTGGCGTTTTTCGCTGAGGACTGAGGGATCTTTGACAAGATCCACCACCTGTGAATTCCATCATTTGCCATGAAGCATGGCTGAGTCTGTCTTGAATATCTCCGCCAGCCAAAATGAGTCACCTTCGAAAGAAGACGATCTCGTGGGTGGAGATAAAGACAGTTGGTCGCAGTGTACCCGGGACATCGCCCGCAACGGTGATCGATTTGCATTTGCGAAATACTACGAAACGTTTTTTGACACGATGTTTCTGACGGTCAAACGAGCCACTGGTTGTGACGAGTCAACTTGCCTCGACATTGTTCAGGATGCGATGGTCAAAGCGATATCCAAAATGAAAATTCTGGATTCACACGATCAAGTAACAGCGTGGACGAAAGTCGTTGCGAAAACGACAGCTTACGATTACCTCCGCCGGAACGCTCGACAGAAGAAGCTTGCGAAAGGTCTTGTCGATTCTGGTTTGGCCCGCGAATTTGAAAACACGGGTACGGAATCGGTTGCCCGGATTCGTTGGGTCGAAGAGCAGCTGCAGCAACTGCCGGCGGAGTTGAGATCCATGATCTCCATGAAATACCGAATGGGTTGGACGCTTCGTCAGATTGGCGAAAAATTCGGGTTAAAGACAGGTGCGGTTGATGGGAAGATCCGTCGGGCAATTGACGACTTGAAGACAAGAGCCATTGAAGAGTTTGCAGATGAGTGAACATGAACTGAAAAACCTTCTTTCGCAAGAAGGCGAAGCTCGAAAAGAAGCGATGCTTGTTTGGCTGCAGGACGAACTTGGTGCCGTGCACCATAAACGTCAGCAGCGCAACGTGATCGCAAAGGGCGCGGGTTTGGCTGCGGTGATTGCCATTTCCGTATCCGCATGGTCTCTTTCTCGGGAGACGAGTCCTGAAAATCGCGTTGTAGAAGGGGGAGCGAACTCTCCCATGGCTCAGCATTCTTCGGTTGCTTCAGTCGGCAATGTGGTTGGTGTTAACGACAAATACCTTGTTGCAAACCCAGGAGGCTCCGTCGGGTTTGAGACGGTGTCGGATGATGAATTTTTGGCGTTACTGGCAGATGCGGGGCAATCGGCCGTACTGGGGGAAATTGACGGCAAGATGCGAATCATTCCGGACGCGCCAAAGCGAAAATTGTAGTCAGGCAGAGGACCTACTATTGGCGAACGAGGCCGGGGACGATTTCGAGATGTAAATCGTCGACTTGTCCGGCCTTCATTTTTTCGATGGCAATAGCGCCCATGACGGCGTTGTCCGTGCAAAGTGACAGCGGTGCGATCACCAGTTCGAACGAGTGTTTCTCAGCGGCCTCAGCCAGTCGAGCCCGCAAGCGGCGGTTGGCGGCGACTCCGCCACCGACACACAGCCGCTGGAGACCTGTTTTTCGAATCGCCTGTATTGACTTGGCCACCAGGCAATCGACGACGGCTTCCTGAAAACTTGCGCAGAGATTCCTGATCTCTTCGTCGCTCATCTCCAGCTCTTCCGGAAGCGGTTTGCCCGGTCCGGCAATCTTGTACCGCACGGCGGTCTTGAGTCCGCTAAAACTGAACTGCAGGCGATCGGCGTCTTTGATGAACGAACGTGGAAAATTAAACGCCGTTGGATCGCCCTGGTCGGCAAGCTTCGCCACAGCGACTCCACCAGGAAACGGCAAGCCGATCATCTTCGCGACTTTGTCAAACGCCTCGCCGGCAGCATCGTCGATTGTGCCACCAAGTAATTCAAAATCCAGAGCGGTTTTGCAGGAGTATAGACTGGTATGCCCGCCACTGACGACGAGGCCGACGCAGGGAAAAACTTCTTTCTCGGCGGCGATTCGGCACGCGTAAATGTGAGCCTGAAGATGGTTGATACCAATGAGCGGGATGTCGAGAACCATCGCCAGAGTTTTTGCCGCGACGACACCGACGAGGAGCGAGCCGGCGAGTCCGGGTTGATTGGCGACCGCGATCGCTTCGATCTCGCTCAGTTGCTTGCCGGATTTTTTCAGCGTCTCATCGATGACAGGAAGGATGCGCTCGACGTGGGCTCGCGCCGCAATCTCGGGGACGACGCCCTGGTATTTTGCGTGTAACTCATCCTGCGATGCTACGACCGAGCCGAGGACTTCGAGCTGGTCGGTAACGACGGCCGCTGCGGTTTCGTCGCAAGTTGATTCGATAAGCAGAAAGAGCATCGCCTACAGCTTTTCCTTCAGGTACAAGAGCGCCTGCTGCATTTGGGCGTCGATGTAATACGATCGCTGTGCTTCGCCCGCGCGGGGAATCATGTTCGAATACCCCTGAGCCTCCAAAAGTCGTCGCACCTGTCGGTCCGAAAGTTCCACCGTCATGCCGGGGTTCGGTTTGACGCCCCATTCTTTGGACTCGTCGGCACCGGGTGCGCGGTGGATGTTCTTGCCGCTCGGCCGAAAGTAGCTTGCCGTCGTAAGTTTGAGGGCACTCTTGCCTTCTTCGAGTTCGATCACCTTTTGCACGCTTCCTTTGCCCCACGTGCGTTCGCCAATCACAACCGCGCGATTGTTATCCTGCAAACATGCAGACACAATTTCACTGGCACTCGCGCTGTAGTGGTTGACCAGTACAACCATCGGAAAGCCGCTGAAAGTGCCGGCTCTGGTCGCGTCCCATTTTCGCGACTTTACATTGCGGCCTTCCGTCGAAACGATTCGTCCTTCGCTGAGGAACATGTCGCTCACGGAGATCGCCGTTGGCAGGAGTCCGCCAGGATTAAAGCGGAGGTCGAGAATCAGACCCTTCATGTTGTCTGCTTTCAGTCGCGAAAGCGCTTCTTCGAGCTCCTCGGTTGTGTTCGTTGCGAAGGACGTAATTCGCACGTATCCGATCTTCGCATTCGAATCGAACATGAACGACCACTCACCGTCTGAAGTTCGACGATGCGATCGCACGGTTTCGAGGACGACGTTGCCTCGCGATACTTTGACGACTTCTTCGTCGCCGCCGTCGTGGCTGACTTTCAGGAGGACCTCGGTTCCAATCGGGCCCTTGATCATCTGGATGGATTGCTCCACGGTCATGTCTTTCAGCGAAGTCCCGTTGACTTCGAGAATTTGATCGCCGGATTTGATACCGGCGGCTTTGGCGGGTAAACCAGGAATCGGATAAACAACCGTCAGCTTTCCGCGACGCATTTCGATCTGGACTCCGATCCCGCCGAACTCGCTTTCGACTTCGCGGCGAAAGTCATCCATGTGTTCCTGGTCGATATAGTTGGAATACACGTCAAGCTTGGAGAGCACGCCGGAAATGGCGGCTTCCATGAGTTCGCGCCGACTGATCGGTTCGACATAGTTGCGTTGAACTTCGTCGAGTGTGTCAACAAACATCTTCATCAGCTCGTACTCGTCGGCTGACTCGATATCCGGCTTTTTATTCGAACTGGTTTCGAGAGCCGGGACACCTTTGATGTCGGCCGGGCTATTGTTTGATCCGTTTTCCGTTTGGGTTGACGGCGCTTTCGGTGCTGCGACCTGGGCGCTCGCGGGGCCAGTCGCCATGGCTGCCGCCATTGTTGCGATGAGGCATGCGAGGGCGGTTAGTTTTGAAGAGTTGTTAAAAAGAAGAGTCATGCTGCCTGCGGCTCCGGTGGATAAGCGAGTCGTCAGTCCCATTTTAGCAGTGCGAGTCGCAAAAAGAGAAGTGTCGTCGCGAAAAGGCCTGCGAACCGCTTTTTTGGTTGCGAGTTGTTCGAGCTTCAGCAGTTCTTTGCCGACTGTTTGCCGACACTTTGCCATCGGTAGTGTTTGTCGCAACACGAGACACTTCGACCAGTGCGGACAAAGGGTGCCGACAAATTGTGGCTGAAACGCATTTAGGGCAGTCGGGAAATCGCGGCTTTGGCGGCAGCGGCGATCTGCCGATCAACTTCCACCTGACTCAGTTTGGTCAAAAGCTCTCGAGCTTCATCGTTGCCCATAATTTCCAAAGCGTGAATAGATCGAAGTGCGCGGCGCTGCGTTATCCGACTGCCTTCGCCAGGAATGACACCTTTCCTGATTTCGAGTATTTTTCGAATTCGAATTCGGGATTCCAGCGAGACGGCATCTTCGAGTGCCTGTTCCAGTCGGTCTTTCACCTTGTTGCGCATTGCGAGAAGTTTCTCGTTGGCGTTTTCACGAACCTCAAACCGGTCGGCGTCGAGATCTGCCACGAATTGATCGAACTTCGAAGTGTCGATGAATTCGCCGGATTCGAGATTTAGCTTCTTCCTGAGTATCCGGATTGCCTCTTGGGGCTGCTCCACCAGTTGTGCCAAACCCTTGTACGCATCCTTGGGGTTTGCATCTTCCAGTAGCTTCACCGCGCGATGCAGATCGCCAGTCGCGGGTGTGGGAAAACAAGACAGATAGAGCTTTTGATAGTCCCAGATGACGGCCCGGTTCTCGCGGCTGCCGGAGTGGCCCGTGACGAACCTTCGACCATCCGGTGAAAAGTTGGCAGCGAAAATTCGTTCGCCAATACACGGGACGTTCGCAATCTCTTTTTGAGTGAGCGTTTCGAGAATTACGGCTGAACCATCTTTGCGAGCCACGAACAGGTGCCGCTCGTCGGGAGAGAACGCCAGACAGTCGACTCCGCTGACACGCAAGTCGCGTGCGGTACGCTGATCCGGACTGGCGAGGTCCGCAATCAGAACCCTTGAATCGGAGCGGGTAGCAGCTGCAGCGAATCGGCCGCTGCCTGAGAATCGTCCGATCGCCACCCCGCCATCCAGCGCGTGACCAAAGTCGTAAGTGAATCGCTGTCCCTCAAAACCCTGGACAGCGAAGTGGACGGATCGCTCAGTCAGTCGCGAGATTACCGGGACATAAATAATCGCGTTGCCCGAAAAGGGATTACGCGTTCCCGGGCTGGTCGGTTTGGCAAATGAAAAATCCGCGATGCTGACGGTATTGGGTAGCGGCTTGACCGCGATGGCGCCATCGAGTGACAACTCCCGTATGCCGGCTCGATCGACAACCCGGAAACCCGTCGCGCCGTCGATCGGTCGAATCATGTCGCCGGTGCAATCCCATTTGTGTGCCGCCTCGCCCGTCGCAATGTTCCATGCAATCGTCGGCTCAGTGCGTTCACTTGAAATCGTCGCAATCGTTTTGCCGTCGTTGGAAAAAGCGAGGTCTTTGATACGACCTTTCTCGTATGGTTCAAATTCGCCAAGTCGCTTACCGGTGGCTGCGTTCCAGATTCGGACCCTTGCGTCCGTGGATCGAGTCGCCACCAACGCGCCATTCGGAGAGAATATCGCACCGTACACTCCACGGTTGCGGTCTTTATCTTCCGGGCTGCCGAGACTTGCCAACACGCCACGCTCAAGTCGCCGGGCGGAGAGCGTCGGATCGTCGGCGAAGGTGGGCGTTGCGGACATGGCACCAGGCAGCAAGGCGAGTGCGAGCAGGATTCGCTTGCCCAGTCTATTCGGCATTGACCGCTGTTTTTGCATTGAGATTGTTGGATCGGCTACTGATGTCTAATAATCGCCGGTGACCGGGCTGCACCTATTGGAGTCTATTTTTAGGCTTGATTGAAGTGGCGGCCAGTCGGGATGGCTTTTGCGACTGTTGGGCCTTGTTATTTGGCACTGTTGTTAACTGGGGTGCTGGTTTCGGATTTTCCTGGAACTTCCAGGAGGCTCGCCGCATCAAAGTTCCGGACAGGCGACGGCGGAAAGATTACGGACCGGCAGTTTTTCAGCTGCCTCGACCATCACGGTAGATTGTAACCATGAATGACTCTTCTGAATCGTGCGTAACATCGGTCCGGTCAAAGTTGCCTGCGCAAATATTGCCTGCCCGAACGGCAGCCTACCTGATTCTGTCGTTTTTGGCATTCTCCGGCATCTTGGCGGGCCTCGCGGTGGGCTTTGTAAAGTCGACTGACCATTCGGCCTCGCAACCGAATGAGCAAATTCAAAATTCGGCGGGTAGCGAATTGCCGGGCTCAAACGCCGTTGATCGCGTTGATCCCGTCGATCCTGGCGGGCCAGTCGGTCCGATTCATTTCGTTAAATCTGTTGCCGATCCTGATGGAGGTTCTGCCAGTCCGGCGACTGTATTCGAGGGCGATGATTTTTCGCACGGTGAGCACGCCGTTTTTCACGGACATGGTGATGAGGTTTGCGCCTCGGGGTGCTCGGCCAGTCGACATCCGACTGAACGACTTTCGAAACGGGAATACCGGCGACTGATTGGCGAACTTGCGACTCAGCCGCAATCGGGCGGAGCGCATCCATCCGATTCGTCGCTCGCGCTTGATACGCTTCTCTTCTACGGTCGTCAAACGTCAAAAATGATCAAGCGATACGGAACGTATGAGCTTCCTTCCGCTGCCGTCGCATCATTGAAAAGCGAGCTGGAGTTTACGCACGCGTTGCTTTCGATTCGTGTTGTTGACGAATCCGGTGAAACGCGCACGTGGCTACCGCCGACCAAGGTGCCGTTTGATCGCCGGCACGTTTTTTCGATGGAAACAGAACGATTGCAGTCGCTGGTGACGAGTGGAACGGTCAAGCGAGTCGGTCGTGATCACCTGTGGACACGATTGTGACTGGAGGGCGTCCACTTTGTGGCGGGGCCGTGGTTCGCGGTTCAAAGCAAAAATGATGGCTGGCAAACGATGAGTGACATCTGGATCAGCAATGGCACCGAAGATTGCCGCGGAAAGATCGAGATCAAAGTCGAACTGCTAAATCCCAAAGCGGAAAACCCCACGTAGGCGAATCATCCAACCCTCCTCCGACAACGCGGTGTCATGCGAGGGACGAGCAGGGCATACCGCTTGTCGAGCGGGAGGGTCGGAGCCTCAGCGACGGGGAGGGCGATTGTTGCCGAAAGCGAAACAAAACATCAACGCACGTCACCAGTCAAAAACACATCAACCGAATACACCCAACTTGAATGCAAAAAATTCAAAACAGGAACCCAACATGCATATCATCAAACGCATTGCACTACTCGCAGCATTGGCAACGTTCGCCAGCTTTGCAAATGCAGACCCTTGCGGCATGGTCCCGCCGATCTACACCGGCCCCGGCGTGCCAATCACTCGTATTGGCCACCAGCAGACTTACGTGTTCTATGACGGCGGTGTGGAATCTTTTGTGATTCGGCCCGGCTTTCAGGGCAAAGTCGAAGAGTTTGGAATGTTGATCCCGTTCCCAAATCCACCGGCCATTCGCAAAGTCTCCGACAACATCTTTGAGCATCTTGCCAACGCCGTGGATCCACCCGAAGTCGTCGTCTACGCCGGCCCGGAACCATTTGCCAGGGCCGCCAGCGAAGGTGCCCCGGCTGGTCGTTTCCGTGGGTTGCAATCTCGCAGCGGAAAGCTCGCCAAGGACGAAGTCAACGTGCTGAGCGAGGAGGCCGTTGGTATGTACGAAGTCGCCGTTCTCGAAGCGGGAAGTGCCGGAGCACTCAAGAAGTGGATGGAGCAGCACAAGTACCGCTTCCCGGACGGCATGGAAACCGTGTGCAACGACTATGTTGACGACCGCTGGTGCTTCGTCGCGGTGAAAACCAAAGTCAACGGCAAGAGCGGCGTGGACCCGCGTCCCGGTCAGCGGGACGTGAAAACCGGCTTGCCACCAGGGGCGACTTTCGACGGATTTGTTCAGGCCATGGGCTTCCGCTTCAAGTCGGACGAACTCGTTGTGCCGATGCGGTTGTCCGCGTTTAACGGTGGCGACCTTCGCAATATTGTCTACCTGCTCACCGATGGACCGCGTCGCGTTCGTTCGATCCCGGAAGAGTTTGTCGTCCGTCAGCTTGACGGTGAGCAGCTGGTGAAGAACCTCACAGGGCCGCTTCCGTTGCGAATTATGGGCGGCGGCGTCAAAGATCTGAACGAATGGAACTATCGGGGCCTGGCGGAGCGACGCGATCCGTATCCACGCAACGGGGCGGCGAAGGAACTCTTCACGTCGGACATCCAGTCGGTAACCTCCGGTGAGATGTCGCTACGTCATGAGCGGCGCGAAAAGGAACTCCTGCGCATCGGTGAGCGACTGGGGCTACGCGGTCCCAATGTTGACCGGCTGAATAAAGCCGCCATTCAGGAAGAACTGAACAAGACTTCGACGGCTGCGTTGGCCTCACTCAAGAAGATGACGCTGACGGTGGTCGATGGTGACTTTCCACGCGAAGTTATCTCCAGCCAGAATTTGTCTTTCGATGAGTTTCGCATGCCGGGTGCGAAGAATACGAGCACGGTTTACCACTGCGTTCAGAAGGGATCGAGACCCAGCCGCAAAGGCAACGGTACGCTCGTCCTCGAACCTTTAACCGTCCCCGACGCGATCAAGAAAAAGATGGAGCAAAAAGGACGACGTAATTCCAGTGTGAATCCGGCGCAACAGCGCCAACAGCGTCAGCGGCGCTTCGGTCGCGCTGTCATGATGCTCGGTACGCTGTTTGGAATGGTGATGATTGGCGGATCCCTTGCAGGATGGCGAAAGTTCGGAAAGATCGCCGCCGGATTGTTGGCTGGCGCGTTGATCATGTCCGTGAGCATCGCGAAAGTTCACGCGGAAGAACCAGCGACTGGAAGCATCTCTGAATTGGTCAAGCAGCTTGACGACGAGTCGCTGGCCAAAGCGGTGACGGACAAGCTGGTCGCCATGGCCGCCGATCAGTCGCAACGTGATAACATCGTGCAGAAGCTCATTGGGCTTGCGAAGAATGATCAGGCCGCGATTACGGCCAGGGGCTGGGGCATCGCGGCGCTTGGCGAGATTGGTGGGTTGGACATTGACGAAGCCCTGCTTTCCATCCATCGCAATCCGGCTAACAACGGGAACCAGCCGCAACCAGGTTTCGCCCGTGGACGCATCGCCCCCGGCGGTATGTACATGCCGCAGGCCGGTCCGGCGACGGAGAAGCAACTTGTGCAAACGTGGGCGGCGGCGGCTCGAGTCGCGATGTGCAAGTCGTCCGATGCGTTGATTGAAAAGGCGCAGTTGATCAATCAGTATCCACCGCTGGGGCGGCCGATCAGTCAACGGCTGGTGGCGGAATTGACCGGTTCGGAAGTTTCGCTCGAGAAGATGTTGAAAGTCTCGATGGAGGTCTATCAAGTCGCCGGTCCGATGACGCCAGCCATTATGGCTCGTGGCGCCGATGAGTTGCTGGATGTCATGAAGGGTGCCGAGGACCAGAACATTCGTCGACAGGCTGCGGCGTATCTCGCCAACCTTGGGGCTCAGGATACGGACGGTGTTTCGGAGGCCGTGATCGAGACGTACAAGTTTGATGGTGCGGCCGCGAATGTTCCGTGGGACGGTGGTCCGCTTTTCGTTCCCAGTCTCAACTGGTCCAAAGCCAACGCGACCGAGCTGATGCGTCATCTTGTTGGGTGGGATATCAAGGCTTACCAGGATGACAACATGGAATTGCAAAGGCAGCTGCATAATAACTTGCGAAATCTGGCTCAGCGGATTGGGATCCAGCGACAGCGTGGTCGAACTCCTGGCGGATTTAACTGGCAATTCAGTAGTCCGCGCGAATGGTTTCATCTATGGGGAGAGCAAGCCGGGCGGGAAGAGGCGCAGTCGCTACTCGAAGAAGCCGGCGTTGGACAGAATAGTCCGTTCTGGCGAGCTCTCAAGCGACTTTAAATTTCGACTTTGGATTGTTGGTAGCCTCTATCAACACGCGGCGGTACCTACATGGGCCTTGGTGCCAACACGCGCCTTGGTGTCAACACGCCTTGGTGCCAACACGTGCCAACACGCGTTTTGGTACTTCCACAAAACCCGGCGAGCCGGCTGCGTGAGCTGCCGGGTGTTGCGTTTGAGGAATTGTTGCGTTGAGTACAGACGCAACGCGATCTGGCATTCGATGGTTTCTCGAAGCAGTCACGCGTTTTGGTACTTCCACAAAACCCGGCGAGCCGGCTGCGTAAGCTGCCGGGTGTTGCGTTTGAGGAGTTGTTGCGTTGAGTACAGACGCAACGCGATCTGGCAT
>CALHZT010000071.1 GCA_938040995.1 uncultured Pirellulaceae bacterium | reverse complement strand
AAGATCAGGCAGTAATTTCACGCCAACGCTTGCGCCAACGTCTCGAACGATCCTAACTGGTTCAAGCAAAGTCTGAAGAGCAGAACATCACGGGCAAGCAATTGGATTTGCCGTCAAACCCGAAGCCGATTTCAAGCCCGAGCGAGAACGACGAAATGGCGTTACACCAAATTCGAATGCGCTAGTAGGCGTTCTCGCCAGTGAACACGACAAAGATCGTGCGGAACAGAATCTTGAAGTCCAGCCAAATGTTCCAGTCGCGAATGTAGCGGTGATCAAACTCGACTCGCTTGGCCATCTTTTCAAGCGTATCCGTCTCGCCGCGATAGCCTTCGACTTGAGCAAGCCCCGTGATTCCCGGCTTTACCTTGTGCCGCAGCATGTAACCGCGAATCAACTTGCGATACTGCTCATTATGTGCAGTCGCATGAGGGCGTGGTCCAACAAGCGACATGTCGCCAGCAAAGACGTTAAACAACTGTGGTAACTCATCGAGTGAAGTCTTGCGGATAAACTTGCCAACCTTCGTCACGCGCGAATCATTCTTCGTCGCCTGGGTGACTTTGGCGCCGTTCTCACATACCTTCATCGAACGGAATTTCCAGACAGGAATTTCTTTTCCATCCAGTCCGTAACGTTTCTGCTTGAAGAGAACGGGCCCCGGCGAAGACAACTTGACGGCCAGTGCAACAATCGCCATTGGAATCGCAAGAACGACAATCAGACCGGCGCTAAAAATCAGATCAAGCGTCCGTTTGGCAATCCCGTCGACTCCGTAAAATGGATTCTCAAAAATGCTGACCGTTGGAATGCCAAGGATGTTGTTCCATCGCGAATGAAGCAATTCAAATACGAAAAAGTCGGGAACTACGTAGACCGACGCCGTCGTGTCTGCAAGCTTCGTGAGAACATCCCGAATACGATTTTCGGCTCGCATCGGAAAAGTAATGTAAATGTGCTGAATATTTCCGGCGCGAGTCTCCGCGAGAAGTTCACTCACGGTACCCAATCGACTGCCGACAGTCCCAGGCAGTGAAATCGTACGGTCGGAAGGTCTGTCGTCGTAAAACCCGGACAACTGCAAACCAAGGTGTGGTGAGTCGGCGATGTTCTTTGCCAGCTGGATACCTATATCCGTGACGCCAACGATTGCGTATCCCCGAGCTCCGATGCCTCGCGAGAACATCATCGCACTCACCGTACGCAAGGTAGAGCGGAGCATCACGAGTAGCACGGCAGTGAGCACCGTCCACGCCGCAAACGAAAATCGCGTGAGTCCTGATCCGTATTGAAACATGGCACCGATCACAATGCCGCATATAAGAGTTGTCCCCCACGTGATCCACGCACAAGCCGTCTCGCTAATAAGCGTTGAACCTCGCCACGCGCGGTAATTCGCAGTTGCTTCGCTGCAGATCCAGTAGATCAAGGAGAACGTCAGACCGAGGACGAAAAATTGTTCCCTCGTAAGCGCCTGACCGACTACCGATGCAACCGCCAATCCAAGGAAAATACATCCAGTGTCTCCCAGCCGCCGGGTAGCGACTTGCAAGGAGCGGTTCGTCCGAATTGTTTGCGTATTGGAGTTCATGCGATCGTTGTTTGCTGGGGGCGTTACGCTCCGAATCGACCTGGGATGGAAGCGCAGACTGACACAGGCCGAGCAGTTTTTGGGCAGCATCGGCGTCATAAAAGGTAGGTCGCATTTCGTGAACAGCCGGCAAAAGCAGCTTGAGGGACTGGCAAAATGTCGCGGGATTCCCCCATTGGACCGACAGATTTCTGTTGCAACCGGTACGACCGACAAGGCAATCAGGCACGGTTCACACCCGCAAAAGAGAAACGCGGCAAAGATAAACGCGCAAAAAAACGTAACCGTTCACGGAAGTTGAGGTTTCCTCAGGTTCGAGAGGGTCAGGCACAAATTTTCGGCGTTTGTCCGCAAAGCGAAATAAGTCAGTTTGCCGCCGAAAAATTGAGCCAGCCCTGGGGTGTTGTAATTTCGATATTGCGTGGATTTGTGCTCACGCCAGATTTATTGCAGCTGCTTGCCTGACCTCAGCCGCTCGGCCCAGGCAACCCTCCTCCGACACAGTGGTGGCATGCGAAGAATGAGCAGGGCATACCACGTGTCGCGTGAGGAGGGTCGGAGCCTCAGCGACGGGGAGGAGCGGCCAGACGCGTCGATGTATTCGAATTGCGCCGCAACAGTTCGCGCCCGTTCTGGGCAACGTAAAATCCGTTGCGAGGCCAACTTTACAACACCCCAGCCAGTCCCTTGCCTGCGTGAACGGTTACAAAAAAACATCCCACCGAAGTGGGATGCTTTTGTTGTTCACCAAAATTAACGAACCTGAATGCCGAATCG
This sequence comes from uncultured Pirellulaceae bacterium, assembly GCA_938040995.1. Classification (GTDB taxonomy): domain Bacteria; phylum Planctomycetota; class Planctomycetia; order Pirellulales; family Pirellulaceae; genus CALHZT01. The sequence continues at coordinate 2,773 of CALHZT010000071.1, read as the reverse complement.
GGCAAACAGCTCATTCTCGCGACTTAACGCCAGACTGTGTTGGCCAGGATGTTCATAGGCATCGCAACCATTTGGGCTGCACGGCGTCCCAGTCGGCTACGAGTCTGTGGGCAACAGTCAGTTGCACAAGTGTCACACGTGGCTGGTGCAGGTGCAGCACAAGTCGTGCAAGGCTGAGCAACCGGCTGTTCGTAGACAACGGGAGTCACTGTGTTGCATGCGCCAGTGTCACACGTGTTGCACGTATCGCAAGCGCGACGACGTGGCAGGATCGGAAGCAGGCTTGGACACTCACAAGTCGAGCAAGTGTCGCAAGTCGAGCACGTGTTACAAGTCGCAAGAGGTGCGGCTTCGACAACAACTGGAGTCGCACAGGTGCTGCAAGTGTCACACGCGCGACGACGCGGCAAAATTGGAAGCAGGCCTGGACGCTCGCAAGTCGAGCAAGTGTTGCACGTATCTGCTGCGTACGAAACGGGTGCGGCGTAGGAAACAGGTGCTGCGTAAGAAACAGGAGCGGCTTCGACAATGGACGAAGTCGCACAGCTGCTGCAATCGGATGCGTACGAAACGGGAGCTGCTTCAACAACGGTTGCAGCAGGAGCCGCATACGTTGCGGTTGCACAGTTGCCGGTGTTGCAGCACTGTTGATTGCCACCACGCAAAATGCGGCGAATCATTTGGGCTTCGGTGGACGTTTGTAGCACGCACATGGTGGCAGCTACGGCCAGGAGAGTCACAATTCTCAAGCGGTTCATCAATAAACTCCATTGGTGAAACGAGACTTGATGCCGATCCTCAAAGACAGTCGACAAAGTCCCTGTACTGCCAAATTGGAAAGTGAGGCGGATCAACAGGCAGCATGTTGGCTCCATCCTGAACATTTAGCCGACATACGTGTCGGCGATATGCGGTAATCTGCACAAGCAGGTAGAAATTTTCGGGTCACGTAAAATTCGTGTCCCCGGTGAGGAAGTCAAGATTGTAGGAACAGCATCCATTGCGTCAACCGGGTGGCAATTTCGGTTAAGTCGTCATCCATAGAGCACTTGCCAAATCGCGGATCAAACCGAACACGAAGCAACCCGAACGTCCTATTCGCCCTAGACTCTCAGCGGTCCAGTAGCACCGTCTGTTTTGGTTCAGGTCTCCGAGCCCGTGGACTGCTCCCAGGCCTATCTGCGATTTTGCCGCTACAACAATCTGCAAAACGCTGTAATTACTGGGATCTGCGTATCGAAAATGCTGCGCAAGATCGCTTTATGGCGCCGGTCGAGCCCGCTCTATGACCTATCCTTCAAATGAGCCTTTGCCAGACAGGCATTATCACCCTGGAGCCACCATGTTCATCAACGCGCTGAAGCAAATTCCGCCCGAGTATCTTGCCGGATTTCCTTGCGTCCTCGTTGGATCGCTCGCGTTCTTTCTGTCCAGTTATGACTGGTACTGGGAAGAGATGATGTCGGGATACTATCGTCGCTGGAATACACCCTTCGGTCGACTGTACACGAAGTTCTTTGCGCTGGTGGGTATCCTCGGCGGACTCGCAATTATGAGTGGCTTCATTTCCCGGAGCTAGATTCCATTTCGAGTTTCAAGTCGATATAGGAAGTGGCAAGCAAGTGGTCGCGTTCGACACCCAGTTGATCCATCATCCAGTCCAGCAGTCCCAGTTGAACGCCTGGTTTTGACTCTTCGTCCCAAGTCGCCGTGGAAGCCGTCGGTGAATCCTCGTTCGCCGACTGGACCGCTTCGAGTTCCATAAAGTCACCAAGCCCGTCGACGGTATCGAGGTGAATTCGCACGTTCTTGTGCAGGAAAACTTCGCGGCGTTTACTGACAATGTCACGAATGCCAATCGCACTATCGAGCGAAGCAATCATGCTCTGTGGATCTTCAACGCTCATGATCCGGTAGCGACTGGCTTTGGTGGATGACTCATCGGCTCGCAAATACCAGATCAGCTCCGCCGAATCGCTCACGGTTTCCGGATCCTGATCGCCTGTATCTTCCCAGCGGATTTCGCGAAGTTTCAGGCGTCCTTCGCGGCTGAAGAAGTAGGTGTCCGTCTGATACATGACTCCGACGTATTCCGTTGCGATGGATTTGGCCGCATCGCGCAATGCAGGCATGTCGACGACGTATGCTTTAATCTCGAGATTTTCACGAAGAGTTGTCATAAGAAAGGTGATGCCTACGGGGGCCGTCCACAGCGCAAGCGACGGCTACGGTCCGTCGTAACATTCTTCGCTCTGAAGAACCAAAACATAACCGTTCACGGGGGCAAGGGTCTGGCTCAATTTTTCGGCGGCAAACTGATTTGTTTCGCTTTGCTGACAAACGCCGAAAATTTGTGCCTGACCCTCTCGAACCTGAGGAAACGTCAATATCCGTGAACGGTTACCCCAAACATATCGCGCCGGCGAGAAAAACCAATCCCGGCTGGTTCCACCAGACGAACGATCCGCCGAATCGTCGAGAATTTCAAGCGAGTTGAATAACAACAGAGGCAACAGATCGCTACCGCCGATTAGGAGAACTGCAACGTCGATATTTCGTCAAAATCCCAACCCGACGTGACTGTGATTTTATTCAACGCTACGTTCGTAGTACCGGCTTTAGCCGGAATCGTTGGCCCTTGAGACAGTTCATTTCCGCCTTTAGAGTCCGTCCGGCTTTAGGCGCAAGCAAGACAGCTTTGCATTCGCAAGAAATAAAGATGCCTTTCCGATGAAATAGTTTTTGTACAACTAGGGAATCACCAGAAAGGCAG
>CALHZT010000070.1 GCA_938040995.1 uncultured Pirellulaceae bacterium | reverse complement strand
GTGAAGCCATCGAGACGATTGGCAAAGTCCGCGAGAAACATACGCCCGTTGTGGAGCGTGATGTCCAGCAACTGCGGCAGTCAACAAGGAAGCGCACTACCGCCGCCGAATCCTTGCGGGAGCGGATCAAGGAGCGTCTCGAATCCGAAAAAGAAGAGCGTGGTCTCGACGAAATCACCGAATCCGACATCGAAGGCATCCTGCCATTCAACGAAAACCGCCTCGAAAAACTTCCGGTCATTCTCGACGACACGATGGAAGACATCGGCGAGCAATTCAATGAACTGGAAGAACTGCTGACCGAGATCGACGAAGAGCTTGGCGACTTGCTGGAGAAAGGCAAAGACCTCAAGCCGACCGAACTCTACAAACGGCTGCAGGACAAGATCCGCACAACGATCCCTGACAATTTGAACATCCTCTCGGCGACTGTGCTCAGCCTGACTCTGGTCGAAGCCCGGGCACGCACAGAAACCGTTTCGATCGGCGCACCGGATACGAACTGGCAAGAAGCGCTGAATACGGCACGACACCAGCGACTGGACTGGATGAACGCCCGCGCGTCACTGGTTGATACATGGCGGCAGATTCAGTTCACGGCCAATGACCTTGAGAGCCAACTCGATTTTATTGTCGAGGGCGACCTCGGCAACGTGGGCGACAACCCACTTGATATCAACTTCAACAACAGTCGCTTGCGGTTCGGGCTGGAGTTTGACGCTCCGCTTACACGGCTGCAGGAGCGAAACACTTTTCGCGAATCCCAGATCGAATATCAACGTGCCCGGCGGGCGTTTTATCAGTTCGAGGACGGTGTCGCGTTTTCATTGCGGGACATCATTCGTCGCCAGGAAGTGAACCAGATCGACTTTGAATTGCAGCGGGCAGCTGTCGAAGTCGCGATCTCGCAGGTCGAGCTGGCAAGATTGCGTTTGCAGGAACCGCCACGTCCCAATGAAGAAGCGTCCTTCGGAGCAACGACGGCGCGAGACCTTGTCCAGGCACTCGCCGGTTTGCTAAGCGCGCAGAATGACTTCCTGGATGTATGGGTACGTCAGGAAGTGCTTCGCCGCTTCCTGGACCTCGACCGAGGCACCATGCGGCTTTCGCCAGCCGGCATGTGGATTGATCCAACCGATGAGATCAATCCACTGGCTTTGCAGTCATCAGACAGCGGGGAACAATTTGAGACCATTCCCTTGCCGGATCCCGACCCTCTGGATTCGCAACCAGATGCTGAACCACTTCTTCTGGAACAGGCGCCGAAGCCGGAAGATTTGCCGCCGCCAGATGTTATCAGCAGCCGATCAGGCATTCGAACGCCGGCTGAGAAAATTCGGTCGATTCTCCGCACGAGGCGCGGCTTGGACTCTAACCCAACTCCTGCGATGGTGACTCCCGCGACGGCGACGGCGCCAATCGCAAATACTGCGAACGATCCAACCGGCGACTCGATCATTTCCGTCGCCCAACCTGACTTCGTTCAACCCGCCATTTACGACAATCCAATCGTCATCCCGGTAAACCGTTGGGACGGGAAACAGGTTCTGCCACGTTCACCAACCCCGTAAACATTCGTCGCGCGGATGCACGTTTTCTGCCACCGTGGTCCGTACCGTTCTCACCTTGAGACCACGTATCACTTCTCCCGATTGCCCTCCCCGACTGCTATCGGTGTCGCTACCGATCATCTAACCCAACCAGCTGCCGCATACCCCACGGTCGATCCACATCGATTCGCGACTTTCGGCCCCCGCGACTGCCAGATGATGACGATTGTAAAAGGAGACACATCACGAGCCGCCTGACTGGCAAGGCTGCAGCACTCGTGTGACTTTTGGTGGACCAGTGACTAGAATGCGTGGGCGGGTGGCCTCGAGCTAAGCTATTCTCACACCCGGCATTCTGGCTATTCACAACGATCGGTACGTATTTCATGTTGCATCGTAATCAGGCAACGCACCGACAGGGTATCAGCGTCCTCGCGGTGGCAGTGCTGCTGGTTCTAATCGCAGCCGGTGTTGGCTTTGGTGTGTATCAGTTCATGCCCGATCGCTCGGACAAAGGTCCGACAATTATCACGCACACGGTTCAGCGGGGCACGTTCGCCTACGACGTTGTTGAGCGAGGCGAAATTGAAAGCTCCGACAACATCGAAGTCCGCTGCGAAGTCAAAGCCCAGAAGAGCTCCGGACTGACCATTCTCGAAGTCGTCGAAGAGGGAAAAATCGTCAATGAAGGCGATGTTCTCGTTCGACTGGATTCTTCCGGTCTCGAACAGGACTTGCTGCAACAGCAGATCAAATGCAACTCTCAGGAAGCCGCGATGATCACGTCGCGAAACAACTTCGAAGCGGCGCAGATCTCCAAGAAGGAATATGTCGAAGGCACGTTCGAACAGGAAGAACAGACGATTCAGAGCGAGATCTTCATCGCCGAAGAGAATCTTCGGCGAGCCCAGGAATATCTGAATTACAGTGAGCGTTTGTCGGCAAGAGGATACGTTACGCCTCAACAACTGGAGGGCGACCGCTTCGCCGTTGAGAAAACGCGAACTGAACTAAAGGCTGCCAAGAAAAAGCTGACGGTGCTTCAGGAATACACAAAGCCCAAAACCACCAAGCAACTTGATAGTGATATCAAGTCGGCCGAGGCGGCGTGGCAAGCCGACCAGAACAGTCACAAACTGGAACTTGCCAACCTCAAGATCATTGAAGACCAGATTGAAAAATGTGTGCTCATCGCGCCTCAGGGCGGACAGGTAATTCACGCGAACGAAACAAGTCGCCGGGGAGACAGCGAGTTCATTGTGGAACCGGGAGCTTCTGTTCGTGAAGGCCAGGCAATCATTCGACTGCCCAATCCTGAGGCGATGCAGGTCAAAGCAAAAATCAACGAGTCCCAGATCTCAGATCTTCGCACCGGACTCCCGGCAACCATTCGTATCGACGCCTATGGTGACGCGACAATTCGGGGCGAAATCACCAAGGTGAGCGAATATCCTGAACCGACCAGCTGGTACAGCTCCCAGGTCAAAGAATACGCGACATTCGTCAAAGTGCTCGACAGCGATCTGGAGCTACGGCCAGGTCTGACTGCCGAAGCTACCATTCATGTGGCATTCGAAAACGACGTAATCATTGTGCCCGTACAGGCTGTGCACGAACATGACCGAAAGAACTACTGCATGGTGAAGGTTGGCGAAGACGGTTGGGAAGCTCGTGAAATCGAAATGGCCGGAAACAATGACAGCTTTGTCATGATCACGAGCGGCGTCCAGGAGAATGATGTCGTGGCAATGAACCCCCGCGAATGCCTGCCACTCGTTAGCCTGCCAGAGATTGAAGAATCGTCACCTGTCGGTCGCGATCAATCCAAAACGGGGAGCATGGCCGAGCGAGGAAAGCCCGGAGGCAAGCGTTCCGGACGACCATCCGGCGCCGGTGGCAAACCGGGCGGACGCCCCAATTAGTCCGCCGTCAGGTATTGAAGTTATGCAATGGGCCGCCAGGATCGAAGACTTGCGGAAGGACTATGTCCTCAAGAGTGAGACGGTTCATGCGCTACGCGGCGTCAGTTTTGACGTGCCGCGAGGCGACTATGTTGCGATCATGGGCCCTTCCGGATCCGGCAAGAGCACATTGCTCAACCTCCTCGGATGCCTGGATCGACCGACAAGCGGACGACTGTTACTGGGCGACGACGACGTTGCCCAGCTGGACGATGATTCCCTGTCACACATCCGTGCGTCCCGAATTGGTTTCATCTTTCAGTCGTACAACCTGATTCCACAGCTGACCGTTCTCGAGAACATCGAAGTCCCCCTTTACTACCAGGGCCGGATTACGCGCGACGACAAACGGCGCTGCGAAGAACTTGCGACCATGGTCGGACTGGGCGATCGCCTGCAGCATCGACCGGCTCAGTTGTCTGGTGGTCAGCAGCAACGAGTCGCCATTGCCCGCAGTCTGATTAACGATCCCTACTTCCTCCTCGCGGACGAAGCCACAGGAAACCTTGATACCGTGACAACCGAGGAGATTTTGAGCATCTTTGAGCGCCTGAATCAGGAGGGTCGAACGATCATCATGGTGACTCACGAAGATGAAGTCGCCGCCGTCGCCAAACGAACCATCCGACTGCGAGATGGACATATTCAGTCCGACGAGCGGCAACGATAACCCCCACCGTGCACCTCAAAAAACATGCTTTGGCTACGTACATGGCGACTGGGCTTTAAAAGCCTTCTCCTGCATCCGCTCCGATCGATGCTGACGGTTTTGGGCATCTTTATCGGCGTCGCCAGTGTCATTTGGCTGCTGGCAATCGGTGAAGGCATCAGTAAAAAAGCCCAGGAGCAAATCGAAGGCCTGGGCGCCGACAACATCATCGTGCGGTCGATCAAGCCGCCGAACGAAGTCATTGCCAATGTTCGCGGACCCGTTCCGTATGGCCTGCTTCGCAAGGACTTCAATCGGTTGGTAGATACGATTCCAACCATCAGAAGTGCCCTGCCTATTCGCGAACTTCGCCGGCAGTTTCGTTACGGGGAGGCGATTATCGATGGACGACTGGTGGGTTGCACACCAGGGTACGCCGACGTCACCCGCCTGAAAGTCGAACGAGGGCACTTCGTCACTGACGTCGAAGTCAAAAACAAACAGAACCATTGCGTCCTCTCGGCAGGAGTCGCCGAGAAACTGTTCGGATACAAGGATCCGATCGGCCGAACCGTTCACATCGACGATGACAAGGACTACTACCTTGTTGTCGGCGTGCTTGAAGAAAAATCAGCTACCGCTGCTGTCGGCGGGTCGCTGGCGGCTCAGGATTTTTCCAAAGACATTTACGTGCCGATCTCTACGATTCAGGCTCGGATCGGCGACTTTGTCGTATCAAGACGCAGCGGTTCTTTTGAGTCTGAAGTGGTCGAGCTGAATCAGATCACGCTTCGAGTCGATGCGATGGAGAACGTACTGCCCACTTCAAATATCATCAAGGACTCGCTCAAGAACCATGATCGCATGCAAGACATTTCGATTGTGGTTCCGCTGGAACTTCTCGAACAGGCGCGGGCATCACGATTGATGTTTATCGTGTTTATGGGAATGATCGCCGCCATCTCACTATTGGTCGGAGGCATCGGCATCATGAACATCATGCTCGCCACCGTGACCGAACGCACCCGGGAGATCGGCATTCGTCGCGCCCTCGGTGCCAAACGTGGCGACATTGTCAGGCAATTCCTGGTCGAGACGGTGGTACTCTCGGTCTTTGGCGGGCTGTTCGGTGTCGCCGGCGGCTACCTGATGCTCAAGCTAACGGGACCTGCGAGAAAGCTGATTGAATGGTCATTTCCCGAGATGATGGTTAATCTTCCCGAAACGGTTCGCGATGTTGAACCGATTCTCGTGCCTCTGTCCATTCCGCTGTCATTTGGCATCGCCGTCATCGTCGGGATCATGTTCGGCATGTACCCGGCCTCCCGCGCTGCCAAACTGGACCCGATTGAAGCGCTTCGCCACGAGTAAGTCGCCACATCTTGCGGGACCAAAAAGGCCGTAGCCGATGTGGCAACACTTCGGGCGAACCACTCTGGACCTGGAAAAAAGCAGCGGTCCAAAGCAGATTGAGGCGTGACCAGATTCGCCCGAGCTGTTGCCAGCCCGGCTACGAGAATACGACAGCGCAGAAGGACAGTATCGCAGATGGGTTCAACTGGCGAGCGCCGAATCGGTGCGAAGTTGCTCTTACTGCACCGTCAGATTCACCGACACATCTGTACTTGTCGGCGGGCGACAACTCGACTCATTACACGACTGGAACCCGACGGCACAGGAGACGGCGTGCGAACCAGCCGCGGTTGCCTTCACCTGCGTACGAAAAACAACATCCGCGTCATAAGCGTACGTGTCTTCG
>CALHZT010000069.1 GCA_938040995.1 uncultured Pirellulaceae bacterium | reverse complement strand
GCCCCATTGTCTAAGGTGACGGAATTACGTGAGCAGAAAGTCGGAATTGTGTCTGAGCCACCATTCACTGAATGAAGGACTTTGAAGATGTCGAACACGATCGAGCGAACCGCAACAACGAAACCTGCGATTTCGGGCGCTAGCACCGCAAAACGGACCCGGAATGCGGCAGCGGCCAAGTCGGTCAAGTCGGCTAAGCCGGTCAAGAAAGTGTTGCCGTCGATTGTCGATCCGGACTTTCAAAAGCCGTTCACGATGGACCAGGAGCTCGTACCCTTTGGGACCTGGGCGGACAAGCCAGTATGGGTGCCGCCGAAGGATTACAGTCGTGTGATGGCGCAGACGATGCTCAAGAAGCATGGGTTGTTCACGGCGAAAGATGAACGTTGGTCCACGGTGTTCAGGAAGCACCGGTCTGATTTTACGCAGGTTCGCGAAATTGATTTGCCAAAGGCATCTATTCGACTTCCTCAAGGCAAGTTCTTCGTAACAGTTACTGAGCAAAAGGACTTTGGCTATATCACGGACAAGATTCCAGCATGTGTTCAAACGCGGCTGGATGAATTTCTCGAAGGCCCGGGGAAGCGCCCCGGTGTCAAAGTTTCCTATCTCAAGCCGCTCTGCATCGAAGTCGATGATGAGTTGATTTTGACATCACGCGAAGACTTGATGGCAGCGGTCGATGGCATTCAAAAAGAAGTCATGTCGGAATACTGGCGACTTTATCTGTTGGGGTTGCCACGCCGAATCGCGGCTGGAATCTTCAACGGCGCGATGGCGATTCCAAAGCGACTTGCGAAAGCTTACATGGAACGCCAGAAGCGTGCGGTGGACATTTACCACGCGAAGCTGGAGTTTCGCCGCCGAAAGCTGGCTTACAAGGCAGCCAAAACACATCGCAAGATTTTCGCCAAAGGTTGTTCTTTCGAAGAGATGTCGGCTCTCACTGGCCCGCTTAAAACGGAAGACGTCGTCGAGTTGTATGGCGAAGAGCTGGAGCTGTCGAAGGCTCAGCGCCAGCGACTGATTCGCATGGCGGCTGGCAGTTTGCCGTGGTTCGCGATGTTGTCGATTGGTGCGACGAGCGCACTTTCGGCTGCGATGGCAGCGACAACGCCCGTGTTGGTTGTCGATCCGGTGTTCGTTGCCGAGATGCCAGGACGGCCCGGCGTGCTGCTGAAGATTGGGCACTTTGACGAAGTCGCCGGCGTGACGCATGTAGAAATCTAACGTCGATTATTGCCCTTTTCCGTAGCCGGAGTGGCAACACTTCGGGCGGAGCTTCGCACGCATCCCATCTGTGCGGTCGCAATTCAACGTGGCAACGCGTATCCCGCTTCTCCCGAGCTGTTGCCAGCCCGGCTACGGGCGTCCGGGCAATGGTAGCCAGAGTGGCAACACTTCGGGCGGAGCATCGCACGCATCCCATCTGTTCGGTCGCAATTCAACGGGGCAACGCGTATCCCACTTCTCCCGAGCTGATCGCATGTGGCGGAGATCTATTCCGGGGCGTTTGCTGATGCCCCTTCGGCCTTGGCATTACGATCCAGCAGCTTAGCCGCCAACTGGTCAAGTTTTTTTATTGCGCTGAACATCGAGACCCGCGATCGGCGTGTCGCTTTGACGTGAATGTCTAGGAAATGGCATTTCGAGACGTGAGCGACCACTGCTGGAAGGGCCAACCCTATGGCATCAGTCGGGTTCTCCCCAAATTAGAAAACCCTCCCCTTCTTTCAGTAAACCGCAGCCAATTATTTGGCTGTAAACGGTTTTGAAATTACGGCGGAGCAATAAAGTGAACAAACAAACTCTAATGGAATTCCATGCTGAAGCACTCGAGCAACGTGAAATGTTGGCGGGTAATGTCACTGTGGTCGTGAATGGTGATGACGTCCTGATTCGAGGAGACGGCTCCGCAAACTCAGTGCAAGTGTCTTTTAGCGAAACTGGTGAACTCGTTGTTGAGGGAGCCGACGGAACTCTCGTAAACGGCGGAGACACGGGCGTTCAAGTATCCAACCTGACGATCCGACTTGGTGGCGGCGACGATACTCTGACAATCGACTCGGACCCTTTGTCGGGAATTCGGGGCAATTTGAAGGTCTTGGGGAATGCTGGCGATGACGCGATTACACTGCGTGCTGCCGTGGAAGGTACCACAGAAATCCGAACCGGTGGCGGGGACGATTCTGTCTCTGCCGAACGTTTTTTCCCAAAAGACAAGGTCTTTATCGGAACCAGTTGCGGCGACGACTCTGTGAATCTGTTATTGGTTGAGGCGACAACGACCGATGTTTCTGTGTTTATGAGAGGCGGTCAAGATTCCGTAGACATTGAATCGTCGAATTTCAGGCAACTCGATGTTAGTACCGGTGGTGGAGCCGATGACGTCGCCATTGCTGTAAATGGAGTCGACATTCCACGGCAGGTTTCGATGGGACTTACATCCACTATTCGGTTAGGTGCCGGACACGACCAGTTGGAAACGAGACTCTCGACGCTGTACAGCATCGGGCCTTCGACTCCAGTCGATCCTGACCTGATTCTCGGCCGAACATCTGGCGTGGACATCAAGGTAGATCCGAAAATTGGGACCGCATCCTACCTCGTCTTCACTAGTGAGCAGGCTTCACTGCAGGTAACCGGAGGAGCGGGGTCGGACGAACTGTTTGTGAATGGTGAAGAAATCGATGGCTTCATCGCAACCGACATCCTGACTGCCGCGAGCTTTGCAAGCTTCGAGGTTCAAAACTAGGGCAAGCAGAACTTATGGATTCATCCGCGACCAATGAACTGGTTTGAATCGAACTGGTTTGACTTGAACTGGTTTGAACTGTCGAGACACTGAACCTCTAGAGCGTAATCGACTTTGGTGTCGCGTCATGTCGTCGTGCTCGCTCGGGATTCACGCCGCCCGAGACGCTACACGTCTGTGCGACCCGCACTAGTCTGGCACCCTGGCCGGAAATCCATCCGCCTTAGCGCCAAGGTATTGAAACGTCTGGTAGTCGATGTCTTCGTTGATGAAGCGAGTCGCTGAATCGCCAAACAACACATGCACGCCACCAGCATGGCGACTCTTGAAGCCGAACTCACTGCTCCAGTTGAAAGGGTGCTGGCAACCGTCCGTTGCGTCCGCGTTGCAACTGTCGAAGTTAATCGGGATCAGCGTCATCACCATACCCTGTCCATTGTTTGTTTTTAGCCAACCAGCCTCTGTGTGATTGCTACAACCGCGACGCGACTCACCGAAGAAAATCGTTTTGGACAGTCCGTCGGTAATCTGTTTAAATTTGATTTCGATCGCATTGTCACGAAAGAATGGGCCGGCGAAAAAATCATGATTCTCCGGCGTCCACTGTTCTGAGAGTGCATTCGAATTCCATTCGTCAACGAAACGGCACGGTTTGTTGGGGTTCGGATACATACCAGTCGGACCTCGCGATGCCATATAGTTCTGGACACCGAGGTCTTCCGAATCGACGCCGACCGGATCCGATGGGCACGCGAAGATATCTATCTTCGTGTTCCTGATCGGCGTCCCGTCTGGATAATCCTGCCAGTCGATGACATGCTCGGTAAAATCGATCGCGTCATAGACGACTTGCTCTTCAATAAAAGGCAGCAGCCGAGACAACACATTTCCGTGTTGGACGTCATCGTCGTTGTACCAGTACGCGCCGGCTGGTATGTGCCCATTCGCATTGTGGTACAGATGACAGGCGAGACCGATTTGACGAAGATTATTCTTGCAATGCGTCTGCCTTGCCGATTCGCGAGCCATCTGTACGGCCGGCAAAAGTAGTGCCACCAGGATTCCGATGATGGCAATGACGACGAGCAGTTCGACGAGGGTGAATGCAGTTCGGTAGCGCTGATCACAAAACGTGATTTGTCCGGGTTCAGTAAGTCGCTGAGATATGCCATTTCGCATAATGTTGCTCCAGCACCAGTCGATCTGCCGCAAGTCTACAAGGTTTCCCTAATCGAGCCCAATTTTTTCTTGGCATGTAGGCGACGTCGCGACTTGGGGCCGGTGTAAAGCTGTGGATTAGGTTAGTCGGGCAAGGCGGGAGCGTTATCGGCCAGTAGTTCGACGGCAAAACACCCAAAATGACGTCCAAAGCCGTCGTGATTCTGGTGGCGAGATCGCACCGTGATGCTTAAGCTGTTAGGCAGGGGAACGATCTACTTTCTGAGCAGGATGGGAATTTTATGAAGAAACGAATCTCGGGTTTCACACTCGTGGAACTGCTCGTCGTCATTGCCATCATTGGAATCCTGGTGGCACTACTTTTGCCAGCTGTTCAACAAGCCAGAGAGCGGGCGCGCAGTACGATGTGCGTGAATCAGCTTCGCCAGATTTCGCTCGGTGCGCTCAACTTCGAATCAGCCAAACGTCGTTTCCCGCCCGGTGGGGTTGGGTTGGAGCAGACAGAGACGACTCCTCGCCGCCGTGCTCCCGAGATGACTTCGGTCGGGTCCATGGTTTACATCCTGCCCTACATTGAAGAAAACGCGATCTTTGAACAGGTAGATGTTTCGCTTCAGCCTGACATCCAACCACCACCCGGTGAAAACAACGTTCCGGCCTGGTGGGAATCGCAGGGTTCGTGGCAAGCTGCGCAGCGTTGGGTCAACCCGCTTCTTTGTCCCTCCGAAGAACCAATTCGCGATGGTGGTCTCCTTGCCGTGAAATCATTGATTACACAATTCAAGGATGAGAACCGAAACACGTTGTGGATTTGGTATTTCCCTGGCCCTCAAATTAACGAGCGGCTTGGTAGAACGAACTATCTGGGTGTTGCTGGAAAGCGTGGCGCGCTTCCTGATCGCTCGTCAGGTGATGCAGCGATGGACCGGTGTCTGGATCAGGAGCATTCCTTTCGCGGCATCATGACGAACCGATCCAAAACAAAGATGCGATCCATTACCGACGGCACGAGTAAAACACTTCTGTTCGGTGAGGCTCTTGGAGGCGTTGGCGAAGTTGAAGGAGCCGAACGCTTCTTTGGCTTTTCGTGGATGGGGATGGGCAGCCTCTGGACGATTCCAGGGTTGGCTTGCCGAGCGGATGAAGAACCGTGTGAGGATCCGGCCTGGTGGAGGTTCTCCAGTCGCCATAACAACCTGGTCTATTTTTCGCGAGCCGATGGTTCGGCACATCCAGTCAACAAGGATATCGAGCCGGCGGTTTATTGGGGCTTGTCGGGAATGCAGGATGGTACGATCGGTGATGGTACGGCGACAAGAGAAGACCTCTGCGAAAATCTGTAACCGAACCCGGCTGATTATTTACAAAGATCAATCTGTCGTTTGACGAAAGTCGTTTGAAATGAAAAAGAGTGCGTTTCAGGTTCTTGCCCTCGCTGTTGTAAGCCTTGTTTTTTGCGGCTGCACGCCAAAGAAAGAAATTCCCAAGGACTTGCCGCCACTTCCACTTCCGAAGGAAGGGCCTGTCGGCGCCGGTGGCGGTGGCCCGATGGAACCAGACGACGCTGGCGCACCACGGCAGCCAGCGGCTGCTGGAGGCGTTGGAAATGCGCCGACGGGTGGAAAGCCGATGGACCCAACGACTGCTCCACCTACTGATCGGCAAAAGAACGTTCCAGCGAAGGGCAAAGAGCCACCCAGTTCCGGCAAGGAATTTTAGAGCGGGCGTACTTCTCAGTCCGACTTGAAAAGCGAGGTCGCGAGCCCTGCGGCCACACCGCGGAGCGTCGCGAGGTACTGGCGGGGAAGGCGAAGATGTCTTCGCCTCCGCCAAAAGCTTATTTCCCAGCTTCCACCGATTCGAGCGTTGAGAGTTCTTCGTCCGGAATTTCGGCATCGGGAATTTCTGGAATCTGCGGTGTCTCCGGCAATGCAGTATCTGAGCTGGTTCCCATCACATCATCGATAATCGTGTCGATATGTTCCACGATATCAATTTCAAACGGTTCGTCGGGCACCTCTGCCTCGTCGGCCAGTTCGGTGGCCGTAGTGATAATCGCTTCTACTTCTTCGCTGGTAAGATTCTTCTTTAGTTGACGATCACCATCGGGGCCCGGCGGATCCAGAAACTCGTCGACCAGGTCTTTTAGCGACTCGAGCTCAATCCTGTCGTCAACAACTCCTCTCGCGACTCGCTGCAGAGCGCGGCCCGCCCGCTCTCTTTGTTCTTCGTCCAGGTCACTATTGTTGAGAACCTGCGAATCAATGAAGTAGAGCAAGCCGGCGGCAATGATCGCTTTGTCTTCGGCCAGTTTCTCGCCAAACTTCTCGAGGTCATTGATCGTGACCTCACCTGACTTGAACCCGTCGGCGATACGCCGCACGCGAACGACGACTTGCTCCCGTTGCGGTTTGGGCATTCCGCTCTCCTGCAGGATCCGCTCGGTAGCGACAACCGACATGTCGGCAGCAAAGGACTTTGCATTGCGCGTGATATACCATCCAATCGCGCCCATGAAAATGAAGCCGACGAGCAGTAAGCCTCCACAACCGACGGCCGCCCACATGCACCCTTTGCTCTCTCGCGGCGGTTGGTACATCGGCTCGGTAGTCGCCGGGTATTCCGGTGGTGATGCGTGTTGCGTCATTTCTTGTTGACTCGTCGGTTCCTGAGGTTTCGTCCGGTGTGTATGCCTTCTCACGCAAGCATGACATCCTATCCGGACATCGTCACCTTCTTCAATCTGACCGCTTGTTGGTTGCCGAAGACTTCCAGTTAAACGCGGCTCTGGCAGTCTATTCGTACAAGGTCGGCGAATATCTGGCCTTACTCCCGGTTTTGCCACTGTCGTCACGATTGTGCCGATGCAAGCGAACGGGCTTCGGGAGAATACCCTTGTTTTACAGACGGGAATGCTTGTCGGTCGCCAGTTTCCAACCAACAATGGGGGTTGGCAAGTTCGAGAATCTGGACTGGGGCAGGGCATTCATGGTGCGGAATTACTTATTTCTGGCAGCCGTTGTTTTGACGGCTGTTTTTTCGATTGATGGCACTCGAAGAGCTTCTGCGGAAGAATTCGAATTCGAGTCAGAACACGCGGCGATCTGTCGCTACTGCCGCGCGAGCCGCGAGCATGCTGCACTGACTCCTTTCTCGGCTGCTGCTGACACTGAGGGGCGCCAATATGCGCCGGATCGTCAAGTCGACGTGCTGCACATCAAACTGGATGTTACTCCCGACTTTGAGAAGCGGACCATCGCTGGAACCACGACCATTCGCTTTTCACCGATCTCTCAGCCCCTTAAAGAACTGCGTCTGGATGCGTATCACCTTTCGATTGCGGATGTGCGATCGAGCAGCGATGTCGTCGATTACATCTCGACGGACGAGGATCTGACAATCGTCTTTAAGGACGCCGTGCCCGTTGGGGAAGAAGCCACGATCGAAGTCGACCATTCTGCCGAGCCGACCATGGGGTTTTATTTTCGCACGCCGGAAATGGGCTATCCCGAAACGGACACGCACTGCTGGACGCAGGGCGAGACGCATGAGGCGCGGCACTGGTTCCCGTGTTTTGATTATCCAAATGAGCGATCGTCTACCGAAGTCATCTGTCATGTTCCGCGCGACATGACGGTGCTTTCCAACGGACGTCGGATGTCAGAAGAGTTTAATGAGGAAACGAAACTGAAGTCGGTCCGGTGGCTGCACGAAAAGCCGCATGTCAACTATCTCATCTGTCTCGTGGCGGGACACCTGGAGAAACTGGAAGACAAACACCGCGACGTTCCGCTCGCATTTTACAGCCAGCCATCATTGATCGAACACGCGCCGAATTCTTTCGTGGACACCGCGGACATCATGGCGTACTTCGAAGAGGAAATCGGTGTCAACTTTCCATGGAACAAGTATTACCAGGTCACCATTCGCGATTTTACGGCGGGCGGCATGGAGAATACAACGCTCACGACGTTGACGCACGGCACCATCTTTTCCAAAGAGACGGAGAATCTCCGCTCGACCCGTTCGCTGGACGCCCACGAGATGGCGCATCAGTGGTTTGGTGATTATGTCACCTGCAAGGACTGGAGCCACCTGTGGTTAAACGAAGGGTTTGCGACTTACTACAGTCATCTTTACGACGGGCACAAGTTTGGCAAAGACGAGCTGCTCTATGGTATGTATCGCGATGCGACCGGTCGTGTTCTGCCAGGCGGCAAACGAAACCGAAACCCGATCGTCTACAAGGATTACAAAAATCCGGGTGAGCAGTTTGATTTTCGCAGCTATCCCAAGGGCAGTTGGGTTCTTCACATGCTCCGCAATCAGCTTGGTACGGACCTTTACCGAAAGTGCGTCAAGACGTACCTCGAACGCAACGCGCTTAGTAGCGTCGTGACGGAAGAGCTCAACGAAATCATCGAAGAATTGAGCGGTCGCTCCTATGACCGCTTCTTTGACCAGTGGGTTTATCACGGCGGTCATCCCGAACTGAAAATTACTTACCGGTGGCTGGCCGATGACAAGCTCGCAAGAGTGACCGTGACGCAAACCCAGAAAACCGGGGATGGCGTTGGAGTGTTTCAGTTCCCGACGAAGCTTCGTTTCATCATGGATGATGGCAAAGTCGTCGATCACGAGATTGAAATCACTGGCAAGGGGCACGAGTTTTACGTCAGCTTGCCCGACGATCCAGCGATTGTTCGTTTCGATCCGGACTACAGCGTTTTGGCAGAAGTCGCCTTTGCCAAGTCGGACAAGATGCTGATGGCCCAGCTGCAAAATTCGGACGATATCATCGGGCGCCTGTTGGCTGTGAAAGGTCTGCAGTCGCGACGCACCCAAAAGTCGGTAAATGCCCTCAAGAAAGTTTTAAACGAAGACGGTCATCACGGGGTGCGGCGAAGTGCTGCGTCCGCCTTGCGAACCATCGGGACGGACGGCGCATTCGAAGCCATTCTGGATTCCCGTGAGCAATCGGACGCGCGGGTGCGGAATGATGTTGTCGGAGCGATTGGCCGATTCTACCGGCCAGAAGCGAAGAAGGCACTGATTGAGGTCGTCGAGAAGGAGACGAATCCCGACATCGTCAGCAGTGCAGTTCGGTCGTTGGGTAAATTTCAGGATGACGAATCGATTGCGGTGATTCGTCGTTCGTTGCGTCACGAGTCGTTTGGGAACCGCGTGGCAATGTCGGCGGTATCAGCACTGGGCGACCACGCGGATAGTAGCGAGATCCCTGAATTGCTGGACGTGCTGGAATCGCGGCGTGACGAATTGTCCAATCGTGGTTACGGCCGTGCACTGGGTACGCTTGCGAAACTTGGTCGCACGCTGGGTGATGACGCAAGCAGCCAGAAAATTCGGGGCCGCGTTCGCACGTTTCTGCACAAGGAAGCTGGTGATTCTGATTCGCCAGTTCGCTCCGCCGCAATCTCGGCGATTGGTGAACTCGGTGATTCACGTTCGGTCCCCATGCTCAAATCCCTCACCGACGAGAGTCGCAAGGATGGCGTTGGCAAAGCAGCCAAGGCGGCTCTGGAATCTGTGACAGCAAAGAAGGACTTTGTGCCCAAGGAAGTCAACGAGATGCGTCGGCAAATTTCCGAACTCAAGCGTTCGCAAGAGAAGCTCCGCGACGAGCTAAAAGAGCTGCGGGAAAAGAAAGCCGCTGTTGCTGACGGCGAGAAGAAGGCCAAAGACAAGGATGGTTCGGGCAAAGAAGGTTCGGGCAAAGACGCCAAGGGCGACGACAATAAAGACGGTGGCAACAAAGTCAAGAAGTAGCGGTCACGCGGTTAGCAATCAGTCAATACGACTCCCCAAGACGAGCAACATGCTGAACACTGAAATAAGCATTCCCCGAATGCTGGTATGCGTTTTCTTTTCTTCGCTACTCGCGTCGTTCGTAAACGGTCAGGACGTAACACGTCCTGTCGTCGGGATCAAACGAAACGTCCCTGAAGTCTTTGTGCTCAAGTGTGGCACTGTGATCCCGGCTCCCGGCGAAAAGCTGGAGAATGTCTCGTTGGTGATTCGTGACGGCATGATCGTGGAGATGGGCCCCAGTCCCGAAGTGCCGGCCGGTGCGCGGGAAATCGACTTGAGCGAACACACTGTCTACGCCGGCTTTGTGGATGCGTTCAGCCAGACCGAGGTGCCCTTGGTCACAACCGGATCGACGCACTGGAACTCGAAGATTCAACCGCAGCGAATTGTTGCCGATCATCTCGATAAAACATCAGGTAATGAGAAACTTCGCAAGCAGGGATTCGTCGCGAAACTGATTGCGCCGAACAATGGAATTATGAAAGGCGTCAGTTGCCTCGTTGCGACAGGAGCCGAACGGTTTGACCAGTCGTTGATTCGTCGCAGGGTGGCTCAGCATGTCACGCTGACAAGCCGAGGGACCGGGCGAGGCGGTGGTTATCCTTCGTCTCCGATGGGTGCTGTGGCTCTGACGCGTCAGACGTTTCTCGATGCGGCCTGGTATCGGGACGTGTGGGCTGCCCATGAAAAGGACGCTGGCGTCGCGCGACCGAATGCGAATGATGCACTGGCGGCGATCAACTTGCACAACGATGCGGACTCTGAAACGAACTCAATCTGGGTGGTTGATGCCGCGGATGAACGTTATTTCATGCGAGCCGACCGGTTGGCGAAAGAATTCGATCTGAAAATTGTGGTTCGCGGATCGGGCCGGGAGTACCGGCGGCTGGACGAGATCGCTGCGACGGGGTGGCCGGTGCTTTTGCCAATCAACTTCCCAAAGGCTCCGAATGTTTCGACGGCGGAGGCGGCACGGTCGAGCAGCCTCGAACGATTAATGCACTGGGATATTGCACCCGAGAATCCGGCGCGACTGGCGGCCGCGGGAGTCAAGTTTGCGTTGACCACCGACAGGCAGGGAGACGTCGGCAAGTTCCTCAAGTCATTGCGAGTCGCGGTGAAGCGGGGGTTGGCACCTGAAGCGGCGCTCGCAGCCATTACGACGACTCCGGCCGAACTGGTGGGCGCGTCGAATCGGCTGGGCACGATCGAAAAGGGAAGGGCGGCGAATCTGGTTGTGCTGACAGGTGACTTGTTCGGATCCAAATCAAAAGTCGCCGAGACATGGGTGGACGGTACGCGCTTTGAATTTGAACAACAGACGACCGATGACATCCGTGGAACCTGGGATTTGACGATGAAGTCGGCCGCCGGGCAGCAAGTCGCCGGTGAGTTGCAGATTAGCGGCAGTCGCAAAAGTCCCAAGGGAAAGCTCGTTGTTTCGGACAAGAGTTATGGACTGAAGAATCTCTCGTGGGGTAGCTACAAGCTCTCGTTCGCCGTTCCCGGCGACTCACTGTCGCAAAAAGGGCTGGCGCGATTGACGTTTGTAGCAATCAGTGACGATTTTGTATCGGATGCGGTTCGTGGTGTCGGGACGATGCCTGATGGTACGAAGCTGACTGCCACTGCACGACTGGCCAAGCCATACGACGAGGACGACAAGAAGGAAGCCGACGAGAAGAAAGGTGAAAAGAAAGACAAGGACGAAGACGAAGCAGACGACAAGGAAG
>CALHZT010000068.1 GCA_938040995.1 uncultured Pirellulaceae bacterium | reverse complement strand
GCCTCGCCCTCCCGGCGCCGTGAAGAACGAGTTCGGTCGCAACGCCGTGAACAACATGCGAGATCGTCAGTTCAACTATTCGGAAGCTGTCGCGGCCCTTTGTTGCAAGTTCGCAGTGCGAGCCGCTTCGTACGGCTTCTTGCTGGCAACAATCGACTGAATCCGAGCCGAATTCAGGACGAACAGCTGTGGATCGTCGATCAGGAATGGTGTCGACCATGTGCGGCCATCGTTGTTATTGCAGAAGTTGAAGAACATCGTCTCAAACTTCTCGGCCCGGTACGTGTACGGGAACTTCGAGGCGAGATGATCTTCGGCCGCCAGGTTTTCTACACCCTTCTTTGCGTAGAAATGCACCTGTCCATCAGGCGTGTATGACATGCCGAATGTCCACCACCCAAAATCTTCGACGGGAATCTCTTTCACGATAAAATCGTGACCGAGGTTGTTACCTCGTACCGTCAGGAATGCCGAATCGGTCTCGTTGGCCGGGTCCGTTTCGCTTCGAAAGTGAATCCAGATACCGGGCCAGTACTGCTCGACGGCACGATACATCTGCGGTTGCGGCTGGCGACGGAAGCGACGGCCTCTGGTTACCGGTGGCAACTCTTCCATCTTCATGATGTGCGTGTTCGCAGTCGTCCGGAAACCAAAGTGCGGCCCGGTGCGATTTTCCCACTGCTCGGGTGGTGGCAGGTAGATGCGTGCGACGGCGTTTGGTTGCTCATGGACAGGAATCATGCCGACTCGCGAAGCGATATCCACGATCAGGTCGTCCTGCTCGACTTTGTTGTTCGAGTAACCGGGGATGCCTGAATTAAGAGTCCGAGCCAACAACGCGAAATTGCTGTTTGGCAACGCACCCTCGGGAGTCGGCACAACCTTCGCAAAGTCCGGCTGGCCTCGTTCCGGGCCTTCAAACCAGCGCAGGTTCGCGGAGTATCCACGTGGGAAGCGGAGTTGCTCGTCGTTCTCGCGAGATGCTTTCGGCGAGTTTTTGTAATATTCCCACGACTCGCCTTCTTTTTCGAAGGTGTCACCGACAAAGTCGATGAGTGTTCCCGACCCGGGAACGACGGCTTGGGCGGCTGCGTCGTCTACGACAGAGCCAAACGATATTGAGATCAGCGCAATCAGTGAAAGCGCCGAGTTGAAAGACTTCATGTCTGATCCTCACAGTACTTACAGAAGTAAGGGTGGTGCCTGGCAGTCCGTTTAGGCAAATTTCGACTGTTGGTTGTCACTCGGCGAACTGGCAACCGCAGCAAAAGTCGCTTATCAGTTGTCGACTGAATCACGCGGATATCATTGGCCCTCCATCGCCCGTAATTACAGTTTGCCTGAGCCTCGCAAAGAGGGGCGTAACGCTGCCGCAGTCGTTGGTAAGTACGTGGTCGGAATTGCCGCTACCGTCGGATTCCCACGAATTTTCGGGAATGTGGGCTCGCGGGAATTTACCCGGCAGGGTGGTAAATGTTCTGATTCTCACGATCATTGGTGTAAGGTTTTGCGATGTCAGGCCGTCAGCAAAGCTTATGATGAACCTTAGGTTCGCGTGGAAATCGAATGAAACACGACAGCTCGCTCAGTAGGAAGGACGGTTGGGTATGAATCTGGCGCGATTGGCCTTGCTGCCGCTATGGGCGGCAGCTTTTTGGGGATCCCTTCAGGTCCATCGAATGGATCTGCATTTAGGGCACGGTCTCTGTGGCCCCTGGGGATGTGGGCCTCCTCTAGAAGCGGCGATCGGTTTTCACCTGTTCTGGATAACGATTCTGTTACCAGCCACAATCGGCGTAGGGCTCTATCTCTCAAATTCAAAAAGTCGTGATGTGGGGCGTATTCTGCTTTTTGTCGCAGTCGTCATGACGTTGGGCATCGTCGGATACGACGTGATCACGCATGCGATTCAGTCGCGAACGATTGAGTATGTGTTTCGTCGCGGCCTGCTCACGTTAGTGACGACGATCGACGTACCCATGATGCAGCTGGTGGCAGCCGGCGCTTTGCTACGGTACTACTTCGGTAGGGAAACGCCGTCCCAACCAGAAACACAGTCGGAATCGCAGTCGGAATCGCAGCCCGATACGGATCCGTTGGAAGCGGCTGGCCAGATGGCGAGTGGGGCGTGAGCGTTGCGTCTGTGAGGATCGGTTGCCAAGTCGGCAATTTCCGGAATTACCTTGCCTCAAGATCCAGGCGTTCCAGAGGAATGTCGTAGAGCATCACTTTCTTGCCCCAGATTTCCTTGAAGATCCCCCGTTCGTTCGCATAGTTGAGATCTGGCACGAATTCGATATCGACCACCGTGACATCTTCGTCCAGTTGATCGATCGCCCCGGTAAGTAGCGAACCGTGAAAGCTGCTGTTCCCGTCTTCGCCGTGATGAAACGATATGTGGCCCATGTTTACCATGGTGGATTCGTCGATATGAAGGAATACGTCAAAGCAAACGTCTACTTCCATTGCCCGCCCAGTTCCGTCTTGAGAATCAACTTCTTGGGAAGCTTACGAATCGCTTCATCTGCCTCTTTTTCAGGAATCTGCAATCCGTCAGGTTGTCTGGTCAATCCGCCATTTTGAACGACCAGACGGTCGATCCCGATCTCTGAGGCAGGATTCTTTTTTGGGTCAGTCACGAGTGAGGCATTGGTCAACATGACTGGAGGTTCAATGGAGATCGTTTGCGTCCAGCGTTTGAGAGGTGCAGGCATCACTCCGTCTTGCGGCTCCTTAATATCCAGACCAATCATCTTGTCAGAGGGCACGTAGGCGCAGTCAATTTTCATCGTGACTTTTTTGTCGGAAGGGAGAGGGCTTTCCAGGTCGAGGGGAGCGAACGTGCCGTTATGGCCAGCCGACTTGAAAGAGAGCGGTTTACCATCGACCAGAACCTCTGTGACTTTCCAAAGAAGAGTCAGGCCCAGTCCAGAATGAACCGGTCCACCCCACGTATTCCCGTAATTGACCTGGATAAATCTTGACCCCTGCAGTTTGGCAGTCGCCTGCCCATGTACTACGTCGCAAAGCGCGATTAGCTCTTCATCGTTTCCAAGGCCTTGGGTTGCCACAGCCTTCAGGAACCCTCTTTGCCAGGACAACGGGCCTACCTGTTTTTTCGTTTTGAGGTGAGCTGCGAGCTTTTGGAATGCCACGTCGACTTCTTCAGAAGAAAGATCACCAGAATTGACCCGAGCCTCCAGTTCACGCCATACCCAGGGTTCGTCAATGGCTTTGGGCAAATTCACATTAAGGATCTGCTTGTTGGACAAGACGCCAAGGCCCTGTGATCCGCGCCCCATATTTTGGAGCATAAGGATGCCGCCCATCCCAAGTGGCGGAATCAGCAAAAGCAATACTGCCCATTTCCCAAGTCCGCGAATTTGATGTTTGCGGCCGATCCACGCGATGGTGACTATCGCTGCAAGAAAAGGGACGATTATTACGAGGATCGAGCTGACGCGAAAGAACGACTGGGGGTTTGTCATGAACAAACGGCCAAGCAATCCCGCGCCCGCGCCGAGAATGGCAAGAATTAGCAGCGATGATTTCAGGCTGATGCGCATGCGAGATACTCCGGTATGGCACTTCTTTTGAAGTAGCATACCGCGCAACGCGAATTCATGCCGACGACGGAAGAGGCACCTTCGGTCGTCAGTTTTTTGCCGAGCACCTTACAGATTAGGATCGTTCCAGAAATTACTGCCTGATCTTCCTCCGTCTTTCCCGCGCAGGCGGGAATCCATTGAATCGGATTGGCTTTTTGATGCAGGGAAAGACATTGAGCGTTAATACGCTTCAAGTGGGTCCCCGCGTTCGCGGGGAAGACGGCCATAGGCCGTCAATTGAGTCGTCATGAACGGAGATTCGACACTAATTGATCGAACGATCCTTAGCGTCGCCGGCGGAGCATCGCCGCAATGGGAAGCAACATTACCCAGAGTGCTGATGGTTCAGGTACCGTCGAAACGTCGCCGGATGCCGTGAACTTGTTCTCGTTCCAGATGTTGAAATCGCCAACGTCTGTTGCACCGTTCGCATCAAAATCACCGCCGGACCAACCACCATCGTTGGTGAACTTGAATTCGTTCCACGCGTTGAAATCAGCGACATCAACGGCTCCATCGAGGTTGGCATCGCCCGTCAGGTAAGAACCGCCGCCGGGAAGTTCTGCGGCGCCCGCTTCAGCAAGCCATGCGGTCAGGTCCTGGCCGTTCACCAGCATGTCGCCAGTCAGGTCAAAGGCAGGTGAGTCGCCACCGCTGGCGATTGCGCCCACGAGCCCATCGATATCTGTCAGTGAATAATCTCCATCTCCATCAAAGTCGCCGGTTAGCCCGTCAACCGAAACCAGTTCGATAATGAACGAGCCGATTGGAGGCGTGTCCGAAAACAGCGTCGGCAACACATGAATTGGTTCCGCCGGACTCGTGTCGGCGTTGGGTGATGTCAGAGCCGGACCGCTGTCTGTTCCTGCATCGTAGACAGCGAGGTCCAGGTGCAGCGAATCGATCCAGTTTCCGCCTGAATGCAGGTCGAGTCCATGAGTCCCGACAAACCAGTCGGGACTCGGAGCTACCATGGTAATGAGAGTCATCAGTGGGCGGGCAATATCGACTTCGAGAGTCACTGTTGTCTCATTATCCGCATCGACGGCGTTGCCAAAGATGACTTCTGCCGCAGAACCGGCGGCGAGCACCTCGTTGCGAAACGTAACAATGCTGCCCGTTTCCGCCACCCGTTCGATACCCGGAGTCGCCAGTCCACCCGGTTCCCAGAACGAAACCGTGTCATCGTGCAGTCCACCGATTAGGGGTGAGAAGTGAGCACCTGCTGCATACGGATGATCGGTTGGATTCCAGTGAGAATCAAAGGTCACGTTGTAGGTGGCGACTTGCGAATAACCGACGCTGGCTATGGCGAGTGTCACCAGGATGGACAAGGTTTTTCGTGTCGCACAGCCCGTTAAATAGCGCATTAAATTTGCTTCCTCTGCTTTATGTTCGATGCCTATCCACCAATTAGAGATGGGACGCACAGAATAGCAAGGGATTACAGCATTTTTGAAAAATTGCGTGAGACAGACTACCTAAATCTGCCAGGGAACCCTTCTCCTTGAAGTCCGAACGACGTGTGGCGTCGCGGGCGGCATGGTTCGATAGCCTTCGGCTCTGAATGCGTCCATTGTCACCTGCGGCTGATTCCGCAGGC
>CALHZT010000067.1 GCA_938040995.1 uncultured Pirellulaceae bacterium | reverse complement strand
CCGCCAAACGGGGATTGGGAAGAAATAAAAAACGGAAAACGTTTACAGTTCGCAATGTCTTTCGTCACCTATATCAATTTGCCTTTTTCATTTGTCACTTGTCATTTTTCACTGAGTTGCCGGCGCAAAACAAACAGCAGCTCTCATTGGCTCGCCGCCGACAAGACGCCGAAATTTTGTGCCTGACCCTCTCGAACCTGAGCAATCGTCAATATCCTTGAACGGTTACCCGGCCACGCAGTCGGCTAACCCGGCAAGTTCTCATTCCGGCCAACTGAATTCATCGTTCCAGCCGGCACCCGCCGACTGGCCCAATTCGCTCAATTGGCAGTCGCAATCAAAACTCGTCAAGGTGCTAGCACGCATCGCCGATGTCTGGATATGTACAGACCCGCAACCGACTTTGTCCTTCCGCCGAGGATTCGCAGATGACCGTATCCCATCGCCTAGTATGCACACTCACGTGGATCGTCTTTCTCCTTGTTTTTGTGGGCCCGCTGCCTGCTCAAATACAGTTTGACGACAAGACGGCAGTCACCATGCCCCACGCGGCGGCGGTTGGGGTTCGTAAGGGTGCTCCGGTTTATATGCTTGGCGAAGTCGCCGGGAAAGTCGCCGAGTTCGGATATTCAGCCGACGGGCAGCATGTTGAACTTGGACTGGATCTCGCAGCAGAATTTCAGCCTCAAGTCGTGAGGGCTTCGCGAGTCGTTATTGGCAGAGGCGCCGACGGAGCGTATCTCGAAATCGTTCGTACGACCGACATGCTTGGGATGGACGTTGCAGCCGTTGCTGGCGGAGTCACCGTGACGAGCATGAAATCGGATGGTCCGGCTGCGAATGCGGGTGTTCAAGTCGGTGACAAGGTGACAAGCGTTGCTGGCCAGCCAACAAGAACCGCATCGCTGGCGAGTGCGATGAAGGGTGTAAAAAAAGGCGACTCGGTCAAGATTAAGCTGCTTCGTAATAACAAACCAGTGTCACTGACTGCAACCGCCGATCCGTCCGCGGGAATGACTCGATTGCCCGGTGGCACGCCATTGCGGCTGGCGAGCGCTGTTCGCAGTGCGGGTGGTGGAGCTTCATCAGCCACCATGAACGCAGTCGGCGATACCGTCACGGAAGCCAGCGAGTTTTTGACTCATCTCGGAGCCGACGCGGATATTCTGATGACCGATCTCAAGGATCTGACGGACAACGCCGGCAAGATGATGGAAAAGCTTGCGGGGGAGATGGAGTATGTTCCGGGCACCATGATGGAAGTCCGCGAGATGATGCAGAATGCAGGCCAGATGGTTGAGAAGTTTCAGACGATGTCAGCAGGCCTTGATGGCATGATGTCTAACGCCCAGTCATCGATGTGCCAGGTCAACGAAATGGTAAGCGGCGTCCGCAACACGCGGATCATGAAGACGATTGTGAATCGCAACCAGCGTCGAAGTGGATCACAGGGAGTGTTTCGCCGCCGATAATTGGTGAGGGCGTTGTTGGGCGAAGAGCTCTCAAAAGCAGCGTCCACCAGTCGAATTGTTGCGGCAAACCTTTACTTACTTATCGGTTTCGCGCGAAATCAGCCGCGATCGAACGCTTGGGGACGTGAATTGGTTTCGGTTGGATATCGAAGGGAATCCCTTCAAGCGTGCGAGGTTGCAGGCCGGCAGCGCCCGCGACCGCAGTCTGCTTGGGACCATAGCTCTCGATGACCTTGAGGATTCGTCGATCAATCTCGATGCGACCGTCATCGCGATTTGTTCCCACGGACTGAAAATTACCAATCGTGACAATGCTCTCGTGTCGATCGTGGAACTCGTAGGCTTCGACTCCACGATCACGAAGCGCTTTCGCGAGCCGACTGGCTTTCTCACCGGCTTCCATAAGTCGCGACTTCATGCGCCCGGTCTTCTCGATCTCGGCGACTTTCTTCTGGTCGAGGATGACGTTTCCAGTGAACGTGGCGACACGAACGGTGAATTTCCCCGGGTTCGTCAGCAAGCTGTACTTGGCTGCGCTGTTGATCTTTTCGACTAGCGAATCAAAACCCGTTGGCGTGAAATATTCCTGAGGGAGCAGGGGATTGCGCGACACGAATGCCTGGCCGAGGGGCCCTTTACTTTTCTTCTCGGGGTCGCTGCTCATACGTCGGATGAATGATCGCATGCCGGCGTAGCGCTGAGTCGACGTTTCATCCTTGCCAATTTGCATGCAAGTCGGCTGGCAAGTCTTGATCGCCTTGAGAGTCGATTGGAGGCCTGGGTCGTTAATGCTCGGGAAGTTGCCAATCATTACCGCGTACTCGTCGAACTTGTAGTTCTGTTTGTATCGCATCTTTTTGGGTTCGCCGTAGCGATCGAGACCGCGTCCTTCAACGGGTTCGGTAAAGTCGTATGTCTTGTGCCAGGTGTACGCTGGAAGTTTGAATCGCCGACGAAGTTCGAGGACGAGTTCCGTCGCTTCGTCCTCGGCTCCCGGCCCGGCGAACGTCGTCGCGATAATTAACCATGGACCGTGCGATTCGGCAAGTTTGTACGATTTGCCGGGTTGCGCTTCGACTCGACGCAAGCTCGCGAATCCAAACGGATTTTTCTTCTGGGCGTTTGCGGTCGGGCAGACAATGAGTGTCGAAAGTACGATTAGGGAGATTGCAAATGTGCGGGCCAGCGTCATGCGGCGCTCCTTGCAGCTTGCGAATTCAAAGTTGACGGTTGGAATTGGCGGTGAATGTAGCAAAGTCGCCGGGCCGGACGGTAGACCAGCAGGCAGCGGTTGCGGTCGCGGCGAAAAGCGACGCCGGATCGGGATTTCGTGGTATTTTGCAGGATGAAAGTACTGCCAGCAGCAGTCGCGATGAGTCACCAGCATGACGGTAGTGGACGAGGCTACGAGTCCTTTGCGTTGCGAGATTAGGGACTCGTGGCCCTTATAAGATACTGCGGGACTCGTGGCCTCATCCGATGTTGCGGGACTCGCGGCCTCATCCACTACACCAGGACTCGTCGCCTCATCCACTACACCGGGATTCGTGGCCTCATCCACTACCGAGGGACTTGAGCATCGCGAGTGCTACCTCGCCTGCAAGCGACCGTTGGTCGCTTCGTCACCCGCGACCACCTTGGCGAACTCGCCAATCTCGCCGATGGATTTTGGCAACGATGTCGGTGTGTATCGACAAGAGGTGCCGACAAGATGATCCGATTCTGGATCCAGCGACTCGATGAGCACGCGCAAATCCATGCCACGCAGGGAAGCGAAATAGTCGGATCGCAATTCGGATTCGATCGCAGCCAGTTCGCGGCCGCGACGTGACTTGGTGGCTTTATCAAGTTGCCCGTCCATGGTTGCAGCCGGCGTGTCGCGTCGGGCACTGAACGGAAAAATATGAATCTTCGAAAATCCGCAAGCTCTCGCGGTTTGGCAAGTCTCTTCAAACTCCGCTTCCGACTCGCCAGGAAACCCAACGATAATGTCCGTCGTAATCGCGGGGCGGTCCAGCCGGTCGCGAACCATCTTGCAGCGATCGATAAACCGACGCGTGCCCCAACGACGATTCATCCGTCGCAGCACATCTTCTGAACCGCTTTGCAAGCAGATGTGCAAGTGCGGGCAAACGCGATTCGGGTACTCGGCCATCACGTCGATCAGTTCGCGGGTGACCTCGGTGGCTTCGATACTCGACAGGCGAATGCGGAAGTCGCCGGGAAGGTCCGGCAGTTCGGCGATGTTGCGGACGAGATTCGAAAGCCGCGTCCACTCTGATTTTGGCTTGTGGACGTTCCAGTCGACTCCGTAGTGCCCAAGGTGCACGCCCGTTAACACGATTTCGCGGAAGCCGTTACCGACCAACCGCCGGACTTCTTCGAGGATCGGTTGCATGGGCCGACTGTACATCTGCGGCCGTACCTTGGGGATGATGCAGTAGCTGCATCGCAGCAGGCAGCCGTCCTGGACTTTGACGTACGCGCGATGGCGATTGCCAAATCGCGAAATGCCATCAGGGATATCAATGACGCCGAATCGGCCAAGGAGATCGGGAAGCTCGCGTTTGTCGGTGACGACTTCGGCGACGTTGGGTAACGCCGCGACAGCCTCGGGATCGCGAGTCGCGTAGCAGCCCATCACGATAATTCGCGAGTCAGGATTTTGTCTGGCCATGCGACGGATGATCTGGCGACTTTTCGAATCCCCTTCATTCGTGACCGTGCAGGTGTTCACGATGCAGAGGTCCGCCGGCTGATCCGATTCGGCGTCCTGATAGCCGATCTGATGCAGGCCTTCGCGGATGTACTCTGTTTCGTACTGGTTGACT
This sequence comes from uncultured Pirellulaceae bacterium, assembly GCA_938040995.1. Taxonomy (GTDB): domain Bacteria; phylum Planctomycetota; class Planctomycetia; order Pirellulales; family Pirellulaceae; genus CALHZT01. The sequence continues at coordinate 1,905 of CALHZT010000067.1, read as the reverse complement.
TTGCAACCGAGCGTGTGCGTTTTTAATACTGGTCCAGACATTCCCGGATTGTAACATTTGCATCAGGCGGCGTCTTTCCCCGCTGTGATTTTCCATGCCCGGCCCGCTCGGGAGTTGCCGCACGACCAGCTGTTCCATTCTGGTAAGATATGAGGAACTTCAATCAGGAGATTTCATTGATCAAATCCACTATTCGCTTTGCTGTTCAGCTTCTCAGCGGCTTTTCTGTTAGCCAGTTTGAAACCGCCACGCCAGCCGATATCAATCGAGTCAGGCAATGGCGGCGGCCAATGGTGGCGCTGTTAGTGGCGGTGATCGTCGCGACGATGATCTGCTTTTCGGCCGATCAAGTGGTCGCCGAAGAACCGGCTTCGCAGCCTGTCAACATTTTGCTGATCACCGGCGGTTGTTGTCACGACTATGTGTTTCAGACCAAGGCGATGCAGTTGGCGTTTAAAGAGCAGGGCGTTGCTGCAAACTGGACGGTTGTAAATGAGGGTGGGACCGGAACCGAAGCCAGGATAACGTTCTACAACAATCCGGAATGGGCAGCGGGTTTCGATGTCGTGATTCACAATGAGTGTTTCGCTGGCACGAAGGACGCAGAGTACATTCGGAAGATTACGTCGGCTCACAAGGCCGGTGTGAATGCGGTCGTGATTCACTGCGCCATGCACACGTATCGAAAAGCCGACGTTGATGACTGGCGGGAGTTCCTCGGCGTGACCAGTCGTCATCACGAGCATCAGAGTGAGTATCCGATCACAGTAACGGATACGGAGCATCCTGCCATGGCAGGTTTCCCTCAGCCGTACCGTTCTGCAAAGGATGAACTGTACGTCGTGGAGAAGACATGGCCAAACACAAAAGTTCTCGCGAAATCGACCAGCGAGAAGGATGGGAAGTCGTATCCCGTGATCTGGACGAACGCTTACGGAAAAGCGCGCGTGTTTGGCACGACGTTCGGGCACTCGAATGAGACGTTTCAGGATCCAACGTTTTTGAAGTTGATTGTTCAGGGAACCGTCTGGGCGGCACGGGGTGACGGTAGTGACTTGGCGAGTGGGGATTCAGCCGACGGTGAAGCTGCCGAGTCAAAAGAAAGCGAAGCTACACCCGCCACCGCCGGTTAAGAGAAAAGGGGGCTGCAAGCGGCAGTGCCATTCGCTCTTTACATCTTTAATTCGCCCAAAGAGTTTCGCCGCGATCGTTACCGTGACTCGCCAATAAAGCATTTGTCGCGGCGATGTTCACTTGACGTCATTCGAATTTAGACCTGTTCCCGTTTATCGTCTGCCGCATCGCTAACAGAAAATTTTCCTTCATCCTCCCTTTTCGCGCCTTTCGTTTCTTTCGCGGTTCGCACCTATACTGCCAGTAACATTAAACTGACAGTCGGGTCATTAAGGGGTCGGGAGTCTTTAATTGGCCGCGATATTGCGGTTCGTTTAACGAAAGGGTCGGGAGTCTTTTTCGGCCAGAGCGTTTACCATTGGTTACCGTGTTGACCGAAAAAGACTCCCGACCCTCTTCGGTGTCCGACCCTCTTCGAAAGAGAAAAGGGGCGCGAGCCAAATTCGTAGTTTAGGCAAGCTTCCTTGGCCGGCCTCTCGACCTCAAAGTTGATTCGAGACCTTGTTCTTTCGCGGTTCGGTCCACCCAATCTTGATTGCCAAATGGCCAGCCGCGATTGATACAGTGCTTTACTGCATCGACTTCCTTCTTCGTCATGGGGTCGTTAACCCGGTCAATCCATCGGGGCAATCGCTTGACAGGCCATCGCGACAGTTGAATCACCGACTCGCCACCGCACCAGTTCCAGAGGCTGCCCCAACGATAATCTTCTGCCCGCTTCACGATCCCGGCTGTCAACGCATTTCGTTCTACATACCGGCACACGGTATG
>CALHZT010000066.1 GCA_938040995.1 uncultured Pirellulaceae bacterium | reverse complement strand
GATGAAGCTACTCGAGTTCTTCGTTCGAAACGAAGGCCGCGTCATTCCGCGCGGAGAACTTCTGGTCAAGGTGTGGGAGATGCCGGCCAGCATCACAACAAGAGCACCGGATCAGTTCATCCGGCGCCTGCGAAAAACATTCGAACTCGAACCGGCCAAGCCGGTTCACTTCGTGACCGTCCGCGATGCCGGCTATCGCTTTCAGGGTTCGGTCGAGTAGCGGTCTGTTTCTGAGTCAGATAATCGCCATCAGTTCACGCTCGATGCCTTCGCCATCGCGAACAGACACATCCGGCGCCGAAGAGAAAAACGACCGCTGAAGACGGCTCAGGAACATTGGGCGACCCGGCACCGTCACTGAAAGACATCGTAAAGCCCGCCGACTCTGGCGTATCTCCGTTGGGCAGCAGAATACTTGTAAATTCAAGTGTATTCGAGAGATCTCCAATAGTGGTCCCAACGCGACCAAACGACTGGGAAATGATGCTGTATTGAACTGGAAACGACCCGGTTGCACTAACTGGAACTGTAGTAGTAAGAGGAATGTCAACATTCTCAACTCCAGCGTCCGGGAAAAACAATTCCTCCAGTGCGTTAATCTGCTCGCCTCCAAAAGTAAGACTGCCATCATGAAAACTGTTCGTCCCGACCGTCACCTGCCCAGTCAGCCTCCCGATGTATGTCAACGTCGAAGGAAAGGGCGCCGCCCCCGCCAACTGGCCGACACGGTCGACAACAAGGCCAGCTGTAGCCTCCTGCAAATTGCCTCCACCGGCTGTTGGTGAGCTTATAAAAGAGGAAGTTCTTACCGAAAGATCCCAATCGTTTGGACCAGCCACCGCAGCATCGAGGGACGCCGATGTCTCAACAGTCCCAAGGAATGTAACCGTTGTATGCACAAAATCCCCCAGGCCAGTCGGTCGACACTCCCCTGCCGTGAGCGGAACGCTGCATCCCGGACCAGATCCGGCCAGGAATCCGACAGCATTTATGTCAGCAAGACTTAAGCCTGCAGTAAAGAGGAAAACAAGAACTGTTGACAGCAATTGAATTTTCATAACGAATGCCCTTTTTTTGTTTGATTTCGATTATTCGCCAACACTGCAAATTCGCTGACTTAAATCCGTCGCCGACAAAAATACTGCCACCAAAAAAACTGTCAACACACAGTCACTACCAGGGAGATATTTACGATTGAAACTGGGTCATAATGAACCATCAATTTCGGTCGAACGCCTGTCCAGGCATCCAAGCAGCTGGATCAGTTCGAAAAGCAGAGCAATGGACGAGTAACGGCCATGCTCGATCCAACGTAGAATTCGACTCTCTGGCGATACGCCAAAGTGTGGATAGTCGCGAAAAAGTGAGGCGGACTCGAAGCGAATCTCCTGCGCGAAATCATGGTGACCAGGGGTATAGGCGCAGCGTTGCTAACTGGCGCGGTCATCGTTGCAATCACATCGACGTAGTCCGCATTTGTCTTTTTACCTCAGGAAGGATAGACAAAATCGAATTGTGGACTGCCGGTGATCGGCCAGAGAACGAGAAAGTGATGGATCATATCACTGAGAAACAGCGCAATACCGACGATCAGGATCCATCGGCCGGTCGCTTTCTCGCTCAACCACACACCAACCGGAATCATAAACGCGCCGACATAGCCGTGGTGAATACGAATGCCACCCGTCAACACTCCAATGGTTGATGCAGTCGCAACCGAAGATGACTGGCCGAATCCGAATCGTAGAATAATACAAGCCAGCTCAATGGCCAGCGTCAGCCAGAAAATTCGCAATATTAACTGACGATCGAAGAATGTGGGCTTCTTCATTGAACTATATGGAAAAAGGTCGCAGTAGTTCGCATGGACTTCGCCTGGAAGCTATTTCAAAGCCTGAATCCGGAAGTTCGTATTACCGCCTTTAATCCAATACTGCTCAATCGGTTTCAGGCGAACCGGCTGCGTCAGCTGCCGGGTGTTGTGGCTCGATGATCGCCGCGTTGTAGACCACGTCGACCTGAGTTGACCGTTCGAAATCGATACCATGCAGTGGTGCATCGCTGATGGCTGGTAAATTTGCAATCAGCGTGCAAGCTTTCAACCGGCCGCGCCAAGGTGTCGGCAATGAGTATTCGGACCGCCCTGAGCACCCGGCAGCTGACGCAGCCGGCTCGCCGACGAGCTTCGCTCGATTGAGCAGAATTGCCCTATAGGCGGAAGATAACGTCCGCGGCTTCGATTCCGACTAAAGTCGGTACTACGAACAAACCCATGCTGCCCAGCTAGAGTTCAATGTACCGTCGATGGGTCAGTCCTCGTTGCGCCAACAAGTCAAAGAACACCTGGCTTGTTGGTGGCATAACGACTGATTCAAAACGCAACGGCGAAAATTCTCCGTTGATCGTGCTCTCTCCACCGGGCCACGCGGCCAGTAGTGAGTCGCTACTACCGCCACCGTCAATGCGGGCATCTGCGGCGAAGTCATCCTGATAGGACGCAGCGGCATCTTCGCCGCCGCCGGCACGGAGACTAAAATTGTCGCGAAACTCATTCGCGTTGGACATTAACGAGTCGGCTCCGCTTCCCAATGATACCTTCGAAGAATCGGCGGACATACGCGAGTAGAAAACCAGATCGTCACCGCCGCCGGTATTCACCTGGTTTTTACCAATCTCAGAACGACGCACTGCCACAAGGTCATCGCCGCCCCTCGACGATACCCGCATTTCAGAGAAATTGCCCAGATCAAGGGACAAAAAATCGTGACCGGAACCGCTCCGCATGGAAAGTCGCCGGCCTTCCATACCCACGAGATCGATTCGATTGTCGCCACCTTTCATATTGATGCGTAGATCACGAGTCGGTTCCGCAAGATCAATCGTTGTTCCACCGTTGACCGTGGTTCCGAGGACTCCGGTGAGCCGAATTACTGAGCTTGCACCAACCGTTACCTTCGAAACGATGACTGTATTGGTGGCAGCATCGCCGGTGATTACAAGGTCGCCGGCATTTGAAATTCTTGCGGAAACATCTCCCGCCAGCATTAAGCGATGTTCCAGTTTTTCGAATCCCAACTCGAGGTCTTGTTGCATTGCTGGAGGCTCCGTGTGCATGTGATATAAACAACCACCTATGAAGATCCCAATTGAGTTTGAATAAGCCGTTGGAAATGTTGAATAACCCAACAAAAGCAAATTCCTCTGTAAACTCAAGGAAATAAAGCATCACATTCTCTGGAACAATCCATGCGCACTCGATATTCTTTTGCTCTCGCGATCACTTCGGGCATCGCGTTCTTTCTGTTGATGAGCACGGCGACTCATGCTCAGCCGCAGGAAGCCGTTTCGGACTCCGGCTTGCGGTCGCTGATCGATGAGCTGTGGGAGTTCGATCTTCAGGAAAGCCCACTCCGCGCCACCAATGTGGGCGATCATCGCTTTGATGATCAGCTTGGCCAGGTATCGGTAGCTGACGCAACAAGACGCAACCAGTCGGTCACAGAATTCTCCAAGCGGCTGGAGAAGATTATCGCCAGCAATACGCTAAACGATGGCGACTCGCTGAATGCGGATATCCTTCAGCGGCTGCTTAAGCAGCGATTGTCCGATTTTAAATTCGAACAGTTCTATACCCCAATCACCAACCTCGGCGGCTTTCATACCGAATTCCCGGAGCTTCCCAAGAAGGTCCCGCTTAAAACCGCGGAGGAATATCGCAACTACATTTCCAGACTGAATCATTTCAAACGCCTCGCGGAGCAACACGTCGAGATCATGTCGGAGGGGATGAAAAAGGGACATAGCCTGCCAGGCGTCGTGCTTGATGGTTACGAAGAAACGATTACGTCCAACATCGTCGAGGATGCCAAAGACAGTCTTCTCTTCGAACCGTTTCGCGAATTCCCCGAAGGCATTTCCGAAGGTGATCAGAAAGAACTCCGAAAAGCCGGCCTGGCCGCGATCAATAACAGTGTGCTTCCCGGCTATCGCGCGTTTCACAAATTTATGGCGGAAGAATACATTCCCAAAGCCAGAGACACGATCGCCGCGTCGGCTCTTCCGAACGGCCGGGAGTTCTATCGCTACTGCGTCAAGCGATATACCACGCTTGATCTCCTGCCGGAAGAAGTCCACGAGACAGGCAAGCGCGAAGTCGCCAGGATTCGCGAAGAAATGCTGGGCATCATGAAGAAAGTCGAATTCGACGGAGAGCTCGGCGACTTTCTGGAGTACCTTCGCACCGACGAGAAGTTCTACGCAAAGACTCCGGACGAGTTACTTCGTGAGACGGCATTCACTCTCAAGAAGATCGACGGCATGCTCCCGCGACTTTTCAAGACACTGCCGCGAACACCTTATGGGGTTCGTGTCATTCCCGAGTACATCGCGCCAAAAACCACGACGGCGTACTATATGCCGCCTCGAGGCGACGGGAGCGAAGCCGGTTTTTACTACGTCAACACGTACAACCTCAAGAGTCGCCCGCTCTACGAAATCCAGGCGTTGTCACTGCACGAAGCCGTACCCGGCCACCATCTACAGATCGCTCTGCAACAGGAGCTCGGCGACGTTCCCAAATTTCGACGCTTCGGCGGATTCACGGCCTATGTCGAAGGCTGGGCGTTGTACGCCGAACGTTTGGGACTGGAAGTCGGTTTTTACGAAGATCCGTACGATGACTTTGGGCGACTGACTTATGAGATGTGGCGTGCCTGTCGTTTGGTCGTGGATACGGGGATGCACTATCTCGGATGGACACGCCAGCAGGCGATCGAGTTTATGGAGCAGAATTCAGCGCTGTCGAAACATAACATTCGCGCCGAAGTCGATCGGTACATTTCGTGGCCAGGCCAGGCCCTTGGTTACAAGATCGGCGAGTTGAAGATTCGCGAGCTGCGAAAAACGGCGGAAGAGAAGCTTGGCGACAAATTTGACATTCGCGATTTCCACGATGTGGTGTTGTTGAGCGGAGCCGTGCCGCTCGACATTCTGGAGGATCGCGTGAACGCGTGGATCGAGAAATCAATTCAGTAAAGGCTGTGAGCGGTTCGGCGCTAGCCGCCGGTGGGCCAACATCGTTCAGAATGATCGACAAAAACGTGGCGTTCGAATGTATGAGGTCCGGCTGAAACACCACAGACATGCAGACTGAATTGCCTTGCATTCTTACGGTGCTGTACCCACCGGCGGCTAGCGCCGAACCGCTCACGACAGACGATTTCGCATGAAAAATCCGCCCGGCAAACAGCCAAAGAAACCGCGAACCGCTGCCGACAAAGGCAAGCGATATCGTTGCTGCATTTGTCGCAAGAAGGCTGCCAGAAAGACGACTGAGGTGCCGTACTATTGCCCGGAACATTTACACTTGAGGGATGACACAGAATAGGATCTGTGCAACAACCGTCGCCAACACGTTTTGTGTGCCGAAAGTTCTGTATAATTCTCCACACAGATGGCTTGTTGAACCCTCGAAAAATTTGCTTCGAAATCGCCAACATTCAGCTTTACAGCCGGGAGTTCACGCTTCTCATTCCGTGCTCCGATCCCGTTTAACAGCAATCTGTCAAAGCTACCGGACGATAGGCCAGCCGCACATTGATGGAACAATAGTGGAATCGCGCCCGAGAATTATTTAGGCTGACCGAACTCGGTGTTAACGTCTTTACCAAGCCTTGATTGATGATACTTCCAACAGAGAACTTGAACAGGAGTGCGCAATGAGCAAACTATTTTCTTTGATTACAGTGCTATCCCTTTGTTTGATGACGACAGCACCTGCCACCGCCGACCCGCTTCAGCTGATTCTGGAAGGAGAACTCGTACTAGATCCCCCTACGGATCCTGACGCTGTAGCATTCGATCTGGAGAATGGCGACCCAGTGCAACTCCTGTTTAATTTTGACTCAGCGTTGCAAAACGGTATGACTTCAATTGAAACCATAGAGTTTCAAATCAATGGCCAGGACTTCTTGTTACCCGCCGACCAAACCTTGGCGAATTCGTTCCTGTCGGTGAGTCAGGGTGAATTCAGCATCGACGGTCTTACTAATTCCTTATCGGGAAATCTGAATGGCGTCGATCTGAATTTATTCGTATTCACCGCGTTTCCCCTGGTGGCCAATTTCTCAACCGACGTCATCGACGCCGACACAGCCCCGTTTCCAGTGGATCTTGAGTTTTCCGATATCAACAGTTCCGCGTCGGGTGTTTTCCAACTGACCACTGGAGGCTTTGGAAATGCCGACGGAGCTCTTTTCACCGTCAATTTCACGGATCTAACCGTCACCACGATTCCAGAACCTGCCACCGCTGTCTTTGCGCTGATGGGTTTTGTGGGCGCAACGGTGGCACGACGTCGCCGGCGATAGAGGCACTCGCGAAAGATCAGAATTGGGAGCATTTCGTTTTCCATGTTGTGCCAAGGAGGCGTTACGACCTCCTTGGAAGAATAGTGAGCGGTTCGGCGCTAGCCGCCGGTGGGCCAACATCGTTCAGAATGATCGACAATAACGTGGCGTTCGAGTGTATGAGGTCCGGCTGAAACACCACAGACATGTAGACTGAATTGCCTTGCATTCTTACGGTGCTGTACCCACCGGCGGCTAGCGCCGAACCGCTCACGACAGACGATTTCGCATGAAAAACCCGCCCGGCAAACAGCCAAAGAAACCGCGAACCGCTGCCGACAAAGGCAAGCGATATCGTTGTTGCATCTGCCGCAAGAAGGCTGCACAAAAGACGACAGAAGTGCCATACTATTGCCCAGCGCACGTTCACCTGAAAGACAGCAACGGATACGGGTAGCACAATGAACAGTCGAGAGCAGAGATCAAGGCTCCGCATTCACCGCGCAACCGCGATCGTTCTGTTCGTCGTCGTGTTGCTTCAGATGATGATCGTCATCCCTGGGCATCCTGTTGTCGCGACTCCTGTCCACTTCACGAAGTCACGACAAAGTGGTTTTCTCATCACCTACCATCACGGCTGGCCGTGGGTTTACTTCAAGTCGACGCGCATGGAACCGGGCCCGAATTGCACTCTGGATCTGGCCAAACTAAACAAGCGCAGAAAAGGTCCTCTTTCCTCCTCGGAAGCGAGCAACAACAAGGGTTGGACCAAATTAACAAAGGCCCAATCATCAACGCGGGTCTGCCGTGACTACGTGGTCAACAAAGCACCGCACTGGACGATTCTGGATCGGTGGAAACACTACGGGAATCGCCAACGTCTCGATCTGGCCGGACTACTGCTCAATTTCCTCATCGTCTTTTCGATCGCTGCGGTTCCAGCGACGATCATTGAATTACGTATTCGTACCGCAACACGGGCCTTTCAAATTCGAATTGCCGATGTGCTTGCCGTCATGACAATCGCAGCTCTGATTGTCGGCAGCGTCGCAAGTGAAATGCGGGCAAGGCACTACGGCGACTTGATAAGGCAAACGCCAATAGCCTTCAACAGTCGATACGTTGGTACCAGCTATGATCGAACGCAAGACGCACCGGCATGGCTATTTCGGTTGGCTGGCTCTGGGCGATGTGAAAAATTCCAGAAGGTCAGGTTTCTTTCACTAAGCGAGCCGAACCTGAAAAAACTCGACTCGGACATTCTTGACGAAATCGCGGGGCAAGTTCGCGCCTATGGCAGAATTCGATGCATCGATATTTTCCAGACGGGTCCTTGCGTTGAACAGCTAATGAGCCAAGTGGGACGAGTACCGCGTGTCCGCGTCTGGCCAGCCCATGCGGATCGGGTCCGGTGGCGCAAGATGGCAAAGACAAACAACTGGGCAGAGCTGACTTTCGAAAATGATCCGTAACAACGAAACGTTCGCAGCTTGTGAGCCGCTTGTGAGCCGCTATCTATCGACGGAATCGTTAAACGCTGACGGATCGAACGGGTCGTCGCTGCTCGATGCGGGAATGATGGTCGGTTGAATTTCCTCCAAATCCGCCGGCGCGTTCGCTAACGGATTCGCTG
>CALHZT010000065.1 GCA_938040995.1 uncultured Pirellulaceae bacterium | reverse complement strand
GCGTTAATACGCTTCGAGTGGGTCCCCGCGTTCGCGGGGAAGACGGCTATAGGCCGTCAATTGAGTCGTCATGAGCGGATCATCCTCCGTCTTTCCCGCGCAAGCGGGAATCCATTGAATCGTATTGGCTTTTTGACGCAGGGAAAGACGTAGAGCGTTAACACGCTTCGAGTGGGTCCCCGCGTTCGCGGGGAAGACGGCCATAGGCCGTCAAGTGAGTCGTCATGAACGGAGATTCGACACTAATGGATCGAACGATCCTTAGTGTCCGGTTCAGCATAAAGTGAGTGCCATTGGGCTCGATCCGCCACCTGCATTTCTTCTGCGGCCAAACGCAAATCAGCTAAAACGGGTTGAGCGAATACCCCTGGAGATCCAGCAATGCGTGCATTGTCATTGCTGACGGCGCAACTTTCACACCCTCCAACAGGTCCTGTTTCTCGATGCCCTGAAAAGCCGCACTTTGTCCGCAAAGGAAGAATTGCACATTGTGGGATAGCAACGTCGCAATCGCCTTTTCTGACTGGTTGTTGCGGCCTTCATTCTTCGCACGATAGAACGCTTGCCTGGTCACATCCTGCGCGGCGCTCCCATGCACAACGATGGCAATCTGCATGGATTCTTCGGGCATTCCAGCCGCCACGTTCAGGTTGATGAATCTCGCAGCGCTGTCGAACGTCGTGTTGATCGAATTGGCATTCGCTTTTCTGCCCACGTCAAATCGGACTTTGAATTTTGTCCCTTCAGGAATCTCAACATCACTCACAACCGTCGCCACATTGCCGAAATCTGAAATCACGCTCCCCGTGTGAAATGGCCCATCCGTTTCTTGCGGTTTTCCGCAAACCGTTGCAACGACCACGAACGCTATTAAAAAGGCTGAACCCAAGAACTGTTTTGATGACATACCGAAGTGCTCCCTGGAATTTGATGACCGTGGCAAGGCTACCGCGAGCGTAATATTATCGAACTACGCGATGGACGAATAAGAGATCGGATTGGTAGCAAGATGAAGTCGAGCAGGTTCTTGTGAATGAGATTCAAGCGATTTTAGGCGGTTTGTGGTCTTTTTTTGCCGGCATGGGCTGCTTCGCGGGCCCACTATTTTGACCAGTAAAAGTCGCGAATCAGACTCTGGTTATCATCACTCACCGCCTTGGAGGCTAGACGAATATCAAGACGGTAGCGGCCAGGGGGAAGATTCGAGGCCTGCGCTGTAGTTGAAGCTGTCCGGGATCAAAGGCACCACGCAGTCTAGATTCAGGCGATGCTGTATTTTTCCCTGTTTTGCCGGTACGATGGGGCTTCTTTGTGAAATAATGGTGTTAATATGCTCTCGCTGGCCAGTTTTCTTTGTGGAATGTTTTGATGGCATGGTTTCTTTGTTGCCACAGTTCGCAGACGAAAAAGGCGTCGGTATTTTGGGACCTGCCAAGTTTGAAGGTGTCTTATGTATAAGCTGTTTTTTAGCGCCGCGTTGATGTTGTTTGCTTCTTTTCCTGTTCTTGCCCAGCCTGTATTGACTGTGGACCAGGAGACGGGAGCCGCAACTCTTGAAAATCCTGAAGATGCTTCTGTTCAGTTTGACGGATACGAAATTCGGTCGGCAGGTGGGCTGATTGAGCCTGGCAACTGGACGAGTTTATCCGACCAGTTTTTTACCGGTTGGGTCGAAGTGCCGACGAGTTCCGCGACTGGTATCGCCGAACTGAACCCCCAGTCAAGTCTTGCATTGCCGGCCCAGACGGTCGGCGCAATCGCGCCGTCAATCGGAGGGATCTATGCAGGGAATAACTCCAGCGCAGTGGCATCGGCGATGTCGAATGCGGGGTTTGGCAATGAGTTCAGGGATCTGCAATTCAGCTATAGCGTGCCGGGCGCGGGCAGCGTAGTTGAAGGAATTGTCAATTACGTTGGGCAACGCCGATTTAACAATCTCGTGCTCAATGTAGATACCGGCACCGGTGGAGTACAACTGGTGAACGAATCGCCGCTGTCGGTAGAAATTGACTTCATTGAACTTCGCTCCGCAGGGGCTTCCCTTGACGCATCATGGAATGGCCTCGGCGATACCAACACGGGATGGCAGATGGCTGGCACCAACTCCTCAACGGGGCTGGCCGAATTCAATCCTGCTGGCTCATTGGTAGTCGCTGGCGGGGGAGCTTTCGACCTGGGAACCGCTTTTTCAGTCGGAGCACCTGAGGATCTCTCATTTTCGTTCCATCGCGTGACAGACCCGACTGGTTTCGCTGGCGAAGTCCGCTATGTGACGAACGTTGGTAGCGGTGGTGACTTTGATGGTGATGGAGATTACGACTGCGACGACATTGATTCGCTCGTTGCTGATATTGCCCAGGGAAATGACACGGCTTCTTTTGATCTCACCGGAGACGGCAACGTAGACACCGATGATCTGACGGCGTGGCTTTCGGAAGCTGGCAACGAAAATATTGGTGCGGGTCGCGCTTATCTGGTCGGCGACGCCAATCTCGATGGCAGCGTCGACGTAAGTGATTTCAATCTGTGGAACTCGAACAAGTTCTCTCTGTTGCCCGCGTGGTGCAGTGGCGACTTCACCGCAGACGGTTCGATTGACGTGAGCGATTTCAATTCCTGGAATTCGAACAAGTTCAACTCGTCTGACATCGCCAGTGTACCGGAGCCCTCCGGAGCATTTCTGTCGATGTTCATTTTGCTTGGCCTGCTCGTGCGGCGGAATCGCCGGGCTTAACCGGCCCTGTCGGTTGACTTCCCAATCCCGGCAGGAGATTGAGTTCGCTTTCCGGCCTGCCTCGGCCGGTCAGACCGGGGAGTACTCTTGAGTTGGTTGTCCGGTCGGCGTGCTCCGCTTTTTCCCCGTCAGGAAATCACCGCCCGGCTTTCATCGCTTTGTCCGCCAACCTGCCAAGGAACTCGGCGAACGGCTCGATATTCTGTTCAACGCTCGCGAACTCAAGCGATTCCATATACGGCTTGCGCTGATCAATCGTGATGACGGTCCATGGATAGCCGCCAGAAGCGAGCATCAAATTCATGAGAAATCTTGCGGTCCTGCCATTGCCGTCGGAATAGGGATGAATGAACACAAAGCAGAAGTGTCCAAGCACGGCTCGGACTGCCGCGTCCGGTTCGTTCTCGAGTAGCTCGAAAAAGACCGGCATCAAATCACTAACCGCCTCGCCCGATGCTGGTACGTGCCGCGAACCCTTGATGAAAACACGGCTGGTTCGGTACCCGGCAAGGCAACCGGCGTTTAGCAAGCCAGCTGATACCAGGGGTACGAATAATTCGCGGTACCAGTCGCCATGATCTTTCTTGGCGATCGTTCCCGCGTTCTTGCTTTTGAGTACCTTGCCTACGCTTTTCTTTACCAGTCGAAAGGCCTGGTAGTAGCCCCTCGCTGCCAATGCGTCGCGTTGCTCGCGATCCTGCTCGCTCTGTTCCGGATTCCATTTTCCACTTCGGACTTTTTCGATCAATTCCGGACTTACCTGATACCCTTCAATCGAAAGCGAATGGTACGCATCTTCGACATAGGCATCTTCGACTTGCTTGAGATAGACGTCGGCGGCTGTTGCGTTTTCAGGTGGCGGTGGAAACTTGTTGATGATGACTTCCCGCATTGATTGCCACATCAGTTTCAGGCGTGCGGCGTGCGGTGATACGACTCGATCTTCAAGTTCCCAGGCGATCTTTTCTTCGAACGGGTCATTCTCGACGACTTCATAGCCGGCGGCTTTCATGGTCTTCCTGATCTCGTCCGCAATTTCGTCTCGACCAATGTTCCGAAACGCGCCGCACAGTCGGCCGGCAATCGTGCTCCGCCCGCCGTCGAGTAATTTGGCCAGCAGAATGGACGCGTTGGGAATCGCAGCCAACGCGGCGCGAGCATCCGTCGCGTTGCGTCGATAAAAAGTCGCCACTGACTCGATCAGCGCGGTGGGCAAGTCGTAGAGGTTCAGGTCATCCATGCGTTCGATTTCGCTTTGGTCTGGCAGCTTGCCCCGAAAATCGAAAATGGAAGTCCTGTGAAGAAGGTTCGTTGGCTTGTTGCCTCCCTTGGGAGTCCGAATGGTGAGCTGTTGCGGGACCGTGCGGTTGCCGACGTGGAGCAATAGTGACTGTTCAGCCGACAGGCACCACTCTTCGCCGAAGCGTTCGTTCGCATAGTTGGCGCAGAAGTCCCAGAACGAGGAATACCACGGCGTCGTATCGCCGGGCCGGTCATCGGGGCGGCTGGGAATGTACCAGCCCTTCATGACCATTTGCAGAAAGCCGTTCTTCAGAAGAATTTCGCGATGGGGCCGCGACAGGTCTTTGGCGCGCACCGCCGCCCTGCCCTCATCCTGCAGTTGCTTGAGGGCTTCGAGTGATTTGGCGAGTTTCTCTTGTGGGCTTGCCATCGCGGCGAATCCAAGGTTTTCGTGCTGTGCTCATCTTAGGTTATTAAGTATTGCCTGTTTTAGGTTATTGTGCGCGGTTTGATTCAGGTTTTTGTGCGAAATGCCTGAGATTTATGTGTTTGGGGCCCAACGGCCGTGAAATTGCGACCACTCGCATTTTGCCTCATGGAACTATTTAATCTTTAGCTTCATCAGCCATGCCATCGCCATCAGCGGTAAGAGAATCAATGCGGCTCGCGGGCGGACAGCGACAATCAGGCTGGCGAGAATGATCGCCGTCCATGCCCAGGACGGGATGGCTTTGAGGTCGGGGTAGGCCAACCACAGGATAGACATGATCGTGCCGATTCGCAGGAACGCCCCGATGACGACTTGCGAGTTGGCAAATACACCCGGAAACATCCAGGTCGCGATGCCCGCTCCGAGCGTACCCAATGCGATCCAGCCGATAAGAATGCGTCGATCCATCATCGGCAGGTTACGACGACTGATGTGGATTGACAGGAATGTCCCGTTTCGTCACGAGTTCTTCGCGAAGTCCAAGAACCTCTTTGGAGAACCACGTATGGGCACAGCCAAACGCCACGATAATTCCCGCCAGTGCACCGCAGATGTGGCCATCCCACGAGATGCCTTTGGCGGGAATCATGCCGAATAGCAAGTTGGTTCCAAACAGTAACCCAACAACGACGGCGATGATCATTGGGATGATGCGCCGCTCGATGACCGCGGATGCGATCAGGAATGTAATCAGTCCCATCACGAGTCCGCTGGCTCCCACATGAACTTTTTCCAGCGCGTCCGAGCCGTTGCGGCCGACCAGCCAAAGCAGCACACCGCTGACAATCATGATCGAGATGACGATCAACCACGAACGCCCGCGCGAGCCGGCAAGAAGCGTCAGCAGAACGATCAGGGGAACTGTGTTTTGTACCAGGTGCTTCACGTCACCATGCAGGAATGTCATCGTGAAAATGCCAGGCAGTCCACGCAGCGTTCGGGGGATCAGTGGAAACAGCTCATTGAGATTGATGAACGGGACAAGCGTGTCGCCCCAATAAACGATCCAGATAAGCGCCACAAAAAAGAGGACGCCAAAGAGCTCATCTTTGACAGTGCGCATTGCACTTGCGGGCGAAGTCAGAATTTTTGTTGGATTGCTTAAGTCGATTTTCTCTTCTTTAACCTCATTACCCAACGCATCACGCCCTGTAATCGAGCGACCAATGTGCTTTGCGGACTCGTTTGCGTGCCCGAGCAGAGACTTGAATTTATCGGCCATGGTTCACAGTCGTAAGTTGATTTTCGTTTCGACCATTAGAAGGCATTCCTGGGTCTCGTAGTAGTGCCGGCTGGCGGCGGAAGAACGCGGAAGGGCGTGGATCCGTCCGAGCCGCGGAACGACTCTATGGTCGGTTACTCCATTTTGCTGAGCGAATCGTAGTTCAACGGCTCGGACGGAGCCTCGCCCTCCCGAAAAATGTTGATCTCAACGGCTCGGACGGAGCCTCGCCCTCCCGAAAAATGTTGATCTCAGCGGCTCGGACGGAGCCTCGCCCTGGGGTGTTG
>CALHZT010000064.1 GCA_938040995.1 uncultured Pirellulaceae bacterium | reverse complement strand
GCTTTCCAGCAGCAACCGGATTTTGCGCATCTCAGAATCGTGATCCAGCCCGTCCATCGGTTGCATGTTCACGCAGTAGGATCGCCCGTACTTTACGCGCCGTAGCTGATTGACCAGCTTGCCGTATTCGATCACGCCCTGGCCCACGCGCACCTGATGCTCGTCCTTGCTGGAATCACGAAGGTGGACATTGTACGTGTACTTCATCAGCTTTTCGTAATCGCGACCTGCGTGAGGACCGCAAACAAAAGTACTCGGATCGAGCGTCACACCAAGGCCTTTGACATTGTCGCAAATGACAACACAAGTATCCGGATCTTCGGATAGTCTACCGACTTGAGTCCGAATGCTGACGAGGACGCCTTCCTTCTGCGCCATATCCACCAACCGCCGGAGATGCTCGACTTCTTCATTGAACGGCGTCCCAAGTTCAGCCGACGGGATCGACATCGAAATGACCTTGGTGGCCTTCGCCAGTCGGCAACAGGCTTCGAATTGTGCGTAGTGCTCATCACCAGTCGCCGAGATATCGACGGCAAACCCGGCGAGGTCCAGCCGGTGAGTGTCACGGCAAAGCGTAATCGCGTCCTCAACGCTGGCGAGAACCTGGGACGGCTTGATCTGATCACCCGACTCGCGAATCGAGATTTCCGTGGACCGGTATTCGAGGTCGTTCAATTTGTCGAGGGCGTCGACGAGCGACATGTGCGAGTAACATTCTGTGGACGCAGCAACAAACACCAGATATTCTCCTTCATATTCGCCTGCCAGAAACGCGCCTGCCGAAATCCGTTTGGTCGGCGATACCGATGGCAGCGTACTGGTTTACGGCCCATCAGCTTAGATGCGGGAGGGCCCACGTCGCAAGCTCAACAACCCGGGTCTGCCGAGGTGGTGTTTACCTCGCGAAAACGACATCATCGGACGGTAGGTGTACTACTCCGTCGGGAATGCCGGCGGCTTGAATGCTGGCAGTAGGCCACGGATTTCCGGATTCCATTTCGGTGCTACGTCCGCCCAGCGCGATTTGCTATGGTGAGCCGATTGCGAGATCCCCCCTACGACGACCAGGAAGATGCGGTAACCACCATGCCTGAAACGCAATCATCAGACGGAACCACAACGGTCATCTTGAAGCAGCAGCCATCGGGCGGGTGGTTTGCCTGGCTCGGCTGGTTGGGATTCCTGCTTTGCATCCCCGTGATATTTGGCATGTGGTCGGCTTACGAAGATTACTTTAACGACGATGAAGGAATCACCGAGGTCTACCACTCCCTGGCAAAAGACGCTGATGACAAGGTCGCCATTATCAACGCGACGGGCGTGCTCGCGGACCCGAATGGATTTGTAAAGAAGCAGATCAATCGCATTCGCGATGACGAAGATGTCAAAGCCATCGTGCTCCGCGTCAACTCGCCGGGCGGGACGATCACGGCATCCGACTATATCTATCATCATCTGAACGAACTGGTGTCCGACCGTGGCATTCCCATCGTGGTGAGCATGGGCGGCATTGCGGCGAGCGGCGGCTATTACATTTCGATGGCGGTGGGTGATACTGAGGATTCCATATTCGCTGAACCGACCACCACCACCGGATCGATCGGCGTGATCGTGCCACACTACGACGTCAGCGGGCTTCTCGAAGACTACAACATCAAGAACGACTCGATCGTCAGCCATCCACGCAAGAATATGCTGAGCATGACCAAAAGTGTCAGTGCGGAAGACCGTGCGATCATGCAGGACTATGTGAACCAGTCGTTTGAGCGTTTCAAGGAAATCGTTAAAGCAGGGCGGCCCGTGTTCCGTGACAATGACGCAGCATTGTCCGAACTTGCGACGGGGGAAGTCTTCACCGCGCAAAAGGCGCTGGAATCGGGGCTCGTTGACAAGATAGGATTCATTGAAGAAGCCCTCGAGCGAGCGGCCGATCTGGCGGGAATCTCTGTCGACAATGTGAAAGCCATTACATACTCCCGCCCTGTGAGTTTGACGGATTCACTAGGTTTGGCTCAATCGCAATCGTCGGAAGGATGTCTGCTAAACTCGATACTTCAACTATCGACTCCACGGGCATACTATTTGTATTCCTCACTTCCCGGATTGGGAATCGATTCCACGCAGGCCGAAGCAGTTGACAGATAAAGAGCACGCAAGTGAAAGAGGTTCGCCCGACGACTGGTTGGTGGAGCACGGCGATGCGCTTTTTGCTTTTGCCATGATTCGGGTGTGCCAACGGGAGATCGCCGAAGACCTGGTTCAGGACACGTTGGTGTCCGCGATCAAAGCATGGGCGAAATTCGATGGCAGGTCAGCCGTTAGAACGTGGCTGATCAGTATTCTCAAGCGGAAAATCATCGACCATTTCCGTCGCCAGCAGGTACGCGATAAGGCTCAGAAGGAGCAGGAAGAACAGGCGGCAAGTGCGGAAAAACACAATCACCAATCATTTTTCAAGAAAAATGGCTACTGGGCGGATGGACTTGGCCATTGGAACCAGAATCCGTCAAAGGCCGTAGAAAACAGGGAATTTTGGCTGGTTTTTCAGGAATGCCGGAAGAAATTACCGCCATTGTTGCAATCGGTATTTGTTTTACGTGAAATAGAACAGCTGTCGAAAGAAGAAGTATGTAGTCAATTGGAGATCAATCCGTCTAACCTTTCAGTCCGCCTGTTCCGGGCACGAATGAATTTGCGTCGCTGTCTCGAGATCAACTGGTTTAACCGCGAGTAGTCAGACTTTTCTATGCGTTCCTTTTTTTCCGCCATCTGGTTGATGCTTTCCCTGAAGTGCGAACATTCTTCGCGCTTCATCTCGGAAGGGCTGGACGACGACCTTGGTAAGGTCGAGCGGTGGGCGGTGCGTTTGCATTTCATGACATGCCATTCATGCCGTCGGTTTCGACAAAGTATGGAATTTCTCCGCGGCGCAGCGAAACACACGGGGCAGCTTGCTGACGACCAGCTTGAGTCGTTGAGCCCCGATTTTCAGCTCAGCAAGGATGCTCGCAGCCGAATCGCTTCGTCGATTTCCAGGCAAGATCCCTAGCGAAGGAAGTTTGTAGAACCGCCTTCAGGCGGAATTTTACGGGCTTCCCTTTCTCGCGACTTTCTGTCGCAATTTCACATTGGATCGCCGGGTGCATCCGCCACGCCGAACGTCAATAGGGATAGTCGAGCATTCAGGCTCAATTCTTGTCGGGATTATCATGCCAACCCGGCCCCCGACAAAGTCGGAAGTATGCTTCTTCACACCAAAAAAGAATTTGAAAAGGCAATGTAATCAAGCGTTACCCAAGGCGTCTAACCCGGAAGACAGCGACAACACATTTGTTTGATGGCGAACGAATTCAGCGTAGTTGAATTTGTTGCCATCCTTTATCCAGAGGGGGATAGCCAATGAATGCATCGAATGCCTGATGCGTTGGTCTCGACGCAGTTCGTTATCGAGATTGTCGAGACGCCATCGGCTGCGGAAAGTCCGCGACAAGACCATTCGAAGTATTTCATTTTTTAGATTTAGAGAGATTCAGGTTTATGAAAAAGTTTGTTTCAGCAATTATTTTGGCTTCCCTCTGTTCACTCGCGAGTGCGCAGGATATTCAGATCAGCATCGAGAATCTGGCAACCACGGATGGGTTCTTCCTGACTCCGCTATGGGCCGGTTTGCACGGTGCCGATTTCGATCTGTTCGATGTCGGTTCGGCGGTAACTCCAGGCCTTGAAGCACTTGCCGAGGATGGCATCATTGGCGATTTGTCCATGGAATTTGCCCGAGGCGGCCGTCTTGAGTTTGACCCTCTTGGAAACCCGGCCGGATTTGGCGGTGCTCCTGTCCTGGACCCAGGTGAGACGGCGAGTAGCACGCTGACTCCCATCAATCCTGTCGCATATCAGTATCTGTCATTCGCTTCGATG
Organism: uncultured Pirellulaceae bacterium; assembly: GCA_938040995.1. Lineage (GTDB taxonomy): Bacteria > Planctomycetota > Planctomycetia > Pirellulales > Pirellulaceae > CALHZT01. Next base: position 12,787 of record CALHZT010000064.1, on the reverse strand, counting down.
CTTATTCCGTCGAATGATGCTTTCATCGGTACCGACGCACCGATCCGCGTATACAACCCGGATGGTAGCTTCGTTGGAACCCAGGTGATCGAGATCCGCGGATCCGACATTTACGATGCGGGCACGGAAGATAACGACACGATGGGAGCTCCATTCTCCGGCATTGGTGGAGACGCATCCGAGACCGTTGGTGGCGTTGTTGCCGCACATCCCGGCCTTACCAACTTTGAAGGCACGCCAATTCCAACTGGCGGAACGATTGGCGCTGGAACAGCTCCAGGAGCCGACGACCTGGTTGCACGTATCACGATCCGGCAAGTACCAGAGCCAGCAAGCTTCTCGCTGATGGGCCTCGCTGGTCTCAGCCTGCTTGGCCTTCGCCGCCGTCGTCGATAGAGAATTTCATCGGCCGTACTAGCGGTCAGAGAAAGAGAGAGCACTATCATCTCGCGCCCGCTCCCATTCATTGGGAGTGGGCGTTTTCAACTAATTCGTCCAGTTTTCAGCTGACCAGTTGGACCAGTCAGTCGGCTCGGCTTTTTGTTCGCCTCGTACAAAAGTCAACGAGACAGAATAAAGCCAGGGTTCGGCGCTCCACCCCGCGTAGTAGCTGGCGGAAGTGGTCAGCCTGTATTCTGGTGTAATCCAGTAGTGCATTCCGACCTCTGGTGCTGCTGCGAATATGAAATCGCTTGCTTCAAAGTCGTCGTCTCCGGTATCAGGAAAGTCGCTTTCGCGGTCTTCGATCAATTCCCAAGGTTCGATTCCAGCGTAAGCACCAACGCCAACGAATGGTGCCAGGCGACTGGGTGAGTTGATTCGAATACCCGCGGTGCCGCCGCCATAGAGGCTCTTGTTGGGTGATCCGGCAATTCCAACGACTCCCGCACGTGTCTCAAGCCATGGCTTCACCACGCGAATCAAACCGACTTCGGCCGTCACCGTCGAAGGCTGCGAGCTTCCGCCAAAACTGCCGTAGGCTCCAGACCGCCCGCCGATGAACCGCGCGTCGACCGCCTGTTTGACAGTTTGCAAAATCTTGTCCGAGTGCTCGGGGTATTTGAGTTCATATTCCGCATCGGACCGGGCCCACCGCGAACCGGCGCAGCCACTAATGCTGAAAATTAGCACGGTCAGGATTGCGCAACGAGTCGCCATGAGGTCCGAGGTCACTGGTGATTTGAAAACGCAAACAATATCAGCTCGAATGGCACGCGAGTAGTTTTTATGAATTGCTGGGGCGGGCAAGAACGATTCACTCCCGCTTAGAGCTGATATTCGCGTGCCAATGCGACACAAGGCAAAGGCGTCTTGTAGCTCAGTCGCTAGCAGGTTGCGACTTGGACGTTGGCAGTTCGATAGAAATCGCTGGCGGCGTCGAGCGACGGAGCTGACCGCAGGCCGCGTTGATCTTGTCGCCCTTGCGCTTGCGAAACTTGATCGTGATGTTGGCTTTTTCCAGCTCTTCGCGAAAAGCGCGAATGACTCCCTGGCTGGGAGTCGAATAAGGAAGACCGACGACAGGGTTGTAAGGAATCACATTTAGCAGGGCAGGGCGACCCTTGAGCTTGCCGGCAAGCTCCCGCGCGTGCTCAATGGAATCGTTGATCCCACCCAGCAGGACATACTCAAACGTCAGCCGCCGGCCTGACATGTCGAAGTAGCGATCCGCTGCCGCAAGAATCTTATCGATCCCGATTTTGTTATTGACCGGAACCAACTGGTTACGCAATCGGTCATTTGGCGCGTGTAGTGATACGGCCAAATGATAACGTGGATTGGAGCGAGTCAGTTTGTCCATCGCGGTGGGCAATCCGACGGTCGAAATGGTGATTCGGCGGGGAGAAATTCCAAGTCCATCACTGTCGCTCGCGGTTTCGAGAGCCGCCATCAGGTTATCGACGTTGGCCAGCGGCTCGCCCATACCCATCACGACGATATGACTAAGTCGCTCATCGGCCGGCAGCAACCGTTGCAGCTTCAGCATCTGTTCGATGATTTCACCGGTGGTCAGATTCCTGTCGACTCCGTCCAGCCCACTCGCGCAGAAAACGCAACCCATCGCACAGCCTACCTGGCTGCTGATGCAGATGGTTCTTCGGTCTCCATCGCGAAGTAGCACGCATTCGATTCGGCCACCATCAGCCAGCGCGACGAGCAACTTTTCAGTGCCATCGTCGGCGACAGTATGCTTCGCGATGGTGGAGGTCCAGATCGCAAAATTCTCTGCCAGTTCGTTTCGCAATGCGGCTGGCAAGTTGGTCATCGCTTCGAAGTCTTCGGCGCGACCTTCCATTAACCACTTTTGTACCTGTCCGGCTCGAAACGCAGGTTGCCCGTTATTCTTCAGCCACGACTTGAGGCTGGTTGGGTCGTCGAGCAGGTGAATTTGCGACTTGTCTGTCATGGTGCCGGGCGGTGAGCCGATTGGTGAACTTTCGTGATGATGGGGCGAACGATTCACTATATCAGTTGCAAAGCCCTGGTGGGTTCGTAAGATTCTCCCAGTACACCGAATCGATCCAGGAACGCCATTCATGCCCAAAACAGCGAAGAAGTCGACCAGAAGATCAGCGAAGAAATCAGCCGGCAAGCCAGCCAAAAAATCGGTAAAGAATGCCACCAGGAAATCAGCAACGATTTCGACGGTTGGCAAACTGTCCGCCGCTGACAAGAAAGCCGCCGATGATCTTGTCATGCAGCTGATGGCGATTCGCGGCAAGAGTGGCGAAGAAGCCGACGTGGCCAAGTTCATCACGAAGCAGTTGCGTGCCGCCGGTGCTCCCGCCAAATCGATTACCGAAGATACAGCTTACAAGCTGACGCCAATCGACGGAAAGACGGGCAACCTGATCCTGAAGCTTGCCGGTACGGTGAAGGGGCCGCGGCGAATGTTGATGGCTCATATGGATACGGTGCCGATCTGCGTTGGATGCCAACCGAAAAAGAAGGGCAACTTTGTCAGATCGGCCGACCCGTCGACTGGGCTGGGTGCGGATGATCGAGCCGGCGTGGCGGTAACGCTCGGCACCGCGTTGCATATTTTGAAGAACAAGATCCCTCATCCGCCGCTGACATTTCTGTGGACGGTTCAGGAAGAGATTGGGCTGCACGGAGCCAGGCATGTCAAACTTGGCTCGCTCGGCAATCCGAAACTCGCCTTCAACTGGGATGGTGGTTCGGCCGCCAAGCTGACGATCGGGGCGACGGGGGGTTACCGGATGAATATTGAGATCGAGGGTCAAGCCAGTCATGCGGGCAACGCGCCGGAGAAGGGAATTAGTGCGATCGCGATTGCATCCGTCGCGATTGCCGACTTGCAGAAGAATGGTTGGCACGGATTGATCAAGAAACGTGGCAAGTCGGGAACGACCAACGTCGGGGTCATCAACGGCGGAGCGGCGACAAATGTGGTAACAGATCTGGTAACGATTCGCGCCGAGGCGCGCAGCCACGATCCCGTTTTCCGCAAGGAGATCGTGAAGCAAATTGAAAAGGCGTTCCAGTCGGCGGTGAAGCAGGTCAAGAATTCCGATGGCAAGGTTGGCAAGGTGAAGATTGAGGGACGACTGGACTACGAATCATTTCGGCTGGAGAAGGATGAACCAACGGTCGTCGCCGCCATGGCTGCGGTGAAGTCGATTGGTGAGAAGCCCAATCCCCAGATTACCAATGGCGGAGTCGATGCAAACTGGCTTTCGGCGAGAGGCATTCCGACGGTTACACTTGGATGTGGCCAGATGAACCCACACATGGTTACTGAAGCGCTGGACCTGGTGGCTTACCGCCAGGCTTGCCGCATCGCCCGCATCCTCGCGACGGCGGCTGAGTAAAAGTTGGAGTACAGGCTTTAGCCTGCCGGCGCTGAATTGTTACTGTTTTGGCGGAATCTGTTGACCGCTGGAACAATGCATGGTGACGCGACAGAGTCAAATGACCGTGCTGCGTTAATGAAAAATGACAATTAGAAAATGACAAATAAAAATTTGGAATATTGTTCGAAGCGCAATTCCTCGGCAAACTGGTTGATGATTCAGCGGCTCGGGAGGGCGAGGCTCCGTCCGAGCCGCCAAAGCCTGGCAACGCTCGAAACAAATCTGCAGCTCGGACGGAGCCTCGCCCGCCTCGCCGTGGGGTGTTGTAAATTCGATATTGCGTGGCATTTGTGCTCACGCCAGATTTATTGCAGGCGCTTGCCTGGCCTCGGCGGCTCGCCCCATGCAACCCTCCTCCGACGCAGTGGTGGCATGCGAAGAATGAGCAGGGCATACCACGCGTCGCGTGAGGAGGGTCGGAGCCTTAGCGACGGGGAGGAGCGGCCAAACGCGTCGATGTATCTGCAACAATTTGCACCGTTCAGGAGCAACGCAAAATCCGCTGCAAGCCAACTTTACAACACCCCAGGGTCTGGCTCAATTTTTCGGCGGCAAACTGACTGATTTCGCTTTGCGGACAAACGCCGAAAATTTGTGCCTGACCCTCTCGAACCTGAGGAAGCGTCCATGTCCGTGAACGGTGACTTTTTTTGTACCACCAACTTCTTTGGTAGTGGACGACGCGACGAGTCCTTGCAGATGACCATGACCATTCGCATTGAGACCGCGTAAAAGCTGCCAGTCAACAAAACTACTGGACCTTGCGCTGGCGTCGGCGGTGCATGCCACCTTTGCTGGATACCGACTTACGAACTTTCTTCGAAGCCGGAGTCTCTTTGGAGCTTCTTCGTGCTTTGCTACGATTCCCGCTCGGCAGGAGAGGCTTGGTTGCCTTGGGGATTTTTTCGAATCGCGTATCGTCTACCTCGTCGAAATCATCGATTCCGTCGGCCGGTATCTTCTTGCGTCGATCTGTCATTGGTCTTCCTTAACGCGAAAGTTGGCCAGCTCCGTCCGACCGAAACGGAAATTTACCCGCGGTTCGTCTTGCAGTTCAAGCCGAGTTGACGGGAACATGTGGAAAACCTGTCCCGAAGCGGCAGGACCCTATGGCTCATCGCCTGCTGCGGCGCAATCCGCCTGAGCAAGAAGAGACCATCCCATGTCGCTGGCTGAAGCTAGCAGCAAAACCGTACCCCATTGAATTTTTATGACAGCAATCTTAGTCGTCAGCAGCCAGACCGAAGTCGAGCGGCTTTTACCGTGGGGTTGGCTCTTTGCACATTCGGCTGATTTGCCGCTCATGGTCGTTGTCGCGCAGGAAAATTCCGGAAAGCGAGTCTGGAAAGATCTGCGGCTGGATGACGAACCGACGACTTTGCTTGACGCGTTTCGAGCCGTCGGGACGGCGCCATCATCTGACGACGAAGCTGCATCGAACAAGTCGCCGGATCATTCGGAAATAACGTCCAAGCAACTGCGCGACCCAAACATCGACAGAGCGATCCTCGAGTTGTTGCCGAAGCAGCAGGCGCGAATGCTCATCGTTCACATGGACGAACTTGGGCGCGACCTCGATCGCAGCTGGCAAGGGCGGCTGTACCGGAAGGCGAATTGCGAGTCGATTCTTCTCCGGGTCCCCAACGCGGCGACGTCCGAGGGCGGCAGAATCCTGGTGCCGACCAACGGCGATACCAATGCGAACGCTGCGCTGCGTCGAGCCAGCCAGATCGCCACGGTGAACGAGCGGCCCGTGACGGCGCTACTTGTCAGTCCGGGCGGGGACATCCTTTCGCTCGAAGCCGCCGAGAAAAACGTGGACAACATTGTGACCCGGGTCCTCGGGAAGCGCTCCTCTTCGGTTGACCGGTGTGTGCATCTTGCCGACGAATTCTCGGTTGGCATCCAGGACGTGCTCGAAGCGGCTTCGCATGGAAAAGCGGTGGGGGCGCCTGCCTGCGACGAGTCGATTGAGCTTGTGTTGATCGGAGCTTACCGCAACCGGACCATCCGAAAAGTCATGCAGAGTGCAGGTTCCGGCGAGTCACTGGTGGGGGCCGATGCCCCGGCATTCGCGGCTGTCAAAGCCGGCGTTGCGCTTGGGCCAAGGTCGCGTCAGGCCATCGAACGAGTCGTTCAGCAATGGGTTCCGCAGATCGACCGCGAGGGTCGAAAGGAACTGTTCGCCAATATTCAGTCGAGTTCGGAATGGAATTTCGATTTCATCGCGCTCATCTGCCTTTCGACGTTAATTGCGGCATTGGGGCTTGCCAGGAACCAGGCTCCGGTGGTGATCGGAGCCATGCTGGTGGCGCCGCTGATGACGCCGCTCGTTGGAGCCGGCCTCGCGCTCGTCCAGGGCAATTCCAGTCTGATCTGGAAAGCCCTTCAGTCTGTGGTCTATGGCTTTTTTCTGGCATTCGTGATCGGCTGGATTGTCGGCACGCTCGGCAACTGGTTTCCGATGCTTGAAATGGACAGTCTTTCCGACGAAATTCTCGGCCGCACTTCTCCTGGGCTGGTCGACCTCGCTGTCGCGCTCGTAGGCGGAATGGCTGCGGCATACGCGATCAGCCGGCGATTGTCGTCTGCACTGCCGGGCGTCGCCATTGCCGCCGCGCTCGTGCCGCCGATCGCCAGTACCGGGATTACATTTTCGCGAGGCGAATGGGGGTTCGCCCAGGGCGCCTTGCTACTGTTCCTGACAAATATCGTAGCGATCATTATTGGGACAGCGATCAGCCTGTGGCTTGTTGGAGTTCGCGACAAGCACGAACATGGAAATTCCCAGGCGTGGACGCTTCGTTTTGCCGCGGCACTTTTGTTGTGCACTGTCGGACTTGCGTTTCTCATTTCACACCAGGCACCGATCACTGGTCAGGCAGCGATCGACACGCTGAGTGAAAAGATTCGCACAGAAGTCGCCGATCGTGGTGCGGAACTCGTCTCGGTAGACCTTTCCGGGCAGGATGAAATTCGCGTTGTCATCGAGTCGCCGGTTCCTGATATTGACGTTCTCCCCAGTCGCCTGCGGACCGTTGCCAACGATCACTTCGGCAACGACGACTCACGCATCAAGCTGGAAATCAGGCATGTGGTAAAGTCCGGTCCACCACGGGTCCAACCGTAAATTCTCGTTTGCGAATCAGTCTCCACCTCGAGAGCAAATTTCAAGGCAATGGTGACGAATGTAGGCTGGTTCACAACAGTTTAGATCGACGGCGGTGGACCAAGAGCAGGATTTACTGCGAATCTGCGAACAGGAACCGCAAAATGTTCCAGGCGACCATGAAGTGGTGCGCTTCCATCGTCCACTTCTTTGCCACCAATGGGTGCCAATGGCGCTATATGCCGCCGTATTCGGCTCTAACAGACGTAGGAAATGGTAGTAGCAACCCCATCGCACGTAACTTTGCCACAGAGAAAGTATCGTGACGCATGTGCCAACTAATTCAATAGTGTTTCGATCGGGTTAGAATGGCGTGATTCTGATTTAAGGATGTACAGTCGAGGCGGAGCTTGGTCTTTGGACAAGCCTGATTCAATTGCAAAAAAGGACGGGAAAAGCATGGCGCGTGGAAAGAAGACAAAGCAGCGAAGTACAGCCCGACGGCTGAAACCCGAAGCGCTCGAACCGCGAAGGGTTCTTAGTGCAAACGCCGTTTCGACCGGCGCGGAATATTGGGTTGGTCACGAACAGGTGCCGGCATCGAACACGGGAGCCGTCTCGTATTTGCAGCTTAGCGACTTTGAATCGTTTTCGGTCGAAGTCGCCGATCTCCGTTCGATTCTTGATGCGGCTCCGCTGGAGTTTACGGCGGCGGCCAGCGAGCCACTCACGTTTGAAATTCCTACGCCAGATGGTGGCAGCGAAACTTTCGCGGTTGTCGAGTCGCCGATTATGGAACCGGCGCTTGCTGCCCAGTTTCCCGGAATCAAAACCTACGCGGGTGAGAGCCTCGACAATCCGGGCTCGGTCGTCCGCTTCGACGTAACGCCGCAAGGATTTCACGCGCAGGTCCGCACGGTCGATGGTTCGGGTGGGTACTACGTTGACCCGTTCTACCACCTCGAGAATGAGGTGCATGTCAGCTATGCCCGCGCCGCTGCCATTCCTCGCAACTTGCCGTTTAACGAACAATTGTTCGATGCGGACGGTGAGCTACTCTACTCCGAAGTCGTCAACGCTGCGGAGGGACATACTCACGATCATGATCACGGCGACTTTGACAGTAGCCTCTACCACTCCCATGACGATGGTTCGATCCATCTGAATTCGGATCATGATCATCGCCACGATGCCAGCAACCCGGACGAACCATGTAGCTGCCCGGCTTGCCTTGGCAGTGGCGAATTTACGACTGAGGATGCTTCATGCATCGCCGAGATCGACGTGGAGATCGACACACCGAATGGGCCCGATAGCGACGGGCCGCAGTTCGAAACGATTTCCCGAACGGGAGCGGAACTTCGTATCTACCGAACCGCGGTTGCGGCGACGGGTGAGTATACGCAGTTTCACGGTGGTACAGTCGCCGGCGGTCAGGCCGCAATTGTCACCATGATGAATCGTGTGAATGGTGTTTACGAAGATGAATTGACGACTCGCATGGTACTCGTCGGAAACAATTCGGATCTCGTTTTCACGAACCCGAATTCAGATCCGTTCCCCAACGACGTCAGTCTTGGCGCCATTCAGAATGCCATTGACTCCGAAATTGGGTTCAATAACTACGACCTTGGGCACCTCGTGGACACGGGAGGTGGTGGATTCGCGAGTCTTGGATCCATCGGGACCTCGCGAAAGGCGCAGGGCTACACGGGCCTGAATCCGCCTGTTAACGATCCATTCTGGATCGACTTTGTTGCCCATGAAATGGGGCACCAGTATGGAGGTAACCATACGTTCAATGGCGACAGTGGAGCCTGCGCCGGCGGCCAGCGAGCGGGCAGCTCCGCGTTCGAGCCGGGTAGCGGTTCAACAATCATGGCTTACGCTGGCATTTGCGGAAACGACAATCTGCAAAATAACAGCGATCCGCATTTTCACTCGCGCAGCCTCGATGAAATCATCAACCTCCTCGATGGTCCACGCTCCAACGTTGGCACGCGTATTGACACCGGAAATTCGATTCCAACAGCGGATGCGGGTCCAAACTTTAGCATCCCGCCCAACACTCCGTTCATTCTGACTGGAGCCGGTTCGGATGCAGATGGTGATACGCTGACCTATAACTGGGAGCAGCGAGACCTCGGCCCGCGAACCGATGTCAATGCTGCAGATAACGGCTCGAGCCCACTGTTCCGGGCCTGGGAACCGAATACGGATCCGACCCGGACTCTCCCACGATTGCAAAACCTGTTATTGAACAATACCGTTCGCGGCGAAACCATGCCCACGACGGACCGCATCCTCGATTTCCGGCTGACCGTTCGTGACAACAACGTCAATGGCGGCGGTGTCGCGACTGACGACATGCGCGTCTTTGTGGAAACGGGTGCCGATCCGTTTCGCGTCACTGTTCCCAACACGAATGTGGAATGGGAACAGGGAAGAACCGAAACGGTAACGTGGGATGTTGCCGGTACGGATGGAAACGGCATCAACACTTCCAGCGTAAACATCCTGCTTTCGCTGGACGGTGGAAATACGTATCCCGTCACGCTTGCGTCCGCCACTGCGAACGATGGCAGTCACGATATCGTGGTTCCAAACGAATTGACGACGCAGGCTCGTATCAAGGTCGAGGCGGTCGGGAATATCTTCTTTGATATTTCGAATTCGAATTTCCGCATCGTGGTACCGGCTGATTCCGAAGCTCCAACAGCGGTTGCTACTGCAGCGGATATTACGGCCGAAGGCGTCGGATCGAATGTGGTAACCGTCGTCTACACCGACAACGACCTCCTGGATGCTTCGACGACTGGAGTCGAAGACATTGAGTTTGTTGCACCGGACGGAACAGTGACAGCGGCACTCTTTCTTGCGACGTCGTCTACTGTTAACACCCCGGAGATCACGGTTACTTATCTCTACATTGCGCCGGGTGGACCCTTCGATGCCGATGATATCGGTACCCATGAGATTCGAATGGTGGCAGGTGAGATCACTGACGTGAACCAGAACGCGGTTGCTGCGGGAGTCATTGGCTCGTTCGATGTTGACTTTGCGACACAGATCGACGGTGATTTTAATGATGATGGCGTGTACGACTGCAATGATGTCAACATGCTGACCACCGTCGTTGCGGACGGCACCAACGACAGCCAGTTCGACCTGAACGATGATGGCGTCGTCAATGGCGACGACACCACGGCCTGGCTCGCGGAAGCGGGCGCCGCAAATCTCGCGACCGGCAATTCGTATCTTGTTGGCGATGCGAATCTCGACGGCTTTGTTGATGGTTCCGATTTCAATATCTGGAATCAGAACAAGTTCACGACGTCGTCCCACTGGTGCGGTGCCAACTTCAATGGTGATGCGGTGATCGACGGTTCCGACTTCAATGCATGGAATGCGAACAAGTTCACTGCCGCCGATGTGATGGCACCAATTCAGCAAGATGAGCAGATCGCGGAAGGCAGCGTTGCCTCGGGATCGCCAGTCGCTGCGACGAGTGACTTGTTTGAGCAAAGTCGCAATGTCGTGACGCCCACCGTTGCGGCGCCACCGGCCGTCTATTCGCCAGTCACCGACTTTGTCGCATCTTCCTTGCGGGACGATGCTGGCGAAACAAAGGAAGCTCACGCGATCGACAGCGTCTTTGCCGAGATCGCCGAGTGGATCTAGCGACCAAATCGTTCGGCTAAATCAGGAATACAACGCGAAGGGGTGCCGAAAGGCACCCCTTCGCCTATAAAGTCCCATGCCAGAAGGACACACCATCCATCGTACCGCCGCAGTTCATCAGAAAGAGCTTGTCGGCCATCGCACTACGACGACTTCTCCCCAAGGCCGGTTTGCTGACGAAGCCGCCTTGCTCAATGGACGCAAGCTGCAAAAAGTCGAAGCCCACGGGAAGCATCTTTTCTATCACTGGCGTGGCAAAATCGTCCACGTCCATCTTGGGCTGTATGGCAAGTTTCGGCCGCTCAAGAAGCCGTATGTTGAACCGCGAGGCGCTGTACGATTGCGAATGACTGCCAACGAACGAGGGTTTGATCTCGTTGGCCCCAACCGGTGCGAGGTTCTGGACAAGTCTGCCGCCGACAAGATCCTTGACCGACTGGGACAGGACCCGCTTCGCGACGATGCCGATCCAGAGGTCGCGTGGAAGCGGATCTCACAAAGTCGTGCAGCCATCGGCAGGTTGCTGCTGGACCAGTCGGTGATTGCCGGGGTTGGCAATATCTATCGCGCCGACGCATTGTTCGATGCTGGCATTCATCCGGATCGAGCCGGGAATTCACTGGATCGCGATGACTTTGACACGCTTTGGTCATTTTTTGACCGGACGATGCACGTCGGCAAGAAGTACAACAAAATTATCAACGTCACTCCTGAAGACGTTGGCAAACCGTACAGTAAGATGAAGCGAGAAGAACGGCTGCTGGTTTACAAAAAGAAGCATTGCCTTCGGTGCGACGCGAAGATCAAGAGCTGGGACTGCGGTAGCCGAACCGTCTACGCATGTCCAAAATGTCAAAAGTAGAGTCTATCGAGCTTCGCTCGTGAGGGTGAGAAGCAGATCGGTAAAGCGAGAAGCGGATCGGGAAGGCGAGAAGCAGATCAGGCAGGCGAGAATCAAGCGGATCGGGAGAGAGGCTGGGGTGTTGTAAATTCAATGTCGAGTGGCATTTGTGCTCACGCCAGATTTGTTGCAGCCGTTTGCCTGACCTCGACCGCTCGCCCCATGCAACCCTCCTCCGACGCAGTGGTGTCATGCGAAGAATGAGCAGGGCATACCACGTGTCGCGTGAGGAGGGTCGGAGCCTAAGCGACGGGGAGGAGCGGCCAAATGCATTGGTGCATCTGCAACAGTTCGTGTCCGTGCTGGAGCAACGTAAGATCCGCTGCAAGGCCAACTTTACAACACCCAAGGGCGAGGCTCCGTCCGAGCCGCCGTAGCTTCTCTTGCTCCAACCATTCTGACCGGTCATAAAAACGTAACCGTTCACGCGGGCAAGGGGCTGGCTCAATTTTTTTCGGCAGCAAACTGACTTATTTCACTTTGCGAACAAACACCGAAAATTTGTGCCTGCCCCTTTCGAACCCGCAACCAGCCCAGGCAATCGAACGAACGCATCTTTCGCGAAGCGAAAGGCGACAAACCGTCACGTGAAACTTTTCTACACCGATCACTTCGACTTGCCGCTTCCGGAAGGGCATCGCTTTCCGATGGACAAGTATCGCCTGCTCCGCGAAAGGCTCGCCAGCATGGCGACTGGTGGCGAACGCGACTGGCAATTGCTGGTGCCGAAATCTGCGACGGACGGTGAACTGTTGTTGGCTCACACCGCCGACTACCTGCGTCGCATCGTGACCGGCGACTTGACTGACACCGACGTGCGACGCATCGGATTTCCCTGGTCGCCCGAACTGGTCATTCGCTCCCGCTACTCGACGGGAGCCACCATATGTGCGGCTCGCAGCGCCCTTGCCGACGGTGTGTCCGCGAACCTGGCTGGCGGCACGCACCACGCGTTCGCCGAAACGGCGGCAGGTTACTGCGTATTCAACGATGCGATTGTTGCCGCCCGAGTCCTTCAATCGGAGGGCAATCTAGAACGCGTGTTGATTGTCGATTGCGACGTGCATCAGGGCAACGGATCGGCGGACATCGCAAAGGACGACCGTTCAATTTTTACGCTTTCGATTCACGGCGAAAAGAACTATCCGTTTCGCAAAGCCGAAGGCGATCTCGACATCGCGCTGCCCGACGGCACTGGCGACGCGGCGTATCTTGCCGCCT
>CALHZT010000063.1 GCA_938040995.1 uncultured Pirellulaceae bacterium | reverse complement strand
GCGTGGTACTTGTCATAGTCGATAGAAAGCAGGCCGGTCTTCTCGTCAAAAGACAGCACGCCATTGTCCATGTAATAATTCCACTGAATGACCTGCATCGTCTGATACGGCTGGTCAATCATGCGCGGCTTTACCGTTTGCAATACTCGCAAAATACCGCCCGCGTAAATCGCCTTGAGTTCTTCCGCCGAATGCACTCCGGCATTGGCCAGCTTCTTTGCAGAGAAAAGCGAAACCAGATCAGCCTTCATTTCCTCGAAAAGGTCCGAATACTTGCCAAGGCCTTCATCCAGTGACTGGCCCGATTCGGTTCTATCGACGCCCAGATAATGCCCGACTTCGTGCCAAAGCGTTCGCTGAAAATTGGCCTCGATCGTCAGGTCTTCCCGAAACTCGGGCGCGACGGCCGATCGATACTTTTGATTCGACGTCGCGAACAAATCAGGATTCATCATGATATTGTTCCGCAGCAAAATCGTGCGACCATACTTTCTCGAATGCTCAGCATCGTTCGGCAAAATCGTCGCCGTGTTGGCTCCCCGCGACTGGCCAAAGTCGGCGACAACATTACAAACGTGAACGGGGATGTCGCTGCGTACCGATTTCTGATGCTTGTACGGCAGGCTGTTTTCAATCGACTGGATATTCTTGATCGCGGAATTAAGAGCCGCACTTTTCGCCGGGTCTCGCACCAGAATACTCATCGCGTAAAACGCTTTCACGCCATAAAGCGTGTCGTCATACGTTTCGTAGCTGCCAATCTCCGCGTTAATATTCTTGAAGCGTCCGGTGATCCACGCGGCGTCACCGGCTTCGTAGTCGCTACACAACAGATCGCGGGCACGGTGGCGAAGATAAGTCGCAAATTCTGAATCGTCGGCTTCGACATGACCGGCGGCAGAATTCAACAGTTCGTAGATCTTCGTCAAACGATCCGCGTACTCGATCGCGTACGGAACTGCGTAATATTTTGGACTGCCGGGCGTCGCCGCTTCCAGCCGCTTTTTAAAGTCGGGATTGAGGAAGGCGAGCTGCGGGTATGTTTTCAGCGTAGCGCGATGCTTCGCCAGGTTCTCTTCCGTCGATTCTCGAACGACGCTGCGATCGTGCAGCAATTGTTCACGCAATCTGGCATCGTCGCCGATAAACTTGTCCAACGTTTCCGTATCGATTCCAGGTGGGTAGACCGTTTTGCCAGGTTCTTCGTCCGATTTGCAAAACGCGGCGACTCGTTTGTTATCGAGGGTTGTGACAACGGGGCCTTTGGAAATCCAGAAGAGAAAACGAGCCCTGTCCGATTCTTCCGAAGCGGGAAGCGCCTTGATTCGCTCATAAGCCGCAATGGCCTCGCGATGCCGCTGCTGCAAAAACAACTCGTGCATCAGTTCGCCAGCCGCCATCAGTTTGTCGAGTGCGGCCTTCTCACCGGCAGACAAATGCGAAAGGTCGGGTGCGAGTTTCACCGCGAGCGTTTTGGAAATAATCTCCTTCGCCTGTTCGTCAGATAGTGGCTTGTCCGACTGGCCGTAGGAACCAGGAACAAAAATGGCAGTCATTGCAAAGGCTGCCAGTGCGAAGAAAGATTGCTTGTTTTGCATAGTTTGCGTCATTGTTATTGCGTTTAAAAATGGACCCGTCGGGATCAATTATTTGCCGGCGAAGATTAGTGCGTAGGCGAGAAATCCGATAAGTGCCACGGCAACCACAAGCATAAACGCCTGGACTGTCTCGGCTGACGAGTGTCCCCCGGGTTCCGCATCGACGCGTTCGCCATTGACGTAAAGGCTCATACCCTTCATTCGCTTTATCGCGCGAAACTTGATGACTGCAGGCGTGCCGTCCAGGTCCAACGCGTAACTGGACCACATCGAAATGGGCGTACCGACTTTCTTGAGCTCTTCGCCATCAACGAAAATAACTTTCCTTCCGAGCACGGGACTCTCCATACGGACCGTTCGGTCCCGCCCGCCAACGTTCACTTGCCATGTTGACATCGTTCCCTCTCCATCGTGAATTGTTTCGAAGTTAGCACCGGTTGCAGCTAAATCTACGCATTCACTACGCTGTCGCAAGTCGTATTACTTCAGTATCGTTGCCATCTTCGCAGCGTGACCGTCAGCTCCGGTCATCCAGCATGTCGATCCGTCCGGCGAAAATCGGGCGGTATGAAACGGCGAATCAGTCACCGGTTGCCACGTTTTGCCATCGTCAATGGAATAGTCGATTCCGCCTTTACCGGAACTTTCCCCGGTGGTTATCCAGATGCGTTTGCCATTTTTTTCGACGACATCAACCGCCGAACGAAAGCCATCTGGTCGCTTCTCTGCGTGTGACCAGGTGACTCCGCCGTCGCTGGTAATCGCAACGTTGCCTGAATCGTCTTTGGGATCAAGATAGTCGCCCCCAACGGCGACTCCCGTTTTGGAGTCCGCGAATACGAGCGAGAAGATCCCTGCGGACTCGCTCGACGCGAGGCAAGTGTTCGCGTGCTGCCAGGTGGCTCCGCCGTCGTGGGACATGGCGACTCGGGCTTTTGACTTTTCATCATCGCCGCCCGTCTTGCCGCCAAGGCCAATCCACACATGCTTCTCACCGAGAACCGTCAGGCAAGTGCCACTCGCTGCAAAGCCGGCTTCGCCCTCGAGCGCGGCAGGCCGCTCGTCACCTTTCGGAGCCGTCCACGTTCGGCCACCGTCACTCGTACGAATCAGGAATAGCTTGCCGTCGATTGGATCGCTAAATGCGATGCCATTGCTGCTGTTTGCGTCCTGGGCATTCCAGAACGCCATCGAGTCGAAGAACACTTTTTCGTGTGACTTTTCATACACGAGTGTCCAGTTCTTACCGCCGTCCTCGGTGCGGTACGCCTTGGCTGGATTTCCCGCACTGATGGCAACGGCGACTTTTTCGCTGAAGGCTTCGATGTCGCGAAAGTCGAGATCTTCCGCACCCGGAATATTCACCGCTTCAAACGACTTGCCACCATCCGTCGTTCGAATGACGGTTCCACCACTCCCACTCGCCCACACAATATCGCTGCTCACGACGGAAAGACCACGAAAACTGGCTTCGCTATTCGTTTCGACTTGCTGCAAACGACCTGCAAAGACGTCGCTCAAATCCTGTGCCGCACAAGTCGCCGTGAGGACGAGTCCCCCAATTAGCAGCGACGCAACACCAGCCATAATCCTCTGCAGATCCGCTTTCTGACCAGTTTGCATCATCACCATCTCCTTGATCATCGGGATCGAATGTTCCATAAACACCAACACCCAGGGTATCATCGCGAATCAATCTTAAGTGAGTCTCACGGGAAATAAACCATGCAAAGTATGTTCACCAAAATGCGAGTCGTCTCACCTCTGCTGGCCGCAGCCATGGCCTGCGTTTTATCTGCGGAAAGCGGGCTCGACAAAAATGGATTTGACAAAGAAGTCCGCGTTCAGGACGACCTGTTTCGGGCCGTGAATGGAACCTGGCTGAAGGATACCGAGATCCCTTCGGACAAATCCAATTACGGTTCGTTTTCGATTCTTGCCGACCTTTCGCAGGAACGAATTCGCGAGATCATTGAAAACGCCGCGAAGGGGACCCATGAAAAAGGCTCCGATGCCCAGAAGGTTGGCGATTTCTACAAGAGCTTCATGGATGAAGAAAAGGCGGAAGAACTTGGTGCTTCGCCGATAAAATCACGACTGGCCGAGATCGAAAAGATTGGCTCGGTGAGCGACCTCATCAAGCATTACGGTGCGTCCAACTATATCGGAGTCGGCTCGCCGATCGGCATGTACGTTGGGCAGGATGCCAAAGACTCGACTCGGTACATTGCCAATGTTTCGCAGAGCGGGACAACTCTTCCCGATCGGGACTACTATCTCGAAGACGAAGAGCGGTTCCTGAAAGCAAGGAGTGCGCTCAAGTCGTATATCACGAAGCTGTTTCTTCTGGCCGAGTTGCCAACGGATGGAGTTGCAGAAAAAATTCTCGATCTCGAAACAAAGCTCGCCAAAATTCAGTGGTCGCGAGTCGAATTGCGAGATGCCGAAGCACGGTACAACCTGTTTCCGGTTGCCGAGGCGGCTGAGTCGATGGTCAACATGGACCCTCGCGAGTTTTTCGCAGCCGCTGGCGTTGGCCAGATCACCGAGGTCAACGTGATGACTCCGAGCTACTTTGAAGGGCTCGACGCTTTGATCGGCGAGGTACCGCTCGACGTGTGGAAGCAGCACGCCATGTTCAAACTGCTGGACAGCGCGGCCCCCATTCTTTCCAACGATTTCGTGCAGGCTCATTTTGAGTTTCGGAGCAAGGAACTCGCGGGCGTGCCAGAGCTAAAACCACGTTGGAAGCGTGGCGTTGAAATGGTGGCTGGCGGTGGTGCTGGTGATTTTGGGTCACTCGGCGAAGTCGTCGGCCGACTTTACGTCGAAGAGCACTTCAAACCAGAAGCCAAGGCACGCATGGAAGAGTTGGTCGGAAACCTCGTCAAAGCGTACGAGCAGAGTATCAACGACCTCGCGTGGATGACCGATGAGACGAAAGCCAAAGCCCAGGAAAAACTCTCGAAGTTCAACACGAAAATCGGCTACACGAACAAGTGGCGAGATTACTCGGCACTCGAAGTCGACCCGACGGACCTGATTGGAAACGTGCTCAACTCAAGCAAGGTTGAGTACGAACGAATGATCAACAAGCTTGGCAAGCCCATCGATCGCGAAGAGTGGGGCATGACGCCGCAAACAGTCAATGCCTACTACAATCCCGGCAAGAACGAGATTGTTTTTCCGGCGGCGATTCTGCAACCGCCTTTCTTCGATGCAACGGCCGACGACGCGGTCAACTACGGCGGCATCGGAGCCGTCATTGGTCACGAGATCAGTCATGGATTCGACGATCAAGGCAGCAAGTATGACGGCGATGGTAACTTGAAGAACTGGTGGTCGGACAAGGATCGCTTTGAGTTCAAAAAACTGACCCAGCGACTGGTCGATCAATACTCGGAGTATTCGCCGCTCGATGGCAAGAACGTCAACGGCGAGCTGACCCTTGGCGAGAACATCGCCGATCTTTCCGGTCTGTCGATTGCCTACAAAGCATACAAGCTTTCGCTTGACGGCGCATCGGCTCCTGTGATTGATGACTGGACCGGCGAGCAGCGATTCTTTCTTGGGTGGAGCCAGGTGTGGCGGCGAAAGTATCGTGACGCCGAAATGATTCGTCGATTAAAGACGGATCCGCATTCGCCATCCTGGTACCGGGCCAACGGTCCCGTGGTAAACATCGACGTGTTCCACGAAGCGTTCGGTGTCAAAGAAGGGGACGCACTCTACAAGTCGCCGGAAGAGCGAATTCGCATCTGGTGATGCCGGTAATGTTGACGAATTGAAAATTCATGCGGCTCGGCAGGGTGAGTTCCTGCCGGGCGCTTTTCAGCAGCGCTACGAACGGGCAACCTCGAACGAACAACCTCGAACGGAAACGAGAATGCGTAGTTTTCGTTGGTAGTTAACCACGAAACCCACGGATCCGATGAGAGCCCAGGTGCTGAAAGTGTCCATCTAACACAGTGTGTAATTCGCTATAAAGCTCGCAAATGTTGCCTAAAGTGACATTCCAGAGCATCCGAGCTCAAAAATTGTCTTTATTCTTGAATCGGTTGGTGTCGAATGATAGAATATGGGAGCGGTTTCATTTGGGTTATACAGGGATAAAGAGAGATTTATGTACCGTTCGAATAAGAAGAAGCAGGATGCGTTCACACTTGTCGAGCTGCTGGTTGTGATTGCCATCATTGGCATCCTGGTAGCGCTCTTGTTGCCAGCTGTGCAGCAAGCCCGAGAAGCGGCTCGCCGCGTCCAGTGCATCAATCAGCTTCGCCAGATTGGATTGGCTTGCCACAACTTCGAATCGGCAAATCAGGCATTCCCGTCGGCAGGTGGCGCTGTTGAGCAGTTCCTCAATCCAGACGACCTGGCCCAGCCAGCGTATGGTTACGAAGGCGCAAGCTGGATGTATCAGATTCTGCCGTACATCGAAGAATCGAGCCTGCATGAACTTCGCCGCGGTGACGGGAATCAGAACGTTGGCTTTGTGGACACGGGCCTTTCCGAGTTCAGCGTCAGCTCATTCAATTGCCCCTCCCGCGCCGACCGCTTTGCGACAATCGGTACCGAAATCTATGCCTTGGGCGATTACGCCGGCGTCATGGCCAGTTGGAATGATGAAAACTGGGATGGTTTCCAGTGGCGAACCGCCGCTCCGAACCCGAATGAAGAAGACGCTGTTTGGACTGGAATTCTGGCAAAAGGCGGTCAAGTCGACACCAACCAGAACCCACCGCGAGTCTGGAAGTTCACCAAAGTGCGATTCCGATCCATCAAAGACGGCTCGTCCAAAACGATGCTCGCGGCTGAGAAAGCCGTCGAATCCAATTTCTACTCGATCACCAGCGCCAATCCATGGCCATTCTGGGAAGTCTACGGTTACTACACAGGTGCCGATTGGCCACACATGAGAATGTTTGGGGCGCGCACACGCGGAAACGCCAGTCCGAATGACGAAGTTGGAATTCGTAGTGATGCAGACATTCGCAGCACAGCGACAAGAACCGGACTGCGGCCTGATGAAGAGTTTGGTTTCGGCTCGGCTCACCCCGGTGTCATTGTGAGCGTATTCGGTGACGCATCGACCCACGTCATCAGCGACTCGGCGGACCTGATCCTGCTCGACCAGCTGGGCAAGCGTGCTGACGGTTCCGTTGTTTCTATCGGCGACCTGTAATTGCCGCCATCGTCTTAAGAGTCGAACGGACACCCAAGATGCGAACTTCTTCTGTACCACGTATGTTGCTGGTTCTTCTGGCGGCAGCCAGTTGCCTTTTTACGCTGACTGGTTGCGGCGGCGAGTCTGCTGAGTCAGCGCTCGCCAGGAACAACGAAACGAATATCCAGCGACTTTCCAGTTTGTACTTTTCTTTTCAGATGAAGAATGGCTGGAAAGGCCCCAAAGACGAGCAGGATTTTAAAGCGTTCCTCAATTCGTTCAGTCCCAAAAAGCTTGAGCGAATCGGTATCGATCCAGGCAAGATCGACGAGCTCTTTGTCTCCGGCCGCGATGGACAGCCATTCAAAATTCGCTACGGCGTCCCGGGAAGTGCCATGGGGAGCACCGAACCAGTGATTTTCGAGTCAGCCGGAGTCGAAGGAAAGTTTCTTGTTGGCTTCCTCGACATGCGGCAGGAAGAACTGGATTCTACCGAAGCGGACAAGCTGTTCGACGCCAAGCCTGGAGCGGCCAAGGCAGACCGGGACAGTGCACGCCCGAATTAGAGCGTTTTCCACAATCCCGTAGCATTTTCCGATCGATTCCGATCCCGCGTCGCGAAAAGCTCACCGGCTCGGAGGCGCTTCGAGGCCTATGCTACGATTTTGCCGCTACAACAATCTGTGAAAAGCTGTAGCTCGCTTTCGTTAGGTAGCGAACGGAATTGCTTCCCTCAAAATGACGATATTAGTAGGATCGTTCGAGAAATTACTGCCTGATCTTCCTCCGTCTTTCCCGCGCAGGCGGGAATCCATTGAATCGGATTGGCTTTTTGATGCAGGGAAAGACATTGAGGTTAATACGCTTCGACTGGGTCCCCGCGTTCGCGGGGAAGACGGCCAAAGGCCGGACAAAACAAAGGAACAAAGGGGTCGGGAGTCTTTTTCGACAAGCGTGTGCTGACTCTTTTCGCATTTTGATCGAAAAAGACTCCCGACCCCTTTATTAAAAATCCGAACGATCCTTAGTCATCTTTAGAACATGACGATTCGCGCTGGTCGAGATTGCCCTACACCCTCAAATAGGGTTAATCGCGAGGGGCAAGTGTCGCTTGACTCATGTATCATGTGGTGGGGACGAAAGTATTTTTCAGGAAGAGAGAGCAGATGTTGCAATCGTTGACGTGCCGCTGGAGCAGAGCTCTTGCAATTGCCCTCGTTTCCATGATGCTTGGCCAGTCAACTGGTCAGGAACTCGTCCTTAGTGACTTCAACGGTAGTGACTTCAGCTACACCTGGGGTGGATTTACTCAGGTTCCGAGCTCCTCTTCGGTGCGACTCTTCGATACGGACGCCTGGGGCGGTGCGGGCATGAATGCTCCGATGGATCTGACACCATGGTCCGATGCGCGATTCGTTGTTGACTTTCGACGTAACCCGCAAGACAGCGCCGACCGTTTCGAACTGGAACTCATTGACAGTTCCGGGAACACAGGCAAGTTCCCGATTGGTGTCTCTTCGGTTCCCCACTCGCAGTGGGTTACGGGTGTTGCCGTCGCCGATATCGGCAATCCATCTTTTGGCGTTGGCGACTTTGAGAATCTTGACCTGGCGAACATCACGCAGTGGCAAGTCATCGGGGACTACGGCAATCCAAATCCGATTGATATTTCTTTCGATCGAATCGCTCTATCTTCCTCCGTCCAGCCTCCGGAAGCGTATCCTGGTCGCAGCCTGGATGCCCCGTGGCGGACCCAGGCAGCAACGAATATTGACTTGTATCGCAAAGCCGATTTGCAGGTCAAAGTCCGCGACGGCAACGGGCGTGCGGTTCCAGGTGCCAACGTGGCCATTGACATGCAGAAGCATGAATTTGGTTTTGGCTCGGCGGTCGTGGCCAGTCGCTTGCGAGACGACAACGCAGTTCACGCGACTTATAAAGAGAAGGTCGCGGAGAACTTTAACAAAGCGACAATTGAAAACAATCTGAAGTGGCCGCCCTGGGAAGGCGAGTGGGGCAACAACTTCACGCAGCAGGGTGCGATCGCCGCACTCGACTGGTTGGCAGCGCAGGGCATCGAAGCCCGTGGGCACGCGGCGGTTTGGCCGGGCTACGACAACCTTCCTCAGCCACTGCAGTCACTATTGGACCAGGCTCCCCTGAACTCGTCGCAGCAGCAACAGCTGCGCAATCTGGTAAATGCCCATATCGACGACATCGCAACGGCTGTCGCGGGCAAGGTCGCCGAATGGGACGTTGTTAACGAACCGCGAACGAATCATGACATCATGGACGCGCTCCCCGAAGGGAATCAGATCATGGCGGAGTGGTTCCAGCGATTGGCGATGAATGACCCTAACGCCCAGAAGTACCTGAACGAGTTCGACATTCTGGCTTCGGGAGGCGGCGTTGGGACATCGAAACAGACAACTTTTCTCAACCATATTCAGGGGCTTATTGACGACGGTTCCGGAATCGACGGCATCGGATTTCAGAGTCACTTTACCGAAGGGACGCTGACGGGCCCCGAACAGATCTGGGAAATTCTTGACCAGTACTCGGACCTCGGCCTGCGAATGCAAGTCACCGAGTTTGACTTTGCGACAACAGATTCCCAGCTACAGGCGGACTTTACCCGCGACTTTATGACTGCCATCTTCGCTCACGAAGACATGGAAGATTTTATTCAGTGGGGATTTTGGGAAGGCGCACATTGGCGACCTGACGCGGCGATGTACGACTTGAACTGGAATCTGAAGCAGAATGGTCAGCAATACAAGGATCTCGTCTTTGACGAGTGGTGGACCGATGTCGATAAAGTCACCGATCTCCTCGGTGAAGCTATTGAGCGTGGATTCAAGGGCGACTATGAGATCACGGTCGAATACAACGGTCGAACCTACACGCAAACGATCACGCTTGGCGATGGTGGCGCGATCACGAACATCACGCTTGATCTCGCGCTCGGCGACTTTACGGGCGAAGGCGAATATTCCTGTGGCGATGTTGATCAGCTGGTTGCAGTGATCGCTGCCGGATCCAATATCCAGACATTCGATCTGACCGGCGACGGAATCGTTGACAACGATGATCTTGATGAGTGGCTGGCAGCCGCAGGTGCTCTTGATACGCTTTCAGGCAATCCATTCCTGCCCGGCGATGCGAATCTTGATGGAGTCGTAGATACGTCGGACTTCAATGTGTGGAATGCGAACAAATTCTCGTCCAACACCGGTTGGTGCGGTGGCGACTTTAACGCGGATGGCGTCACGGATGGATCAGACTTCAACGTCTGGAATTCGCACAAATTTACTTCATCCGACTTGATGGCCGTTCCCGAGCCGAGCGGAATTCTGCTGTTGGTTGTCGGTTGGGTCGGACTGGTACGCCGCCGCAAGTAGACTGATTGACGCTGCTCTTCCTTCGGAAATAAAGGGGTCGGGAGTCTTTTTCGGCAAGTGCGTGCTGATTCTGTTCGCATCCTGACCGAAAAAGACTATCGCGGTAGGGACGGTCATTGCTGACCGCCCCCCGCACAGATCCGTACGTGAAGGATTACCTCATACGGCTCCTACCTTGAGTCGATCGCGAAAGCGTTTGTTGGGATAGGGATGGGTGACGCGTGGTCGGGGAAGATGCAAACGCGCAAAACGTTGCATGCGTTCCCATGTCCAGCCGTTGCGACCACGTTGACTGCGGCGACGGATCACCGTCAGCCATAGCTTCGTGACCTCATCGACGAAACGGCACAGGCGTTGGCTGTTGCTTGGGACGGCGTGATAGTTCAGCCAGCCCTGCACTACACGCCGCAACCAGCGTCCCGTCTCGCCCAACGGGCGGTGCATGCGTTTCTGCAGTTGCTCTTTGATCTTCGCAAACGTGGCTCGCATGCGTTTCGCAATCGAGTGACGATGAATCGTGAACCAACCGTGCTCTCTTGTCAGGGCACACTTGTGAGTGAAGCCCAGAAAGTCAAAAGTCTCGGGGCGGCCTGCGTTTCGTCGCTCGCGTCGCTCAATCGCA
>CALHZT010000062.1 GCA_938040995.1 uncultured Pirellulaceae bacterium | reverse complement strand
GAAAAAACAATCGCTTCAACATTCCCTCGAAGACAAGCATCCAATCATTCGCTGCTAGCCAGCAGCGAGTCCAGCCCAATCACGATGAACCGCGAACGAAGCGCCAGCCTGGCAACGGACTTGTGTGGTACGATGAGCCCGAGAGGCACGGCCTGTGGCGGCATTCGTTTTGCCGTTACAGGCCGCCTTGGGTGGCGGGACTGCCCGATGCCGCTTTCGCATGGTTCTTAAGCGAAAGGCGAGTGAGAATTCACCAATAAGACATCAGTGGCTGTAGCGGCTAAAGAACGCAAGTTGGTAAGTTTTCATCCGCCACTCGCCTTACACCGGCTCGTCGCGCATGTCCCCCGCGGCTGATCTTGCCGTCGCCTTGAACTTCAGAACTTCAGAACTCTTGGGAACCCAATGCCAGGTGCACTTGCTTGCCAGGCGACCGCGATAATTCTACAGTCGGCGAACAGTCGATCCGTGCAGAACGAGTACCGCGCCAACCGAGAGCATTGCCCAGCCTAACCAGCGAGGAGGGCGAACGGTCTTGCGAGTCGTCGGGATACCCGACACACCAGCCATCATGACGGAATCGTATGGGTTGGTGCGCAGTTGTGAGCGTCGCACATTCTTTTCGATCGCTGCACTTGCTTGAGGAGTCAACACGAACGAATCGACGGCTCGAAGCTGAAAGCCGATGACGAGGGCAAGTACGCCGATGATGAAAAAACGTTGTCCCATTTCGGATGGTCCTCTGTTGAGATTCGAAGGTTACTCGTGCGTTTTGGTTGAGCTGCCATCCGTGACAATCCAGGAAAACACCGCCTGAGGTTTGGAACAAATTCACGTTCCAGCCATCGGACTAAATCGAGCCGCAGGGCAGGGCGGCATGAGCCCGCGAATCAGATTGATGCCTGTAGCAGATGTAGCGATCGCGCGAGGTATGGATTGGTGCACGGCGATCGCCGACTACGCTTCGATCCCGCCTGAAGGCGATATCAAATCAACCAACTCGTAGTACCGGCAAGGCTTTCATTCCGCCTGAAGGCCAATACTGCTCCATTGAGACCAACGCGCTGCCTGCCCTGAAAGGGCCCCGACAGGTTAGCCTGGGGCAATCGCGGCGAGCCTCGGCGAATCGCGAGTCGCCCCAGGTTCCTGAATCCACGAGTTTGGGCGATCGAGCATTGTGTTTGAAACTCTTGAAATGATCCGAGATCGCAGCAATGAGGTTAGTAACCTCAATTTCGGGCTCGGTACGATGAAGACGTGTTGGGCATTTTGGCTCGACCAACACTCATCTTGGCATACGGATTCCTGGGGCGTCGCTCAAACTCGCAAGCTCGTTTTTGCTGTGCCCCAGGCTGGCTTGTTTTGCCACTTCGTGGCGAAGGCACATCCGTCAAATGGTGATCTTTATCTCGTGTGCGATTGCCTTGGCGAACGCCAGCCAGCACTTCGGACTCGTATCTATCCGGACTTGTATCTATCGCTGCTGCGGGAATCCAAACTGCTGCGCCTGTTGTTGAGCTTGCTGCTGGGCATTCTGAGCCGCCGTGTTTACCGAATTGAAGATGTTGTTCACAGCATTCTGTAACGGTGCAACGGCGACGCCCTGAATCAGATCCGTCTTGCCCGCTTTGGTGATCGCGTACGCGAGCTCTTGATGCTCAACCCATTCCTGATAGCCGAATGACCGGATATCAACGTACGTTCCCCACGGAGTCGACGAGAACTTCGGAACCATATGCAGACCGTCATTGGCGCGAACCACGTGATAATGCAGCGTGAAGTACATGCCGGCTGCGCCCAGAATAATTCCCATCAGAAAAGGGCCAAGACGTTTCATAAATCTACTCCTGCTCGCATCGCGAGAACTCGCGTTAAAGATAAATCGACTTTATCGCGACTGGAACAGCCCACGATTCGTCTAGCCACCTTTCTCCAAACTTCTCAAACTGTATTGATTCGCTTGAATGCGGACAATATTGATTGCTTGTCGTTTTATCCTGGAAAGTCGCCGGTGGACCCCGTTCAGCACTTATTTCGCTTCTGCGTTCGAATGTTCAGTCGACTGTTGTACCGCATTCGCATCTATGGACACGAGAATGTGCCCGACGGAGGCGCTTTGCTGGTGCCGAATCACGTCTCGTGGCTTGATGGATTCCTGATCGTGATGGTGACGAAGCGGCCCGTGCGGCCGCTCGTTTATGCCGGAAATTTCCAGAATCCGCTGCTGAACTGGTGGGCCCGCCGCTGGGGAACGATCATGGTTGGCAGCGGTCCAAAGTCGATTCGCAATGCACTCAACACCGCAAAAGAGGCGATTTCCAATGGCGAGCTGGTGCTCATCTTTCCCGAAGGCGGAATTACGCGCAGCAGTCAGCTTCAGGCATTCAAACCGGGCATCATGAAGATCCTCGATGGTGTCGATCAGCCGGTTGTGCCGATAGTTATCGATGAACTTTGGGGCAGTGCCTTCAGTTTTTCCAAAGGAAAGTTTTTCTGGAAGTTACCGCGCAAGTGGCGTTATCCAATTTCCGTTCACTATGGCAAGCCGTTCCAACACGCCAAAAGTGCACCACAAATCAGACAGGCGATTCAAACACTCAGCACTGAGGTTGCAAAGTACCGAATGCAAAAACCGATCTCACTTACCAAATCGTTTCTGCGAACCTGCAAACGACGTCGCTTCGCAAAGAAAATCGCCGACTCGACGACGGGCCCGCTCAAAGGTGGCTTTCTGCTTTTGCGAACGCTGATTCTTCAACGGCTGCTAAAGCGGCATGCTCTCGCAGACGGCGAGAAAAACGTCGGCGTTTTGCTCCCGCCTTCCAACGGCGCTGTCATCGTAAATATGGCGCTCGCGCTGGACCATCGAGTCGCCGTGAATCTGAATTACACGGTTTCCGAAAGCGTCATCAACGAGTGTATCAAGACGGCGGGGATCACCCACGTTCTCACCAGTCGCCAGGTGATGACCAAGCTGGAATACAACCTCGACGCGGAAATCGTCGAACTGGAAAATTTCAAAGACAAAGTCACCTTGCTGGACAAGGTCGTCGGCGCGATCCATGCGTACGTTACGCCAGCGTGGTTGCTCGGCGCGATCCTTGGGCTGGGCAAGATCAAGCTGGATGATCTGGCGACGATCATCTTTACGTCGGGATCAACAGGTACGCCCAAGGGAGTCATGCTGACTTATGGAAACATCGTGTCCAATGTCACGGCAATCGATCAGGTGATCCACCTTAAGCCGGCCGATACCGTCGTCGGATTGCTGCCGTTCTTTCACTCGTTCGGTTACACCGTGACTCTGTGGACGCCGATGGCGCTCGATATCGCGTCGGTGTACCACTACAACCCGCTGGATTACAAACGAGTCGGCATTATCACGAAGAAGCACGAAGCGACGGTTCTCCTGGCGACTCCTACATTTTTGCGTGGTTATGCGAAGCGGTGCAAACCGGATCAGTTAAAGACACTAAACGTTGTCGTTTGCGGCGCCGAAAAACTTTCCTCCGCTCTCGCCGACTCGTTCGAAGAAAAGTTCGGCGTCCGCCCCGTCGAAGGTTACGGCTGCACCGAGCTCTCGCCTCTGGTTTCGGTGAATGTCCCGCCCAGCCGGTCGGCTGCGATTGGCCAGAAAGACCGGCTCGAAGGCAGTGTCGGCCGGCCGATCCCCGATGTTGCCGTGAAGGCTGTCGATCCCGATTCCGGTGACGATCTCGATGTTGGAGAGACGGGCATGCTGCTCGTCAAAGGCCCCAACGTGATGAAGGGGTATATCAACATGGACGAGAAGACTGCCGAAGTCATCAAGGACGGCTGGTATCGAACGGGCGACATTGGGTTCGTGGACAAGGAAGGTTTCATCAACATTACGGGGCGGCAAAGTCGGTTTTCAAAAATCGGCGGCGAAATGGTGCCTCATATCAAGGTCGAAGATGAACTTGCCCGACTGGTCGGCGATGAAGAGGGCGAAGAGGACGGTATCAAAGTCGCCGTAGCAGCCGTGCCCGATGTAAAGAAGGGCGAACGGCTTGTCGTCGTTCACACGAAAGTCGACAAGTCACCGGACGAGCTTCGCCAGGGCCTTACCGATGCCGGCTTGCCGAACATCTTCATTCCTTCGGCCGACAGCTTCTTTGAGGTGGATGCGATTCCCGTGCTAGGCACAGGAAAACTCGACTTGCGCGCCGTCAAAGATCTTGCGTTAAAGCTTACGAGCCAGGCATCAGATTGAGGCTTCGTATTCCAGAGGCCTTTGTCCATGATGCCTTTTTGCATCATCTTCCCCTTGAAATCGCTCTAACCTGCCCCGCATTCCTGGTGGAGCCGTCAATTCGATCGAGGGGCTCGCGGGTTCTGTGAAGTACCTTTTTACTCCTGCCGGTTGCCCCGGCAGCTTTCGATTTAATCTATTAGGGAATCAGAAGAGTCGAGCAGAAAGAATGACCACGCAAATTCAGCCAAGATTCGAAAACGTCGAATCACTTTTGGACGAGTACGAAGCAGAAGAGTACGACGATCAGCGCGAGATCGAACGATACCCGCTGGTTCGTCCGGTTCGCGTTCTGCTCGACGACAAGATCGTGCACGGTCTATTCTCCCGCGACATCAGTGTTGGCGGCATGGGAACGATCGGACAGAACGAGTTCGAAATTGGAACCGTCGCGTATCTTGCGGTTCACAGCTTGCAGCAACAGGATGATATCGTGATGCAAGCCGAAGTGATGTGGTGTCGCCAGTATGGCTACGGCTACCACGCGACCGGTTGGCGCTTTTTGCAAGACGTGAACTAGAGCTTTGTTCAATTTGGTGTAGCGTCGCAAAACCAGAATATCCCTCGCTCACGCAGCGGGTTCGAATTCAGGACGCTACACCAATTGGAAAACCGCTCTAGTCCTGAAACCTTCTCCAACAACGCGATGGCGGACGAGGAACGAGTCAGGCATATCGCCGCGATGGCCGGGGTCAGCTTGTCGCGAGAGGAGTGTCGGTTTTTGGCTGTCTTGCGTCTTACGATACGAGTCCCGGCTGCTTTTGAATATCGATCAAGGAACAAGGAATTACGAATGACGAAGTGATGATGACATGACCAGCACACTCGTTACTCGCTACCCGATGCCCGCACAGACGGGACTCGTTGCCTCGTCCACTACCCCCTGAAATCAAGGTGACGCCAAAGGCACCGCTTATCTGCCGCGGCGGCTGACATCAAGGGCGGCTGACATCAAGAATTGCGACTGCGGTATCTTTCGCTGACTCGCTTGAGGAGCGCCTTTTCCCGGGGAGACAGACTCTCCATTCCGTGCTCATGAAGTCGCTGAAGAATCTCATCGGATTCGGAATCTTCAGCCAACTCGATCTCAGCACGCCGTTTTCGACGGTTCTCCTGGAACTGATTCCACCAGGCGGTAATCGGTCCCGGCTTGTTCGACGACGGCGATGCACTTCGTTCCAGGCTGGTGTAGCCTTGTGAAAAATCGTATCCGAACAGCTCCTCTTCTTCCTTTTCGGCTTCCGTTTGTGCCTCTTCGACTCGGGCACTGAAGAACACAAACACTGACAAGAGGATCAACGCCAGCCACGCGGGAAACTCGCTTCCTAGTGCATTTCGGAATACGAATGCCATCAGGAAAAGACCGACGGCAACCAGTCGGGCAAACGTCGCCACCAGCGCAACGGCTTTTTCATAGGTGACTTGCGGTTTCAGCACCTGCAAGAACGCGACCATTGCCCGCCCACCGTCAAACGGAAAGGCGGGAATCATATTGAGAATCAACAGCCACCAGTTAATCCAGCAAGTCAGCCGAATAACCGACTCGAGCGACATGTCGCTACCGCGCACGAAGATATCAGGCGCAAACAGGCGAAGAAGTTCTTTCGCGCCCTCGGGATCAACAAGCCCAGTGACGATCAGGCAACAAAAGCAAATCAAAAGTGAAACGGCTGGACCAGCCAGCAAGGTCAGCAACTCACTCTGAGGATCACGAGGAACACGAGGCGGTCGCAGGCCACCAACCGGGCCAAGCACCACCGTATCCATATGCCCACCCAACCGCCGGGCAGCAAAAAAGTGTCCAAACTCGTGAGCGAGCACGCTCACAAAAAGAATGCTGACGCTGGTTAGCGCAAGCCACATAAGGCCGCGTTCCATTTCGTTGGCGATGTATCCCGTGAGCACGGCAAACAACACAAAGAAAATATGGATCCGAACATACACGCCGCCCCAACGGCCAAGGCTCAGACTCCAGACGTCTCGTTGATACATCGTTTACGACTCTTACACAATGATCATGGAACGGCGCGAATTCGACAATCGTATCGCGAGTTCGCGGTACAACAACACTACTATTTGTTGTACGAAACGAACGGGCAATCCGTTTATGAAATTCTGTTCATCCATAGTATCATTGCCCCCAATTACCGCAACAAATACCGTCAAAATCGTCAGTTGGGGAGTAAGTCGTATGTCTGGTGACTCGAGAATTGCCTATCAGGGAAGCCGTTTTTCGGTCAGTGTCGTGGAGCGGAAAAATCCGGACGGTGTTACCCGCCAATGTGAGGTGATTCGCCATCCCGGTTCGGTAGCATTGCTGCCATTGCTCGACGATGGTCGAATTTGCCTGATCCGCAACCATCGAGTCACCGTAGATGAAACGCTGATTGAAGTTCCCGCGGGAACTCGCGAGCCAGACGAAGCGCCGATGGCGACGGCGCATCGCGAACTGATCGAAGAGACGGGTTACACCGCCGGCAAGCTCACGCAACTTGCGTCATTTTTTCCGGCTCCTGGTTTGCTCGACGAGGAGATGTTCATTTTCGTTGCGGAGGATCTCGTTGCGGGTGATGCGCAGCGCGAGCCGTATGAAGAAATCGAAAACCTGATTGTGCCGATGGAAGAAGCACTTCAGATGATCAAGGACGGTCGCATCAAAGATGCAAAGACAATCATTTCACTGCTGCTTTATACGAAGAAGTAGCACGGGCGAATCGAGTCCTGTTGTTCACAGCGATTTTCGATTCCACCGGGCGGCTGGCGGATCACCATTTGATAGATAAACCTTCGCCACGCAGTGGCAAAACAAGCCAGCCTGGGGCACAGCAAAAACGAGCCTGCGAGTTTGGGCGACGCCCCAGGAATCCAGATACCAAAGCACGTATTGGTCGAGCCACAATGCCCAACACTTCTTCATCGTACCGAGACCGAAATTGAAGTGGCTAACCTCATTGCTTGCGATCTCGGATCATCTCAAAAGTTTCAAACACACTGCTCGATCGCCCAACCTCTGGAATTCAGAAACCTGGGGCGACTCGCGACTCGCCGGGGCTCGCCGCGTTTGCCCCAGGCTGACTTGTTGGGGGCCCTTTCAGGGCGGCAGCGCGTCGGTCCCAATTGAGTAGTAACGCCTGTAGGCGGCAGATATCGTCTACGGCCTCTATTCCGACTAAAGTCGGTACGACGAACAAAGCTGTCCAGCTAGTCTTCGCGAATCACCGTGGGCTTCATGGCACCCTTCGCAACAAACATCGTCGTCATGAACAAGGCCGAGCTCAGTACGATACTGAAAACCATGCACGACCAGTAGTAATCTCCCATCAGCACGAGCATCGGCGGCGTTGGACTTTTAGGTACGCGTCGTTCCGTTGGACTGTTCTTTTCCTGATCCATTTCCTTCACATCCGAGCGCCAGCTGTCCCAGTTCTCCTGAGCCGTATCCGAACCGTATCGTTCGACGGCAAACTTGCGGCCACGCTGAAAGCCAATCACGATCGCGGCGATCATGAGGAGGTAGAGAATCAGCCAGATGATATTTGACAATTTCATAGTGCAGGAACCGGGCTGATGACTTGTAGTTAACGGCGTGGCATCAGCCGATTACACCACCATCCTGATTTTGATGGTAGTGGACGAGGCAACGAGTCCCGTCTGTGCAGCGCGTAGGGGACCGTCCTCCCTCTCTGTGACGGCCTCCGGCCGTCTTCCCCGCGAATGCGGGGACCCAGTTGTAGCTGACGATTCTTCAAACTTGTCAGTTGTTGTAAACCACCAAACCGGTTCACTGGATTCCCGCCTGCGCGGGAAAGACGGAGTAGCGGGTTTCGAGCAGCGAGTTGCGAGTGGCGAGTGAGCAGGTCATGTCATCATCACTTCGTCATTCGTCATTCCTTGTTCCTTGATCGATATCCAAAAAGCAGCCGGGAAATATCAATTACTCAGCCGCACCGTGGTATCGCTGATATTTCCAACCATAAAACCGCCGCGATGCGGCCCAGGCTCCGTACGAAAAGAACCCAAGATTTCGGGACTGGAAAGCCACGGAGTATCGAATCCCACCGGCACATCGCTCACGCGAAACTCATCTATGGCAATATGAGCCGACTGAATTCTGCCCACGCGACTGAGCACCGTCGGATTCGACGGACAGCTCAAGATCAGAGGCCGCAGAAGTCCATCATCTGGAATTTCGACGAGTGGCACATCGGCGATTCGTGATGCCAATGGATTCAGTTCAAGATT
Source organism: uncultured Pirellulaceae bacterium (assembly GCA_938040995.1). Lineage (GTDB taxonomy): Bacteria > Planctomycetota > Planctomycetia > Pirellulales > Pirellulaceae > CALHZT01. The sequence goes on along the minus strand of CALHZT010000062.1, from coordinate 702 downwards.
GGAAAGAACGTCCACCGCCCAACCACTGGCCGTACCCTCATCGGCCGTCGGAAAATCATTATGCAGCTGAAGGATCTGGTTCATCCCAAGACAAACCTGCCTGACTCGGCTCGTGCAAGTCACCCTACGAGCCGACTCTACGGATGAACCGATGACGGGAAACAACAGTCCTGCCAGCACCGCGAGAATGGCAATCACCGCCAGGAGTTCGATAATCGTGACAGCGCGACGCTCGTTCGCGGAATGGAGCTTCACCATGACAATGCCTGATTCTGGTCAATGGAACAATCAGCAAAATGCTGCTTGAGACTGTCACGCTACCCCAGCCATCGACTTGGCGTCAAAAAGAATCTTGTTTGCCCGATTTTGTCGCGTGAAGCAATTGTGACAACGAACGTTCGCGTACAGTTAAGATCGTTCGAGAAATTACTGCCTGATCTTCCACCGTCTTTCCCGCGCAAGCGGGAATCCATTGAATCGAATTGGCTTTTTTATGCAGGGATAAACATTGAGCGTTAATACGCTTCGAGTGGGTCCCCGCGTTCGCGGGGAAGACGGCCATAGGCGCCATAGGCCGTCAATTGAGTCGTCATGAACGGAGAATCGACACGAATTGATCGAACGATCCTTAGCGGCGAACAGGAGCGTCGCCTTGAGGTTGCGCCATCATCGGAGCGCTGCCTGGCTGAGCCTGATTGACTG
>CALHZT010000061.1 GCA_938040995.1 uncultured Pirellulaceae bacterium | reverse complement strand
TACCGTTCGCACGTGGCACCAAGGCATTATCGACACCAGTGCGAATTAACGACATCACCGGGAGCACTATTTCGCAGACCGGCCGCCCGAAGAAGCGAGCGCAAACAGATCATCCAACTCGGACCTTAGGCGATGACTGTCGACGTAGACAACATCCGCAGGCGCGGCAACGCGAAAGCGGGACGGAACTTCAATGTCCGCACCTTCGAACCACCGACGGCTGGCCTGGGAATCGATGCGAACGATTCCGACTATACGACTGGTGAATTCCGCCATAAATTGCTTCGTCCCTGTAGCGTTCTGGAATCCTCAAACAACTCAAACAACTCAAACAACTCAAACAAAGTCCGGCATATCCCTAGGCCGGAAATGAAAAACGGGCGGTGCCATTGGTAGCTTCGATGCCCGTAACCTGATGGTCGCTGCCCGCATGGCCTGCCGGGCACTTGCCCGTACTGGCACCGACGCTCAGTTCGACTCGAACCTGCGTCGAACCCAACATCAACAAATCGCCATCCTGCAACTCGCCCCAACGCATCAAACGGCCATTCACGGTAACCACCGGTGCGGGACCAAGTTGACGAAGAGTCACCACGTGGTCGCGAAGAAAAATGTACGCGTGATACTTTCCAAGATGGCTGTTCTCGATCCGCAAATCACAGTCTTCCGCGGCACCTATCACAAACACCGGCTTGTTGATGATCCAACGCCTACCTTCGTCGTCACCGCTTTCCGCGACAATCGCCACCGTGCGTCCGTTCGGATCTTCAGGCAGCATTGACTGACTGTGCGGTTCGTATGGATCAACAAATTCAGGCATAAATTAACGTTGGGAGCAAAAGGGCAGCGAAAGTCATCCACGCCTCACTTGGGCGTCAGGGTTTACATCGGCGATCGAGGAACGGGTACGCCACAACACCGCTTCGCTCCCGGCGACTTTTGCTAGCAAGCGGTGGGGTAGGGACCGTTGGTGCAGTTAGACAAACGCCTTCACAATCCTCAAGGTGCCGCCCGCCCCCGAATCGGCGAACATCCGAATCTGGCGACTTTGCCACTTTTTTGCCACATGAAGTGCGACTTTTCTAAAGTGAATTCATAACACCTGGAAGCATGCAGCGTTTGCTGCTTCATTCATATTTTTTATTCCTTTATTTTGTTGAGGTGTTTTATGTTTTCTTCGAGACAGCGACGGGGCTTTACCCTCGTCGAGCTGTTGGTGGTGATTGCCATCATCGGCATCCTTGTCGCATTGTTGTTGCCTGCCGTTCAGGCTGCGAGGCAAGCCGCCTGGCGGATGTCCTGCAAAAACAATATGCGACAGCTTGCGCTTGCCACGCTCAATTTTGAGTCGGCAAGCCGGCGGTTTCCATTGGCGAATGATCTGGGCGAGGTCGAGGGTCAAAACAAGACCTGGCCGACTGGCGCAGAACTGATGGATTCCGATTATGGAACGCCCGCGATCGATGCCGGTGCACAGCGAGCCGGTGGCTTTAGCTACCTGGTCAAGCTGTTACCGTTCGTTGAAGAGCAGGCGCTTTATGACGCAATTCGCGGGACTTCCGGGACTTTCCAAAAGTCAGCTTTTGACGGTAACGTCGTGGATGCTGATGGAAACTACTGGGCATCCTCTCGGGTAAAGTCGTTTGTTTGCCCGGCATTCTCCGGCGATGACTTCGCGGAGTCCAGCCGATATGGTGACCTTGAATTAGCGGCTGGGAATTATCTGGCTGTTGTGGGTTCCCATATGACTTCGGCAAGTCTCGGTGTCGATTACAACGGCATCATTGTGCCGGGGACACAGTCCAACCGTGGACGTGGTGTCACGTTCGGTGGTATTTCTGACGGCGGTTCGAAGACGGTTCTCATCTGCGAAAGTCGTGAAGATGCGCTGAACTCCTGGTACGATGCATCGTCAACCTGGACCATCCTGATGGATCCGGAAGACGCGGATGCCCGGACTCGAACTGGTCTCAACATTGGGCCAGATCCGAACGCGTCGACGTCGAGGAACTTCTTTGAGGGCTTCCCTGGCGGACCGCGGATGTGGGGACCGAGCAGTGAACACGGTGGCATCGCCATCCACGCGTTTGCTGATGCGCATACCGTTGGTATCACCGACACAGTGGATCCGGTCGTCTATGCCGCAATCGCGACAAGAAACGGTAGCGAGTCGGTACAGCTCCCGTAATACGAAAGTGAAAACTGATTTCACGAGGCCGTCGCTCTCTCAGGAGCGGCGGCCATTCTTTTCCGACGAACGGATAAAGACACTGGAAGTTTTTTTGTAACCGTTCACGCGGGCAAGGGTCTGGCTCAATTTTTCGGCGGCAAACTGACTTATTTCGCTTTGCCGACAAACCCCGAAAATTTGTGCCTGACTCTCGAACCATCTTGACCCTCTCGAACCTGAGGAAACGTCCATATCCGAGAGCGGTTACCATTCGGTACACCCTCGCTTGTTAGTCAATCTTCGTTGGTTCGCCTCTTTCTCCTTCAGTATTCGCGTCCATCTGCGGTTCTCGTTTCCTGGTTGGCGACCGTGCATGTTTCTGGCGGACATGGTGAACCGCGAAAGACGCGAAAGAAACGAAATAAGTTTTTTCGTTTTTTCAATGGCAACTGGATTCCACACAGGAAACAACGATCGCGATTTACCCCGTTTCAACCTGATCCATCATCAGCTTACGTGCCCGACGACTTGCCTTAGACCATTCCCCGCCATCCGCGTCGGTCAGAATTTCAAATAGAAATCGGGCTTCGTTCGGTTGAATTACACCTTCTTCGATTGCCTGCTCAATTCGCTCGCGAATCGCCGGGATTCGTTTCGCGTCTTGCTGGTTGGCGACCGTGTAAATCGCTTTCGCATAGGCATAAGTTGATTGACTGACCTTCGGATAGCCGCAACCACTGAAGCCAGTCAGCATGACAAGGATGGCCAAAGCAGTCATCGGCGACTTAAAGAAATTTTTCATTGACTTCGCTTTCGCCGATGCTGGAGTATTCTGCCCACAAAATCAGATCAACATTGTCAGCAACGAACCGGACGCTGCCATCTCCGAGCGCTACATTGCCTCCGCCGGGATGCTCTGCATACATCTGGCCGACATGGAACGTTGGAAAATTGACGGGGTGAATAATCGGCTCGCCCGTGATGTCGAGTTCGCCACCAGACGGCCCGCCATGCACCAGGACCATCGTTGCCGCAGCATCCGATCCATTTTCTGGCGAAGTCATGCGAGGGTGGGTAAAGGCACCGGGTACAACTCCGACCCACGTTTTGTCGCTCAGCCGCGATGAATGTTCACCAAAGAATATCGTTTTGGAAAGTCCGTCGCGAATGTGACGGACTCGTGTTTCAGAATTCCGATAGAAGGGGCCGTCCGCGATCTTTGATACGTCGCCATCATGCCGTACGATCTCAGTCTGCCCGGTGTAGATATTCGTAAAGACTGGTCCTTCAAGCATCGCACCGCACTCGCCCCAACAGGATTCTTGCCCGTGACTGGCGACGTAGTGGGACCTTCCCAGTCGTAATTCCCGATTGTTGGGCGAATGTGGCGCCGACGATTCGTCCAGAACTTCGATCGCATCCGTGGGGCCAGAAACAGAAGGGCAAAGGAAAGTGGAAACCGGGCTACGGATGAACTGGTCTGTCGCCTGGTCCCAGATTGGCCGGCTGTAATCGATGCCCGAAGCGATCGCCGTCTCTTCAAGGAACGGAAGAATATGAGCGGCCCAACCCCAACCAGGACCTGCGTCCCAGGTCTGCGGATCGCGGGAAGATCGGGCAAGGTGCGAGTCGTCGGAAGAGTAGCCAGCCGGAAATGACCGATTGGATGATTCAAAATTCAGTGTCGCCAACCCAATTTGCTTGAGGTGGTTCACGCATTGGATTTTCCTTGCGGACTCTCTCGCCTGTTGCACAGCCGGTAGTAGCAATGCAACCAGGATGCCAATGATGGCAATGACCACGAGGAGTTCTACCAGCGTGAATCCACGGTTTGACTTCTGATCTTTCACTGTTATCCCAATTCCTGTGTCGTTTTCACCAACGCCATTGCGATATGCTTCTTCTGGCCTCTTCTGGCAAAGTCAATCTGTAGCATACGCTACACTATTTGTAGCACAAGCTACACTTTGGTCAAGGGTGCCAGATATCGGTTACAATTGGGGAAACCGAAGAGCTTCACGCAGACGTCCCGATGAAACCAACCACCAGTTCAAGCGCCAGCCACCAGCGCACGCGAAAGGACCACGCTACCGAGGCGGCGGAGGACTACGTCGAGGCGATTGACGATATCCTCTCGGCGAAAGGCGAGTGCCGCGTTGATGATTTGCGAAAGCACTTTTCGGTCAGTCATGTCACGGTGTCACGCATTCTTGCAAGGCTGCAGCGTGAGGGCCTCGTAAGGAAAGAAGCGTACCGGCCAGTTTCCCTGACCAAAAAGGGAAAGCGACTGGCTGATCAGTCGCGGGAACGTCACCAGATCGTTCTGGAGTTTCTAAAGAAGCTCGGGGTCAGTGCAGAAGTCGCTGAAATGGATGCGGAAGGTATCGAGCATCATGTCAGCGAAGAAACGCTCGAAGTGATGCGGCGTTTCAATACGAAGTGACCTTTGGTCCGTGTCACAGTTCTCCAGTGCAGTGTGCCGACCGCTCAATAATCAGCGTTGGCCGTAGTGGACGAGGCCACGAGTCCTTTCCTTCGGCGAAAGGCGAGTGGGAATTTACCAATAAGACATCGGTGGCCATAGCGGCTCAAGAATGCAAGTTGGTAAATTTTAGTCCGCCGCTCGCCTTGGTCGCTGCTTCAAAGGGTTTCGTTGCTTCAAGGGCTTCATTGCAAGCAGGGACTCGTTGCCTCGTCCACTACCTCAACGCGCCAAAGCACAAGTTGCTGCAGTTGGCTTCCAGATCTCCGCGAAACGAGGCGACATGAATGGCAATGCGCATCAGTCGCGATTCCGTTATGATTCTCTTCTCAGGACGGTTCTACCCGAGGAGCGAAAGGGGCCATATGACCAAAGCAGTTTCAGAAATTTTCGACGATACATTGTGGAGCGAACTCGATCAGTTCGACTTTGCAGATATTACCTACCACCGGGCAAAGCATGTCGGTGCGGTACGGATCGCTTTCAACCGCCCGGAAGTGCGAAACGCATTTCGGCCCCAGACGGTGGATGAACTTTATACGGCGCTTGACCATGCCCGCCAAGCCAGCGACATCGGTGCAGTCATTCTTACCGGCAACGGGCCTTCGCCAAAGGATGGCGGATGGGCGTTCTGTTCGGGTGGCGACCAACGCGTTCGCGGCAAGGACGGTTACAAGTACTCCAAAGGAACCGCCGAAGAAATAGATACGAAGCGAGCCGGTCGCTTGCACATTCTGGAATGCCAACGACTGATTCGCATGATGCCCAAAGTGGTGATCTGCGCCGTTCCCGGCTGGGCCGTCGGAGGTGGACACAGTCTTCACGTCATTTGCGATTTGACCATTGCCTCGGCCGAACACGCAAAATTCAAACAGACCGATACGGACGTAGCCAGTTTTGATGGTGGGTTTGGATCGGCTTATCTCGCCAAGCAGGTTGGTCAAAAGATCGCCCGCGAAATTTTCTTTCTCGGTCGGACTTATTCCGCGGAGGAAGCGAAACAGCAAGGCGCGGTAAATGCAGTGGTGCCTCACGACCAGCTCGAGATGGAAGCACTACAATGGGCGACGGAAATTTGCGAGAAGAGCCCGACGGCTCAGCGAATGGTGAAGTACGCGTTTAACCTGACGGATGACGGACTTGTCGGGCAACAACTGTTCGCCGGCGAGGCGACGCGACTCGCGTATGGAACGGACGAAGCCAGAGAAGGGCGGGATTCGTTTCTTGAAAAGCGCAAGCCGGACTGGTCCGACTATCCGTATCATTTCTAGAATCGCGCGGACGTTTAACGCGGCGTGCATCGATCATCATAACCCGCCGCGTGAGCGAGGGATTTTATCCAGTGCTGCGAGGTCCCTCGCTCACGCGTCGGGTTGTGATTAACACCGACCTGCCGGTCGGTGAGCTGCCGGCACTGCGCGGCATTGGACGAACGCATGTTGGAAATCGTCTCGCCGCTGGTGCCAGCCTACTAACCTACGATCACGGTGCGATTCAAATTACGATCGCTCGGCGACTCGCAATTGGGCACGAGCCGTTGCGACGGCTTTGTCACGAGCATCGAGAAGCTCGTCCGAGTTGGCCTTTTGTTCAGCCGCAGTCTTGAGCTGCTCCTGAACTTCTTCGACCTTGAGCTTGGCCGCCGGAATCGCCCGGTTCGACATGATCGAAATGACGTTGTCAGCGATCTGAACAAAGCCGCCATCTATGAAGTAGCGTTTGATGCCACCATCCGTGGTCGTCAGACGAAGCTCGCCAGTTCCCATGCGGCCAATCAATGGCGCGTGACCAACGCCAACACCCTTTTCGCCATCGAACAATGGCAACGCAACAAAAGTCACCATCTCATCGACGGCAGTTTCTTCAGGCGTTACGACGAGGCATTGCATTTCGGCCATGGTGATCGCTAATTGGTTAAAAGGTGCTTTGCTGTAGCCGATGTCGCAAGACTTCGGGAGTGGCTGGTTTTGGCTGGCAATACGCCCGAACTGTTGCCAGTCCGGCTACAGTCGGGCACATTTCCGTTTCTCTAGTTGGCTTCTTCAGCCATCTTCTTGGCTTGCTCTTCCGCCTGCTCGATACCGCCAACGTACATGAAGGCCTGTTCCGGCAGGTGATCCCACTTGCCATCACAGATCTCTTCGAACGAGCGAATCGTTTCTTCAAGTGGCGTGATCTGTCCCGGCTTGCCGGTGAACACCTCCGCCACAAGAAACGGCTGCGACAGGAATCGCTCGATTCGACGAGCGCGATGGACGATCATCTTGTCGTCTTCGCTCAACTCGTCGACACCAAGAATCGCGATAATATCCTGAAGCTCACGATAACGCTGAAGCGTTGTTTGAACGCGACGGGCAATCGCATAGTGACGATCACCCACGTACTGCGGATCCAGAATTCGACTGGAAGATGCCAGTGGGTCGATCGCCGGGTAAATCCCTTTCTCCGAAATCGAACGCTCAAGATAGATGAATGCGTCGAGCTGACCGAACGCAGTCGCCGGGGCAGGATCGGTAGGATCATCCGCCGGCACATAGACGGCTTGAACAGATGTGATAGCACCTTTGCTTGTCGATGCAATTCGCTCCTGCAGCTGTCCCATTTCCGTCGCCAGGGTTGGCTGGTAACCCACCGCGGACGGCATACGACCGAGGAGGGCGGATACTTCCGAACCTGCCTGGGAGAATCGGAAAATGTTGTCAACGAAGAGGAGCGTATCTTTACCCGTGGTATCACGGAAATACTCCGCCATCGTGAGTGCGGAAAGTGCGACTCGAAGTCGAGCACCCGGCGGCTCGTTCATCTGACCGAACACCATGCAGGTTTGTTCGATAACTTTACGACCGGTATCACCAATCGCGGCTTCCTGCATTTCCAACCAGAGGTCGGTTCCTTCTCGCGTACGCTCACCAACACCGGCGAACACCGAGTAACCACCGTGCGACGATGCGATACGGGCGATCATCTCGGTCAGAATAACTGTCTTTCCAAGACCAGCACCGCCGAACAGTCCGGCTTTACCACCACGAACGAACGGAGTCAGCAGGTCGACAACCTTGATACCCGTTTCGAAGAGCTCAGTACTTGTCGAAAGATCATCGACGGCTGGAGCTTCACGATGAATCGCCCAATGCTCGTCGGCATTGACCGGCCCACGATCGTCGATCGGTTCACCCTTCAGGTTGAACACGCGACCGAGAGTGGCTTCGCCGACGGGCACGGAAAGCGGTGCACCAGTGTCGACGCAATCCTGACCTCGCATCAGGCCTTCGGTACTTCCCAGAGCAACGCAGCGAACACGGCCGCCACCCAGCTGCTGTTGGACTTCCCCCGTCAGATTGATCGAGACGCCTTTGATTTCGCTCTCGATTTTGACAGCGTTATAAATCGCTGGAAGCGCTTCTTCGGGGAACTGAACATCGAACGTCGAACCGATGACTTGCGTGATTTTGCCAACGCCTTTGGACGTTGCGTCTAGTGTTGAGGACATATCTATTCTCGTTTGGTTTTGGCCGTGCCGTTCGGCACAACTGACTTTCCACAGGCCTCGCGAGGCAAAACCTGGTTCATTTTGCTTTTGAATTAACCTTTGAGTGCTTCCACACCACCGATGATTTCCATGATCTCACCCGTAATCTGCGATTGGCGGGCACGGTTGTACGTCATCGAAAGTTGCTTGATCAGATCACCGGCGTTTTCCGTTGCCGACTTCATGGCTACCATGCGGGCGATCTGCTCGCTCACGGCAGCATCAAGGAAACACTTGAACAATTTGACTTTGAAACTCGTCGGGACTACTTCTTCGAGAATGCTCTCTGCCGAGGGCACAAACTCATAAGTCGAGTCACCACCTGTGGCGGCATCCGCTGCATCGTCGTTTTCACTTTCCAGCGAACCGAGTGGTAACAATGTTTCGATCGTGGCTCTTTGTCGAGCCGCTGTTTGAAACTGAGTGTAAACGACATCCAGTCGATCGAGATCACCCGCGATGTACTGCTCGAGGTAACGATCAGCCAACACTTCGACTTCGTCAAAACGAGGTTTGTCCTCGAAATGCGAATACGACTCATGGGGCGTTATGCCGCGATACTTGAATGCCGACAAACCACGCTTGCCGGAAATCTCAAGCTCCGCTGTTGGGATATCCGAACTCGACGAGGAAACTTCATCCCAACGCTGATTCGCCATGCGAATGACGTTACCGTTGTATCCACCGCAAAGTCCGCGATTCGAAGTCAGCACAAGGACCACCACGCGATTCGTTTCGTCGCGCTGCTCCAGTAGCGGATGCTGAACCTTGAGGCCTGTTTTTGTCAGATCGCCGACCAAGTTAGTAATGCGATCAGTGTAGGCAGAGGCCGACGCGGCGCGATCCATAGCTTTTTTGAATCGGGCAGTCGCAATAAGTTCCATCGTCCGCGTGATCTTGCGGATGTTCTTTACGGACTTGCGGCGTTTATCGAGGGCTCGGGCGTTAGCCATTGTCTGGGTCTTTGGTTATTGTTTGGTTTCAGATTTCAGATTTCAGATTTGGGATTTGAGATTTGAGATTTATGGTTCGTGTTTGCTACAAGCTATTTCAGTTCTAGGTGCCGGATTTTGCAGGAACTGCCGCCTAAATCGCTAAACGGCGGTGCTGCGAACTTCCGGATTCAAGTTTTGAAATGGCTTCTAGGCTTCTTCGGACTCTTCCTGCTTTTCGTAACCGAACTTCTTGTTGAACGTGTTGATCATGTCGGTCAACTTCGAAGTCATGTCGTCATCCAGCTTTGGATTGGCGGCAAGAGCATCCCGAACCGCA